>CAIJMU010000115.1 GCA_903821875.1 uncultured Spirochaetota bacterium
ATGGAATGGCAGGCGCGTGAACTCAGGTCCAGTCGGGCGACCGCAGCCACAAGCGCTTCCTGGGCGATACCTGATAAGCCACAGAACCTCGAAACCATCGCAGGATCAAGGCTGGCATTGAGGACAAGGCTACCCGGAGAATGTCGCCTACGTTGCATTTCCCGGGCCCCCTCGACACGCGACCTTATGGCTGCAGAGGACTCTCCAGGAGGACCGAGAAGGTCACGCCGGGCCAGGGGGCGCACAGGAACCCTGAGGTCCACTCGATCGAGGAGTGGAGCACCGAGGCGTTTCCAGTAGCTGGCAAGTTCGATAACTGAGCAAAGGCAGGGGCGACCCTCCCTGCCGAGGTTTCCGCAAGGACAGGGATTGGTTGCTAGAAGTAGCTGGAAACGCGAGGGAAAGCGGACTGAGCGGCCGGCACGGGCGATGGAGATCGATCGGTCTTCGAGGGGTTCGCGAAGTGCCTGGAGGACATTCCTGTGGAATTCCGGGGCCTCGTCGAGGAAGAGGACGCCGTGGTGGGCCAAGGCGGCTTCACCAGGGCGAAGGGAGCGTCCACCGCCGAGGATGCCCTCGAAAGAAGCGCCGTGGTGGGGGCTCCTGAAGGGAGGTCTGACTACGAGGCCGGATGAGGGAGGGAGGGCAGCAGCCAGGGAGTGCAGGGCTGTCACCTCGATCGAGGCGGACCTGTCGAGATCGGGGAAAAGACTGATGAAACGCCGGGCCGCTAGGGTCTTGCCGGTACCAGGTGGGCCGAAGAGCAGGAGATTGTGGCCACCGGCGGCGGCAATCTCCATGGCCCGTCGCAGCCGGGGGAGGCCCCGGATGTCTGCAAAATCCCCCTCCTTGTCGCCCAGGCTCGATGGCAGGTCCACATGGATCGGGTCGACGGTTTCCGGAGGAGCCTGGCCAGTACGGATGGCGATGAATGCGTCTGTCGCTGCGGAGAGCCTTTCTATGGGGAAAATCCGTCCTTCGCCAAGGGCCCTCGCCTCCCTCGCGTTTCCTTGTGGGACGATGAAGTTGCGGAGACCCTCCCGCAGGCCTGCAGCTATCGCTGGAAGGACGGCGCGGACCGCGCTGACCTGTCCATCGAGCCTGAGTTCGCCAAGGGCCAGCACAGGCTCCCCTGGATCAGGCATGGCCCCCGATGCTGCGAGGATTCCGAGGGCAATCGGTACATCATAGGCTGCTCCCTCCTTTCGAAGTGCGGAGGGAGCGAGGCTGACGAGAACCCTGTCCAGGGGAAATTCGAAGCCTGAGTTCCTGACTGCTGCCCGGACACGCTCGCGAGCCTCCCTGACTGCCCCATCGGCGAGTCCGACAAGGTCCACCGCAGGAATACCACGACGGACATCCACCTCGACGGTGACAAGATCGCCCTCGAAACCCGAGGGCTCATGCGCGAAGAGTTTCATGCTGCCTCCGCACTATCTACGCCCGAAGGGTATGGGTTTGATTGCGATGCGAGGGCATATTCCCGGGAATTCGGAGTTTCAGCGTTCTCGCTTTCGGAACAGCGTCACGAGAAAGGAAAGGGAGAGAAAAAGGTAGGGAAGGTTTGCGAAGGCGATGCGGGCTACCGGGAGGCCGAAGAACTGCATCTTTGCCTCGTCGAGGAGTCCGAACTGGACGAGGAGGTCGAAAAGGACATCTGAGTAGCTCGAAATGGCCGCGATGACGATGAGCATCCAGGCGATATCCCTGGTGCGGGACCACAGGATGATGGCCAGGAAGGTCATGAGGCCGGCCACCGTGATGCGGGTCACCAGGTAGACTGCGAGGCCTGTATCCATCACCTGGATCCCCGCGCGGCTGCGTCGGGGATCTCCGTGGGCTTCATGCCAGGAGGAGGTCGAGATCGAGTTCGACGGCCGCGGCGGGAAGGCCGATACCCCAGGCTGAGAGCACCCGGGGATGGACCTCGCCGTAGACGCCGATGGCTGTACCCCGGTACATCATGATTGCCTGGCGGCCCGGGATGAAGCGCGGATCCTCGGCTCCGGCGACAGGCTCCTCGACCGAGAATTCGCGGTTGAGGTAGAAAAGCAGCGTTGCGACCTGGCTGGAGACCTCGTTGAAATCTGAGTCGGCATGCACCGAGAGGGCCCCGAGATACTGGCGCGTGGAAACGCCGTAATTCTGCCCATCGTCGCGGAAGGCCACCTTGCCGACCTCGAAGATGCGGTGAGGATAGGCGGCCTTGCTGGAGATCGACTCGGTGCCCAGGAGTCCTGGCATGGGCGAATTCCGTACGTACTCATAGTTTTCCGTCATCGGGTTGGCGACGCGGATGACCTTCGTACCATCTATGCCCATTTTTTCAAGATAGTCCTTTCCCGAGCCGAGGTAGTTGTAGATCATCTCCTGGTAGCCGAGGCCGACCAGGAGCCCCTTGGCCTTCCGCGACAGGAGTTCGATCGGCGTGAGGCGTCCGATGGTGAAGTCCCTCGGGCGCTCGGGCGTGAAGTACTCCATGCCGACGCCAATCATGATGTCCTCGATGAGGTCGACCTGGTGGAGGAAATCATTGCGGTACTCAGCCGGCCAGGCCGAGACGTACTGGCCATGGATGTCGACAGAGGAGCCCATCACGGAGAGGGCCAGGGCGACCTGTTGCACGTTCAGGCTCTTGCCCAGGAGTCTCGAGGCGCGGCCAGCCTCGATGCCAAGGGGCTTCTGGAAATACCAGGGAAAGACCACCGAGCGTCCGAAGGGGGTCGTCCAGGGATATTCCACCATGACCGGCTCGATTTTCCATCCGAGGTCGGCAAAGTCGCAGGCCACGATAGACGAGGCGAGCGTGACCGAAGGCAGGTCCGTACCGGTCAGTTCGATGAAGAGTTCAGTGTCGCCGACCTGCACTGCGCCAAGGTCGGCGGAATTGATGATGGGCGGATAGGACAGTACATCCCCTGCTGAGTCGAGGAGGAGGGGGTGGAGGGGTTCGCCCTCGAGGATGGATGCGTACTCGCGGCCCTTGGGGTGCTCGGCCAAGATCTGGAGGAGGTCCATCTCCCTGGTCTCCTGGAGGGGGACAAAGCGGACCGAGCGCGGCTCGACGGCCCGGTAGAGCACGGGCCACTGGATCTTCGCGCTGCGGTAGATGCCCATCGAAATGGACCTGCGCTTGCGGCCGAAGTTCCAGGCAAGCTTCTCCTGGGTCTGGATCATGTCCTTGAGGAAGGCCTCGTCGATGCCCCTGCCCGAGACGCAGAAGCCCGCGAGGAAGGGACGGACAGAGCCGACCGACTCCTCGACAATGACCCTGCGGGACGCGGCCTGGACCTCCCCCTGGCGGGAAAAGAAGGGGTAATTGGGACGGGTAGCACCGTCCTTGAGCCTGAGCTGGCGGGCAAGGCCTGCGGTGGACCAGAGGTCGGGCCTGTTCGTGTCGTTGAGCTCGATCTTGATCACCCGGGCGGAGGCGCCATCGTCCGAGGCAGCGGATCCCGCCCCGCCTGTGCCAGTATCCCACTCGTCAAGCTCGGCCTTGGCGGACTGGAGGGCGAGGTCGAGTTCGGCGCGCTCCATCCTGCGGCCGAGGAGGGAGAAGAAAAGGCCTTCATTCACTTCAATCTTGGGCATTGCTCACTCCAATCGAAAGGGCGGCGCTCAGAGCTTCGCCCGGCGGTAGCGGACGTTCTCGAGGTCGGGGCTGAAAAGCTCCCTGAGGTCATTCAGGCCCAGGGCCATGAGGGCCATCCGGTCTATGCCGATGCCCCAGGCGAGGACAGGCGCCTTGACTCCGAGGGACTCGGTCACCTCGGGGCGGAAAATGCCCGATCCACCCAATTCAAACCATCCGAGGACAGGGTGCTTGATGTGCACCTCGATGGAGGGTTCGGTGAAGGGGAAGTAGCCGGGAACGTATTTCACTTCCTTGGCACCGGCCACCTCGACGGCGAACATCTCGAGGAAGCCCAGGAGGGTCCGGAGGTTCACATCCTCGCCGATGACGATGCCCTCGGTCTGGTAGAAGTCGGAGAGGTGGGTGGCGTCGACACGGTCATAGCGGAAGCAGCGCGCGATCCCGAAGTACTTGCCGGGAACCTTGGCTGTCGGGAGCTGCCGTGCTGAGAGGACCGTGCCCTGGCTGCGGAGGATGAGGCGCTTGGTGAATTCCTTGTCGAAGGAATAGTTCCAGCCACGGCTGCCCGACTCGCCACCTGTTTCATGTGCTGTGGCGACGCGGGAAAGGTAGGGCTCCTCGATGGACTTGGCCTTGACCGGATCTGCCAGGTGGTAGACATCGTGTATGTCGCGGGCCGAGTGGAACTGGGGCATGAAGAGCGCGTCGGAGTTCCAGAACTCGGTCTCGACGAGGCCACCGTCGAACTCCTCGAAGCCGAGGGAGACAAGCTTGTCCTTGACCGACTCGAGAAATTCGACGTAGGGGTTGCGACGACCGGGCATGAGGCGGGCGGTGGGACTCTTCACATTGTAAGGCCTGAAGGTCGCGCCTTCCCAGGATCGGCGGGCGAGGATGTCCGAGGTGACAGGACCCAGTTCATCGCCGGTGAGGCCCTCGGCCTGGAGGGCGATCCGCACATCCATCGTCGAGAGTGAAAGGCGATAGGTGACGATCTCGCGGTCAGCGGTGCGGAAGACCGAGTCACCGGCGCCGCGTTTCTTGGCGATGCCGGCCATGGCGGACTTTCCTGCAGCATTGAGTTCCGCATCGTCGATGATGCCGTCCGCGCTGGCGGCAGCCTTGGCTATGAGATCATGCACTATTGCCAGACGGGGTTTCTTCCCATTGGCATGGGCAGTGACGAACCAGGTGGGATCCAGGACAGCGCGCTTTTCCCCGTCGAGGGAGAGTGCCCCTTCTTTGGAGAGCTGGCCGAAGGCCGATCCGACGTCCTTTTGCTCAAGCCCGAGGGCAAGGACAATGTCTGGCAGGCGCGCGGGTCCAGTGTCGGCCAGGTGCTTGAGAATGCGCTCCTCTGCGGTGCCCGAAACGGCTGCCTGGCGGCCGAAGGGAGTGAGCTCGTACACGATGCGTGCGCTCCGGCCGGCCTCGGTCGCGAGAGCCTTGGCGCTGAGCCAGGAAAAAGCCTGGTTGGCCTGCCCCTCCTTGTAGCCCAGGTCGTGGATCAGTCGACCGGCGTCGAGATCCTCCTGGGGTCCATAGTGGAGAAGGACCTTCACTTCGAGGGGGTGGAGGCTCTTGGCAATGCTGCGTGCGTCCATTAGGTGCTCCGGATGCTGGTCAAGGCTCGGTACGTTGTACAAAAGGACGCGCCAGGACAGTTCCCGGCGCGAGCACCGGCATAATGCCGAAAAAAAAGGCCTCAGTCAACGAAGGCTGGCCGGGCCTTCCTTCGGGCTGCCCGGGGTTCAGGGGCGCGTAAGTACGAGCATGACCAGCTCGCCCTTTCCGATAAGACTGAGGGTTCCGGGAGCGCTGAACCTGAGCCAGCTACCCGAAGTTCCGGCGAGGGTAAACCCTGGGGGCAGCCAGGAGATCGGCGAGCCCTCCGCATCGAAGGCTCGCGCGTACAGGGATCGCGCATAGAGCCAGCCAGAGCCCGCCGCGATGAGGTTGGAGCTGAAGTGCGAGCCGAGGGAGGGAACTGCGCTTTCGGCAGTCATGTCAGCGGGCGCCAGATCAAGGACGAGGGTGGCGTTTGCGACGTCCGGGAAAACAAGACTGCCGAAGGGAAGGCCAGGACCCGCAAGGACATAGCCCCTTCCCTCGGCAGCGATAGCCCGGTCGAGGGCGCGCAGGGCAGGATCGCCCCGCCTGCCCTCCTCTGTCAGACCCTGCGCCTCTGCGCCTGGCTGAAGCACGACAATGTCCCTGATCCGCCCTTGGGGAAAGCTCCCGAAAAGCCTTCCCTCGGCCAGAAATTGAGGCTCGGTGGAGGCCGCCGCTGCTTCCAGCGGGGGAGGGCCGCCTGTGAAGCAGAGCGGCCGCACCTGGAGGATCTCGAGTCTGGGCTTGGCGCTTTCTGACAAGTCAAAGGCGAACTCGATGCTTGCCTGGTTGCCATAGGCACGGCCAACCATTCCAAGAAGGTGGTCGAGGGCAGCACAGGCCCCTGAATCATGGAGGGCGGCGAGGACTCTTTTGCCCGCCTCCGTGGCCGAGGACCGAGATGCGGATTGGGTCGCGGCAGTCTCCGACAGTGGGAGGGAATCTGAGGACTGAGGGTTGCCGGTACCATCAAGGCAGAGAACCGGATAACGGTCAGGCCAGTCGAGACCGGAGGAGGAGGGCTTTGCGAGCGGCATGAAGATTCCCTTGCCTGCCCCGCTGACCTGGCTGCCGAAGCCCGGACTCAGGGCAAAGCCGGGACCTGCCCTGTCCAGGCTCGAAAAGGCGATACCCGCCGCTGTCGGCGAGAACCAGATGCCAGTGCGATGCCCGGAGAGCTCCTGCACAACGACAGCCATCCGCTCCTCCTCGAGCTGGTAACCCGAGGCCTCGATGTGGCTCCGGGACAGCGAGGAGAAGAGACTCGCCCACACCAGCTTGATGCCAGCGAGGAAGGCAGTGAGCCGCGCTTCGATATCAGGCCCATCATTGGGCAGGAATACTGTTTCATAGGCGCCAGCCATCGGCACCATGACCATGTCTTCGAGGAGTCCCGAGGATCGGAGGGCCAGGGGTGCATGGCAGGCAGCGAGGAAGCGCCGTGCCGGTTCGAGAAAGCGCCCGGGGAACTCAGAGTGGGCGAAACGATCGGCGATGCCGAAGCCCGGTTCCCCGTAGTAGGCCTCGGACCACAGGCCGTTCTTTTCGAGGAACTCCTCGAAGAGGTCAATGCCGATAAAGGCGCTCCTGGGGACAGCGATCGAGAGGCCGGGATAATCCTCGTCCAGGCGCTCGGTCTCGACGACCCTCGCGATGAACTCAAGGCCCCTCCCCTTCCCTCCCACCGAGCCGGAGCCGATCCGCGAAAGGGAACCCGGCAGGGAGTAGATCTCCTCGGCGAACTCAGGCAGGAGACCCTCGGCCTTCTCGAGCCGCACATGGTCCACCACGCGTACGAGGAAGCTCCTGATGTCCTCGGAGGAGGCGAAATCGTCGACCCTCATGCCACGCAGGATCGAGGCGAAGCGATACTCGCCGCGGGCCCCGAGCCAGGTCGAAAAATCGTTGCGCCTGGCGTGCTCGGTTGTACAGGAAGCGGGTACGGACCTGAGGCACTGCGAGAGCTCTTCCATGGTTCTCGCCGTTGCAATGGTCTTTCCATCCCCGTCCTGGAAGGAAAAGGGACCGAAGCCCAGATGGCTCCGGATGAAATCTCCGAGTTCGTGGGCCAGGGATTCGGAGCTTTTCTCGACAAAGGACGCACCAATGGCCAGGGCGGTCGCGCGGACACCCGCCTCGCTCGACTGGATCAGGACAGGCAGGTCAGCCTTGCGCGAGCGGGCGAAGCGGGCGAAGGCAAAGCCTGCCTCGGGATCGAAGCGGCCAGCGCGCATGAAACGGAGGTCGGTGATCAATGCCAGTATCGATCCCTCGTGCCTGGTGAAGGTTGCCTCGGCCTCCTCGAAGCTTGATGCAAGGAGGATCTTCGGACGGGTGCGTGCGCGGAGGAGGCGGTAGGTCTCGACGCCGCTCTCCTCCTCGATGAGGTCCTGGGTCTGCTTGAGGAGGATGGAGTAGATCAGTGGCAGGTAACGCGAGTAGTAGCGCACCGAATCCTCGATGAGGAGGATGGCGCGCACGAGGCCCGAGCCTGTGTCAGCATCGGCGTTGCGGCTGTCCTCGACGTACTTGATCATGCCGACGAGGAGCTTCGAATAGCCGTTCCACACGAAGGTCCTGTCGAAGAAGGCGAACTCGGGCCGGGTCGTGTCGAGTTCGGCGAGGGTGGAATTGTTGAGGACAAGGAGGAGGAGTGGCACGGTGGGTGAGCGCGCCCTGAGTTCCATGGCGAGCCGCAGGGGCCGCTCGACGTCGAGGCCGGCCATGATGATCACGAGGTCGAAGGAACCCGATCCGAAGCGTTCGAGGGCTGATTCCTCGGTGTATGCCGAGGTGAAGCGAGGCATCGAGGTAAGGTTTAGCCTGGAGTATTCTCCGTACATCTGCTCGGTGAGGAAGCCATCGGCCTCCACGACGAAGGAGTCGTAGAGGCTGCCGATGATGAGGATTTCGCGGACCCGCCAGCGCATGAGGTCATGGAAGAGGCCACGGTCGCGCCGATCGAGGGCCCAGGAGGAGACGAGCTCGCCGTACTGCATGGGCCGATGATACGGCGCGTCCGCCACTCCCCGCAAGCGTTCCCTCCGTTTCCTCCGCTTCGGCCGGTCACTCCGCTGAGTCCGAGCCCCAGCCGGTCCCGGCGACCTCGTCCTCAGGGGCTGCGACCTCGCGCCGCGTGCGGAAAACCACCGCCTTCGAGGCCTTGCCGTCCATCACGATGTCCAGGGGAGCCTCAAGGCGCGTCCACACGCAGTGCTCGGTCTCGCCCCCCCTCGGCGCGGCGCGGAGCCAGTCCCAGTCCACACCACCACGATCGGCACCGCCGCCACTGCCGGAGCTTCCGCCTTTCCAGGGAATCGTCATATATCCGATATTCATACTTGTTACATTATGGAAGAAGTGCGAGCCCAGCGAGGACTCAACGCGGAAGTCCTCGAGGTCGGCCTCGACGATCACGCGCGCGTGGGCGATCTGGGAATAGGCCACCGGCACGCCGAGCCAGGGATCACGGGTCCCCCAGCGTCCGAAGCCGATGAGGAGGTGGCGCCGGCCCTCGGCGGCGACCCTCCGGTCCAGGCCTTCGATCTCGCGGGCGATATCGCGCGTCTTCGCGCGATCGAAGCGAAGCGGGTCGATCCAGATGATGTCGGAAACGTCGCCGACGCGGCCGTTGCCCATGCTGCGCTCCGAGGCCAGGAGGTAGCCGTCCTTGGGCAGGGAGTCCAGATCGACATCGGCGCCACGGTCGTTCCGGATGAGCGGCTTGAGCTGGAGGATGTAGAAGGCTGGCCTTCCCGTTTCCTCGTCGAGGTTGAGCGCGTACTCTATCTCCACGGGCGAGCCCATGGAGCGAGAGCCGATGTCGAGCACGATGTCGATCAGCCTCGCCAGGGGCAGGGCATCGTGCTTGAGGATGTTCGCCAGGTCGATGAAGCGGAGCCCGGGCGAGGAACAGCCAGGCACGATGCGGTCATTGGCCGGATCCCAGGTCGAGGCCAGGAAGCGGAACTTCGGGTCGTTCTCCGCCTCCTCGATGTCCAGCTCCTCGATGGCTGCGTCCTCGCCGGCGCGGAGGTCGGGCCGCGAGCGTTCGAGGTCGATGGCGCGGAAGGAGCGCTGCGAACTATCCCGCATGCGCTCGGGCTGCACGACATCGAGCTTCGGGTAGCGCGGGCAGAAACGGTGGCTCGCGCCGCCGTCCACCACCCAGGAGCCCAGGCCAAGAGCCGCGACGCAGAGCCCGTCCTCCGGCTTCAGGTAGGAAATGGGGTAATAATTGTAGGATTGCGCAGTGCCCGAGACATGGGGGTAATACCAACGACCTCGGCGGCGGCCGACGACCTCCTGGAGGACGACAGCCATCCTCTCCTCCTCGCGCTGGTAGCGGGCCACCTCGAAGTAGGACTTGGCCTTCGACGAGAAGAGGCTGGCCCAGACGAGGCGGATGGCGTCACAGAGCTGACCGAGGCGGACCTCGGGATCGCTGTCGGAATTGGGGATGAGGAGGGTTTCGTAGATGCCCGAGAAGGGCACCATCAGCATGTCCTCGAAGAGTCCCGAGGAGCGGACAGCGATGGGACGGTCGGTCGCGAGCACGAAACGCCTGAGCCGCTCTACGAATTCCAGATCGAGGGGAGAGGCCAGGAAACGCTCGATGACCTCCTCGGGACTGGCCTCGTAGAAGGCGAAGGAGAAGATCCCGTTCACGTCGAGGAAGCGCTCGAACTCATCGATGCCGACCAGGGCCGTGCGGGGGATCTTCACATCGATGCCCTCGATCACAGCGCTCAAGTCGAGGTGGTTGATGACGCTCCGTGCAAAGATGAGTCCCCTCCCCTTTCCCCCCACCGAACCGCTGGCGAGGCGGGTGAAGGAATCGTCGTCGTGGAAGTGGGCTTCGTCGAAGGCGGGAACCGTCCCGCGCGAACGCTCATGCCTGATGTCAGAAAGGACCCGCACGATAAAGGCCCTGAGCGCCTCCTCCTCCCCGAAATCGTCGAGGTGGTAGGGCCTGATGATACGGGCGTAGCGCTGCTCGCCACGCGCGGAGAGCCAGATGGAGAAGTGGTTGTGTTCGGCATGGCGGATGATGATGTCCGGCGGCAGCTCGGCGATCCTCTCGATGAAAGCCTCCATGTTGCGCGCTTCGGCGACAACCGCGCCGCTGTGGTCACGGAACAGGAAGGGACCGAAGCCGAGGCTGCCCCTGAGGAATTGTCCGAGCTCGTGCTCGACCGAGGGGGAGTCACGCCAGAGGAAGGCAGCGCCCAGGTCTTCGACCCGCTGGCGGTCGGCGCGTTCGGCCGACTGGATGACAAAGGGCAGCTCGGGCGCGCCATCGCGGGCCAGTGACAGGAAACGGAGGCCCGCCTCACGCTCCGTACCGCCCTCGCGCGTGAAATCGATGTCGCTGATGACTGCCAGGAGCTGCGTGCGATGCCGTTCAAGGATGGCGCTTGCGTGCTCAAAATCGCTGGCCAGGAGGATTTTCGGCCGGGACCGGCTCCGGAGGAGCTTGTAGATGCCGTCGCCGTTCTCCTCCTCGATGAGGGCCTGGGTCTGGGAAAGGATCACGTGGTACAGGAGGGGGAGGAAGCGGGAGTACTGGCGGACCGACTCCTCGATCAGGAGAATGACGCGCACGAGTCCGGTATCGGCGTCGGCACCGGCGTTGAGTAGGTCCTCGACGAATTTCAGCATACCTATGAAGAGCTTGGAATAGCCGTTCCATACGAAGACCCGGTCGACGGAGGAGAGGTCCGGACTGGCAGCCTCGATCGAGGAAAGCACCGCATTGTTGACCACCAGGAGGAGGAGGGGCACGTGGGGCAGCTCGGTCCTGATGCGGTCGGAGGTCTCGACGGCGGGGAGGAAATCGTTGCCTGCCATGACTATGACCGTGTCGAACTCACGTTCGCCGGCGAGCCTCAGGGCCTCGGCACTGTCCCCTGCGGAGGTGATTCGCGGCGCGGAGTCCAGGTTGAGCCGGAAATACTCGCCGAAGGACTGCTCGACGAAGACCCCGTCAACCTCCATGACAAAGCAGTCGTAGTCGCTGCCGACCACGAGGACTTCCCGCACCCTGCGACGCATGAGGTCATGGAAGGCATTCCGCTCGTCCCGCCCCTTGTCCCATGACCGGACCAATTGATTGAACATGTCGGCCGGGGCGACGGCCTGCGTTGTAGATGGCATCGACAGGGTTTCCTTTCAGGCGCGGGACGCCCGCGCCTCTCACGGCAAGGAAAACCTCGAGGTGAGCCCGAGCACTTCCTTCCTTACCCGATCGATCGCCACCGGATCCCCCTTGGCCTTGAGCACGTCCATTATGTAGCCCGCGATGAGGCCCATCTCCCCGTCGCGCATCCCGCGCGTCGTCACCGCTGCTGTGCCGACGCGGATGCCAGAGGTCACGAAGGGACCCTTCTGGTCGAAGGGAATGCCGTTCTTGTTGACCGTGATGTGCGCCTCGTCGAGCCATTTCTCCGCTTCCTTGCCCGTGATGCCAAGGGGAGAGAGATCCACCAGCATGAGGTGGTTGTCGGTGCCGCCGGAGACGATGCGCGCTCCGCCATCCGAGAGTTCCCGGGCCAGGATTTTCGCGTTGGCCACCACCTGGCCGATATAGTCCTTGAAGCCCGGCTCGAGGGCTTCCTTGAAGGCCACTGCCTTGGCCGCGATGACGTGCATGAGGGGTCCACCCTGGATGCCCGGCATGATCGTCGAGTCGATCACTTCCGACCAGAGTCTGGCCTTGTCGCCCTTGGGATTCATGATGCCGAGGGAGTTGTCCCCGTCGCGTCCGATGATGATCATGCCGCCACGAGGGCCGCGCAGGGTCTTGTGCGTCGTCGTCGTGGAAAAATCGGCTAACTTGACGGGGCTGGGGTGGTGGCCTGTCGCCACGAGGCCGGCGATGTGCGCCATGTCGACGAGCAGCAAGGCTCCCACCTCATCGGCTATGGCCCTGAATCTCGCAAAATCGAGGACCCGCGCATAGGCCGAGGCTCCCGCTATCAGGAGCCGGGGCTGGCACTCGCGCGCGATCCGGGCAACCTCGTCGTAGTCGATGGTCTCGGTGTCCTTGTTCACGCCGTAACGGACTACATTGTACATCTTGCCCGAAAAGGATACCGGTGACCCGTGGGTCAGGTGGCCGCCGTGAGCAAGATCCATGCCGAGGATCGTATCACCGGGCTTGAGCACCGAAAAAAGGACGCCCATGTTGGCCTGGGATCCGGAGTGGGGCTGCACGTTGGCGTGGTCTGCCCCGAAGAGCTGCTTTGCACGATCTCGGGCCAGGTTCTCCGCCATGTCGACGAATTCGCAGCCGCCATAGTAGCGCTTGGCTGGGTAGCCCTCGGCGTACTTGTTGGTCAGCACCGAGCCGGCGGCTTCCAGTACCGCGCGCGAGGTGTAGTTCTCGCTTGCGATCAGCTCGAGATTGTCGCGCTGACGGCCGGTTTCGAGCTGCATGGCCTTCCAGAGCTCGGGATCATAGTTCTCGATGAGGGACATTGGCGCTCCTTCCTTTGCCCGGCTCGACGCCGGGACTTGAAGTATAAACCCGGAATGAGGAGTTGGGGGAGGGATGATCGGAGGGGGAGGTGCCAGACGCAAACCATCGGGCCAGGCCATCGGCCGGGATGCGCAGGCACACTCCCTAAGCTATGAACACATGAACATATGAACTTGTATTCATATGAGCATACATGTGTTTTGGCGGGGGGGCGCGGGCGGCGGGGCGGGGGCGGGTATCCTGAGGGTGGCCTCCCGGGCCAGCCTACAGCGGCAGGTCCGGCAGTGCCACTGCACCGGCGACCGCGGCGGTGTTCTCCACCCGTATCGCGTCGTAGACTTCCTGGCGGTATACCTTCACCTTCTTGGGAGCCTCGATGCCGATCTTCACAAGATCCCCGCGCACCTCGACTACGGAGATCACGATATCGTCGCCGATGACGATCTTTTCGTTGACGCGGCGCGAGAGTATCAGCATCAGGTAGCGCTCTTCGATGCGGCGAGTTCAGCCATGATGTCGTGCTTGACGCGCCAGCGGGTGTCCCCGAGGACTGCCTGCATGCCCGTGCGGCTCGCCCGCGAAATGATTAGCGGACCGAGGAGATTGGCGGTGATGGGGCTGCCGTCCTGGGGGACGGTTACGATGGTAAAGACAATGGCGTCCACAGGATCGTCGATGCCGAACTCCGACAGGAGCTCGTCTGGAAGGTCGAGGGAATAGTCGGGGCGGAAAAGGAAGGGGTCGATGAGGGCAAAGGCAAGCTCAGGCAGCTCCAGCGACTGGAGGTAGTAGAAGGGTTTCTGCTTTGCGTCCAGGAGTGCCCATCGGGTGAATTTGGCAAAGCCCGGCAGTCCTGCGGGGAAGGTGACGAGCTGGCGCTCGTCGACTTCTATCTCGCCATAGGCCTTGGAGTTCACACGCATTTCACTGTCCCCTCTCTAAGTGTCTGGTTCAACGCTTCCCGTGCGTCCATGCCGCGCCTACCTGAGGAAATCAAGCAGGGTCTGCGGGAACATGCGCCCCGCGAAGCCGAGGCTCGCCTTGTGGGCATAGTCGAGCATGCGGTAGTCGGTCACCGCCTTGGTGATGTCGAGATCGGTCTCGGCCGACAGGAGTCGCGTCGCGTCGGGGATCTCCTTGTTAAGCCGCGCGGCGATAAAGTCGAGGCGTTCGCTCCTGGCGCCGATCTCCGTGGCACGCCGCGTGAGGTTCTCGAGCCCTGAGTCGATGCCGGCAAGGGCGAGGCCTCCGGTCTCCAGGACATCGCCCTTGTTGAGCGAATCGCGCAGCCGGATGACGACATCGAAAAGCGAGCCCCCGCTCGAGCGCGCCGAGGGCGCGAGGTTGTCGGGTACGCGGCCACCGGGGACGATGACGCCAAGCTGGGACAGGGGACCCGACCTTTCACCAGTCCTTCCGTCAGAAACGGCAGGAGCGGCTCCGTCTGCACCGGCAGTGCCCGCAGTGCCAGCGAGGTCTTCGAGGCGCATCTGGTGGGGAATGGTCGCCTCGAGCATCAGCGAGAATCTCCTGGGGTCGATGCTGGCGCGTACCGCCGCCCCGGAGTCGTTGATCTTGGCCACGAGGGCCTGCACCGTATCTCCGGCCTTGACCTCGATCTTGATGCCGTCAACCGCGATGGAGCTGTCGGCTCCGGCACGCCAGTCGCGCGCATCGAAGCCCGAGGCCACCTGCTGCCTCTCTGCCCAGAAGATATCCGTGCCTGGCTGCCTGAGCGCAATGGTCGTGCCCTCGGAAACCTCGGAGCGGGCCCCGTTGTAGCCCCCCTGGTATTGCACGCCGGTGACCCCCTCGGTGCCGGTGCCGACAGCCGTGCCCAACACCGTCCGGTAGGGCTCGGTCCTCGAAGCATCGCCTGCAAAGAGGAAGGTCCCGTCCGGCGAACGGGCATTGGCCAGGGAGACCAGTTCGTTGAGGAGCTGGTCCACCTCGACTCCAATGGCCTTGCGGTCATCGCTGGTATAAGTCCCGTTGGCGCCCTGGACCGCCAGCTCGCGGATGCGCTGCATCACGTCGACGGCGCTTCGCACATAGCCCTCGGTCACCTTGGTCTGGTCGGCTGCCGCCTGGGTATTGGTTTCATAGCGCTTGAGGCGCTCCACCACCGAGTCGTAGCGTACCGCGCGCGCGGCCCCGAGGGGATCGTCGCGGAGCTTCTCGATCTTCTGCTGCGTGGCCATCCGCGTCTCGAGGCTGGCCATGTCGCGCTCGTTCCGGCGGAGCCAGAACTGCATGTCGTTGTTCATCAGGTCAGAACTTACCCGTCTCATCGTGTCCCCCGGCTATTCAGCCAATTGGTCATTTCCATCAGGTCATCTTGTTGATGATGGTGTCGAGCATCTCGTTCATGACAGTCATGAACTTCGCGGAAGCGGCGTAGCCGTGCTGGAACTTGATCATCTCGGCGAGTTCCTCGTCCATGTTGACACCTGATATGGACTGGCGGAGGTCGCGGAGGTCCTTGCCGATGCGGTCGTGGCTCTGCATGGCGCGCTGTGCCCGCTCGCCCTCGAGTCCGACGCGGGAAACCGCCTCGGCAAAGTGGTCGTCAAAGGTGCGCTGGCTGCCGACCATGACGGCCTTCGTGCGGAGCGAAGCCATGGCGATGGCGGCCGAACCGTCACCGGGGGCTGCAGGCTTGCCGTTCTCTCCGAAACCCGCGGCGATGGAGCCGGGATCGGACTTGATGGCCGCGCTTACCTCGAGCCAGCCCGCAGGATGGGACAGGGGCGCGACGGCAAAATCCTTCGCTCCGATGGACAGGACATTGGCAGCGTCCGCTCCCCCCCAGTCGAAGGCAGCGGCAGGTCCGCTCGACTTGAGGAGTCCCGCATAGCCGGCCAGGAAGCGGCCGGAGTCCTCGACGTGGCGGATGACAAAATCAGGGTTGTCGGCCCCGCCGGAATCAGCGCCAGAGGCGGGAGTGCCGCGGAGTTCGAGGTGACCGGTCCGGTCGAGGCGGGCCGTCACCTCCGCTCCGGAGTGGTTGATGCGGCTGACGACGTCGGCGACGGTGTCGGTCGGGTTGTAACGCAGCGTCACCGGACCGTCCTTGCCGGAGAGGGTGAGGGTCCCGGCAAGACCCAGGAGGGCCTGCCCGTCGAGGCTGTTGCTCCCCGACATGCGGTAGAGCATGGTCGAGTCGAATTTCCCGTCACCGTTCCTGTCATAATTGCCCGCGATGTCATTGACCGCAGGGAACTCTGAGAAAAAGTCGAGGCCGGTCTTTCCGTTGAGGCCATAGGCTGCCCTGTGGGTCTCGTTCACGAGGTCGGAAAACGAGAGCGCCAGGGTATCGAGGGTCTGCACTTCCTTTTTTACGTCGCCGTCGCGGAGTTCCACGAGGGCGCCAAGGGTCCCCCCCTTCGCGCTGAAGGCCAGGCCGGTTTCCTTCCACACAGGATGGGCAAAGCCGTTCTCGTCCGCCCCGGCGAGGGCCAGATCGCGGGACTTCCCCCCCTGTACGATGACAAGACCTTCCACATGGAGCATGTATTCGTCGCCATCGCGCTTGTCGACACTGACCGGCACGAGTTTTGCGAGCTTCTCCGCCAGGAGGTCGCGCCTGTCCATGAGGTCGTTGGGATTGTCGCCCATGGCCTGGGACTTGACGATCTCGGCGTTCACGGTCGCGATTTCCCGGGCGATGCCGTTGACCTGCTCGACCGTCCCCCTGAGGTCTCCATCGATGGCGGAGCGGAGATCGGTGAGGCGACGGTAGCGGTCGCGCATGCCCTCTGCGAGGGCCTCTCCACGGGAAACGACCGCCTCGCGCGCGGAGCTGTCCTCGGGACGCTGAGCGAGTTCCTGCCAGGATCCCCAGAACTTGTCCATCAGGGTCCTGACGGAGGAGTCGCTCGGCTCGTTATGGATATCCTCAAGGGCGAGGAGGTTCTTGTCGCGGGTGCTCCAGTAACCCTCGAAGCCCGACTCACCGATGATCCTCCCGTCAAGGAGCCCATCGCGGATCCGTTCGATGCGTTCGATGTTGACACCCTGCCCGATCTGGCCGGGAGTGGTCTCTCGGTTGGCCTCGGGGGCGTAGAGGGGCTGGGCGGCAGAAAGATCGACCCGTTGCCGGGAGTAGCCTTCGGTGGAGGCGTTAGTCAGGTTGTGGCCGATGGTGAGAAGGCCCTGGTTGTGAGCGCCGATGCCGCGCTTTGCGATCTCTATACCCGAAAATGCCGATTGCATGTCCTATCTCCTATGGTCCGTCCGCCTAGAGGGCGGTGTTCACAAGGATCGCGTCGTGTCCCGGGTGGACGACCCTGCCCGACTTCCCGTAGATATTCCCCTTTTTCTCGGGGAAAAGTTCTTCAAGCACTGTGCCGAGGAGGCTGCGGCTCGCGGCCGCATAGTCGCCGAGGCTGCCGTTCTCGAGGCGTACCCGCATGGCCGAGATCCTGAGTCTTCGATGGAGGTCCGTGAGCCTCGTCCGTTCCGGTTCGGAAATCGCCATGGCGATTTCGAGGATCCCTTCACGCTCGAGGCCGAGATCGAGACGCATGAAGGACTCTGCGGTGATTCGGTCGGCCTCTACCCTGCTGATTTCCCTGGACCGCTCCTCGAGGGCTTCCATCGCCCTCGTGAGCCCCGGCCAATCCCGGCTTTCGAGGGCCTGGGCAAACTTGCGCTGCGCTTCAATGCAGTTGTCGAAGGCTTCAGCCTCCCGTTCCATCGCTGTCATCAGGGTCTCGAGCTTCTCGTGGGCCATTCCGGGTACTCCTTCACTTTGGAATATCGGAAGGCACAGACAGTATTTGAGGGAAAAGCGGGGAAAGGGCACTGCAGCTCCCGTTGTCCCTTGCCCCCTCGCCGGATATAGTGAGCACACATGTTCAGGTTCATACGGGAAGCCATCTGGGCCCTCAAAGGCGTGCGGGTCTACGCCCTCGTCGGCGAAAGCGGTACCGGCAAGAGCTTCAGGGCCAAGCTGGTCGCCCAGAAATACGGCATCGAGATGATCATCGATGACGGGCTCCTTATCGGTGGGGATGTCATCATCGCCGGGAAGTCGGCCAAAAAGGAACAGGTCTTCATGACCGCAGTCAAGACTGCCCTCTTCCACGAAAAGGCCCATCGGGACGATGTAGCGCGGGCCCTCGACCGAGAGCGCTTCCGGAAGATCCTCGTGATAGGAACGAGCGATCGCATGGTCAGGAAGATCTGCGAGCGTCTCCAGATTCCCCATCCGGGCAAGATCATCAAGATCGAGGACATCGCTTCGAAGATGGATATCGAAAAGGCTGTCCGTTCACGCCAGGTCGAGGGGAAGCACGTCATTCCCGTCCCTGCCCTCGAGATCCGCAAGGCCTACCCGACCATTTTCTACGATTCCATCCGGGTCTTCCTCAGGCGGAGTTTCGGCAGCGCACCCGCCCGGCCTAAGCTCTACGAGAAATCCGTAGTCCGGCCTGAGTACGCCAAGCGCGGCCGCGTCGTGATCTCCGAGGCTGCACTCTCCCAGATGGTCATCCATTGCGTCGACGAATTCGACAAGGCCCTCCACGTGCGCAAACTCAACATCAGAACGGATTCCCAAGGCTACCGCCTCACCATCGTCCTCGAGGTTCCCTTCGGGGCGCGGATAGCCAGTGACGCGAGGGCCCTCCAGGAATATGTCATAGAGAACCTCGAGCGCTTCACAGGGATACTCATCGAAGAAGTGACGATAATCATCGATCGCTTCTCGCCCTCAAAATGAGGGCGCGGCTGGGAAGTCGCGCAGGTCCGTTTGACAGTCCATCGCGACACTCCTACTATGGGATATATAGACTCCGCATGGGGGAAACATGAAGAGGATAAGTACAGTACTCGCCTTGCTCGCCATCGCTGCCTTGTTTGCGGGCGCCCAGGGATCGTCCACCCCGACCAGCCAGGTGGCAACGCCGGTGGTCACCCCGTCACCGGCAGCCGCAGCAACGTCAGCTGCCGCCTTGGGTCCCACCGAAGGAAAGCACTATCTGGTCACCTCGACCCTCGGTGCCGAGCGAAGCGCCAAGCTCCTTGTGCGGCTCGAGGATCTCTTCTCCCTCTTTGCCCGTGTGTTCCGCTTCGACGAGGGACACCTGCAAGGGAAGCTCATAGTCCGCGAGTTCGGCACCAAGGCCGATTTCGACGCCTACCTCCTCAAGTCAGCAGGCGAAACCCGGGGCGACTTCGTGTATATCCATTACCCGAGCGCCCTGAAGCGTGAGCTCCTCCTTTTCTCCAAACCCGAGCCCGAGTTCTCCGCGAGCCTGGCTCACCAGGCCTTTGTCCAGTACCTGAAGGCCTTTATCCAGGACCCGCCCTTGTGGCTCCGGGACGGTTTTGCGGTCTGCTTCGAGACCGTGCGCTGGAAGGAAGCAGGTGCCGAGAGCAGTTTTGCCGAGAACCTCGCCTGGCTCGAGACAGTCAAGGCGCTCAAGGCCAAGAACACCCTGATCAAGCTCGACCGCCTCTTTGAGGCGAGCCCCGAGGACGCCCGCGCTGCGGTCGAGGTCTTCTACCCGGAGGCTTGGGCCTTTGTCTCCTTCCTGGTCAACGATACTGAAGGTGACTACTCCAGACTCCTCTGGGAAACCATCGCGACCCTCGGACCTGCCTCGAGCCTCGCCGACAACCAGGGGGCCTTCGCCCGCCGTGTGGGTACCTGGTACGGTCTCGATGCCCTGGAAAAGGCCTTTGGCGAGTATGTAGATTCACGCAAGACCTACCCGGAACTCGTCGCCCTCGGTACTGAGCAATACAACAAGAAGGAATATGATCGCGCCGGCACAAGCTTCGCCGAGGCCCAGCGCCTGGATCCGACTGCCTTCGTGGTGCCCTACTACCTCGGTCTCATCGCGTATTCGAAGGCCCAGTACCAACAGGCTGACGCCTTTTACAAGCAGGCCCTCGCCCTGGGCTGCGACAAGCCGACTGCGAACTATGCCCTCGGACTCAATTCAATAGCGCGCGGCCTCAACGATGAGGGTGCATCCTTCCTCTCCCTCGCCGCAACGGCCAACCCCGATCGCTACCGCGCCAGGGTCGATGACATCCTGAAGCGCCTCGGGAAAAACTGAGCCCTTGTGGGGAAATAGATGGAAACGCCGCCCTGGCTGCTGCCGGGCGGCGTTCTTTTTATCCCAGGCCGACGCAAGCTGCGGCCTGGCTTTCCCTACCTTACTTCTTGATGACGGAGAGGATCCGCTCGAGGACCTTCTTGCGGTCGAGAGGCTTGACTATGTAGCTCTTGGCACCCAAGAGGAGGGATTTCTTGACGACATCCTCCTTGCCGAGGGCACTGACCATCACGATGCAGGCATTCTTATCGAACTCGAGGATCTTCTCGAGGGCAGTGACGCCGTCCATCTTGGGCATTGTGATATCCATGGTGACCAGATCGACGTTCGGGCAGAGTTCCTTGTATTTTTCGAGACCAGCCAGTCCATCGCCAGCAGTGCCCACCACCTCGAAGCCCTCCGAGGTCAGGATCTGGCCCAGCTGCTTGGCGATGAACATTGAATCATCGACGATGAGGACTCGATAGGGCAAACCGTCAGACTTCAACCCTTCGGGGCGCTTATCGTTGATGTTCGGCATGTCGGACTTGGCGATCATGGTCTTTGACGCTCCTTTTCCGTACCGGGCCTCAGGAATTCCTGCATGGCCAGCGACACTCATATTCGGTTATAAACCAAGCTTTCGGGCTTTGCAAGGCCGCGAGGCCATCCAGGCTTGCCTGACAAGGTCGTCCTGGCTTGCCCGAGAAGGCAGGACAGGCCTCGCCACCCTGTCCGTTAAGGCAGAGATACTTCCTCGACGCCCCTTGACGCGGAGGAAAACGCCATGCAGAATACGATACTTAGCCGGGATGAGGCACGAGCCTCATCGAATCAGGATCGCCGTCAAGGAGAGAGCAATTGCCCTGCGGACGAAAACGAAAGCTCAAGAAGATAGCGACGCACAAGCGCAAGAAGAAGAAGAGAAAGAACAGGCACAAGACCAGGTAATGCGCCGCGATCTTCGGCGCGAATCTCCTTTGAGAGATTCGCGATGGATGGGCCGCTTCTTAGAAGCGGCCTTTTCTTTTCCTCTTGCCCTCGCCGCTGGCCGGAGGCTACGATGGATCTAGCCATGGTGCACGATATTGACGTTCCCCAGGTGCTGCGGGCCTTCGCAAACCGCAACAAGCTCGCAGCGGTCGATTACCGCACCTTTGCCCAGGCTGTGCAGCGCCAGTCGCGACAGGCTGACCAGACAAGCCCCGTTTTCCGCGACCTGGCTGTCAATCCAGATGTCGTACTTGTTCCACGCCTTCTCAAGGCGGCGCAGGAAAAGAAGCTTTCCCTCGAGATGGTAGGCAACGAGATCTCCAAGATCTTCCTGCCCGAGTTCTTCAATTCCGTATTCATGCAAGAGTACAAGCGGATGGACGAGAACCCGGAGGTTCCCTTTCCCGACGAGGACTCCCTCAATGTCATCGTGCCAAGCGAGTGGATCCAGGCGGTATCCCTCGAGACTGACCTCACCCTCCTCACCGAGGCGGTGCAGGAACGCCAGGTCCCCTTGTATCGACTTGTCTTCTCGGAGGGGCTCAGAGCCTTCGTCATCCCCTCCTCCTTCGTGCCGAACAAGCTCACCGAATACGCAGTACTCAAGGTCAGGCAGTACCTCCGGCGGGGCGGCAACAAGGAATACCTCTACAACAAGCTCCTCTACGCCTTCGGTACCAAGGAGCAGATCCTCAAGGACGCCTTCAGCCTGGTGATGACGAGGCCCTATGACGCCATCGAGGAGCTCAAGAAGTCCTCAAGCGACTTCACTTTTTCCTTCTGGGCCTACCTGTCGAGCCACTTGAAGAAGGACCTCGACAAGAAAACCGACATGAGCCCCGAGGACACGTCGATTTACCAGGCAATCGTCATCTGCGAGATATTTTCCAACTGGTACAAGGGCAAGGCCCAGCGCATCATCGACCTCGAGATAGCCTACAAGGCCCTCGAGACGAACCTCAGGAAGCCTCCCTACTACTTCTCCTTCGACGAAATCCTCGATTTCAAGGATGCCAAGGGTGGGCCCCTCCTGGGCAAGTTCTCGCGCGAGGAGCTCGAAGCCTGGCTCAAGGAGGCTACGACCGGAGCAAAGGCCGGGCTCCTCCCCGAGTACCTTATCGTCGCAACAGGCAAGGGGCGGCGCTCATACATCGCCAAGGACCGCCTATTCCAACTGGTGCTGCGCCTGATCGGCGAAGCTCGGGTGGACATCAAGGCACGGGTCATCACCCAATGGAAGCAGGTGCTCGAGGATTTCGGCAGCTTGCCGGCGATGGATGACGACAAGGCCTACCGCCGCGTGCTGTCCGCCCTCGTCGAGGAGCGGCTGCCCCTCCTCGACGCCCTCCTCAAGGACCGTCTCCTTTCCTTTGTGCGTGACGAACTCTCCAAGGGCGGCCAGACCTCGACGGAGATCGACCGCTTCTTCAACCATGGCGAACTCTCACCCATCGACGAGCTTCTGGACATGCCGCGCAAAACCATGACCGTAGATGCGAAGATGCTCCTACCCTTCTGGTATTCGATACCCATCCTCAGGGCCATTGCCAGACTCTTTCTCAAGAAGAAGGTCAAAACTACCAAGGGGAAGAAGCAGCCGGAGAAAAAAGCTAGCGAGGAATCCACGCCCCCCTCAGCGGCCAAGGACAGGAAGCAGGACTTTGCCAAGGCAGCCAAGGAGATCGCCAATCGCCTCCTTCCCTCCGGGATGAGCATGGAGGAGTATCTCCGCGAACTCGAGGGCCGATGGAACACCATGCTGAGCAATGACGCCAAGAAAAACCTCACCGAGGATGTAAACAGCCTCGTCCGGGATTACCTGCGCCGGACCCTTCGCACCATGAAGGTCTCTTCGTTCAACCTCGAGCGGGTCAAGGGCATGGCATCCAATCTGGCCAACACGCCGACCCTCCTCAAAATGAAAAACCATGCTGCCCTGGAACTCTACATAGAGGTCTATATACTCCGGACCCTCTCCAAGTAAAGTTTCAATAGTTGAAACAGCCTTTCAACTATTGTAATTTTCACTTGCCTTAAAAAAATTAAGTGCTATGATTGGCCCAAGAACGGTACCCATCGTTCCTGCCTCCAAGGAGTTTGTCGTGCCGATTTCGGTCCTTGTCATCAACCCAGGATCCACATCGACCAAGATCGCAGTATATGAGGACAGCGAAGAGCTGTTTTCCGAGAATGTCATCCATGGCAGTGACGAAATCGGACGCTACCCGAACATTGCAGCCCAGCATGGGTTCCGCGAGCAGCACATTCGGGCAGTCCTCGACAGACGTGGCTTTTCCGTATCCCGTCTTTCGGCCGTTGTCGGCAGGGGTGGCTTGCTCAAGCCGATACCGAGCGGGGTCTACGCAATCAACAAGCTTATGAGGGAAGACCTCCTTTCCGCGCGCTACGGCGAGCATGCCTCCAACCTTGGGGCCCTGATCGCAGCTGACCTCGGGGCTGAGGTCGGCATCCCCGCCTTCACGGCCGACCCGGTCATCGTCGACGAGCTCGAGGATGTCGCTCGGGTGACGGGACACAGGTTATTCAAGCGGAAATCCATCTTCCACGCGCTCAACCAGAAGGCAGTAGCCCGTCGCTGGTGCCGCGAGCAGGGGCGCGACTACGAGGCCTCCACCCTGATCGTCGCCCACATGGGCGGCGGCGTCACCGTCGGCCTCCACCGCAACAGCCGCGTCGTCGACGTCAACAATGGCCTGAACGGCGAGGGGCCCATCACGCCGGAGCGCGCGGGAACCCTCCCGGCAGCCGACCTCGTGAAGCTCTGCTACTCAGGCACCTACAGCGAGGCTGAGGTAATGAAGATGCTCACCGGAAAAGGCGGCATGGTCTCGCTGATGGGCACCAATGACATGCGCATGGTGGAGGACGCCTACCGGATCGGTGATCCCGTAGGAACCCTCTACTTCAAGGCCTTCATCTACACGGTCGGAAAGTCCATCGGAGCGCTGGCGGCCGCAGCCTGCGGCAGGGTGGACGCGGTCATCCTGACCGGTGGCATCGCCCATAGCAAGGCTATCGCGGATGGCATTTCCGAGATGTGCTCCTTTATCGCCCCGATGACCATCTACCCGGGCGAGGGCGAACTCGAGGCCCTGGCCCTGGCTGGTACCCATGCCGTCAAGGGCGAGTGCCGAATCATGGAGTACCGATGAAAAGCGCGATTCTGAGCATCGACGGTCTGGTCGAGGCTGCCCGGCTCCTGGGCAGGAAACGGATAGCAGTGGCAGCCGCCCAGGAGGGCTCCGCCCTCGAGGCGGTGTGCGCAGCCTGGCAGGCTGGCCTCGCCGAGCCCATTCTCATCGGGGACCTGGCCGCCATCGACGCGCTGGCTGCCGGCCTTGGCATCGACGTCTCGGGCTTCGCCCGATACGAGGCCAGGGACCATGCGGAGGCTGCAGCCCTGGCCGTCAAGCTCGTGCGCGAGGGCTCGGCCGATGCACTCATGAAGGGCCTCCTGGATACGTCGATCCTGCTCAGGGCCGCCCTCGACAGGGAAAGCGGCATCAATTCCGGAAGGCTCATGAGCCACGTCGCAGTGCTCCAGACTGCGCACTACCACAAGCTCCTCTTCGTTACCGACGCGGCGATCAACATCGCCCCCGACATCAACGCAAAGATCGACATAGTGCTGAACGCCGTTGCGGCGGCTCGCGCCCTCGGCATCGAGCTGCCCAAGGTTGCCCTCCTTGCGGCGGTCGAGAAGGTCAATGCCGGAAAAATGCCCTGCACGGCCGACGCAGCGATCATCACGGTCATGAACAGGCGCGGTCAGATCAGAGGCTGCCTCATCGACGGACCGCTGGCCCTCGACAACGCGGTAAGCGCTGCGAGCGCGCGCCTCAAGGGGATCGAGTCCGAGGTTGCCGGCGACGCCGACATCCTGGTGGCTCCCGACATCGAGGCGGGAAACATTCTGTACAAGAGCCTCATGGACCTCGGGGGAGCGCGGGGAGCCGCCATTGTCATGGGCGCCGCAAAGCCCATGATATTGACAAGCAGAGCCGATTCGGCCGACACCAAGCTCGCGTCGATTGCCCTTGCCGCGCTGGCAAGCTGAAGGAGTGGGTATGGCATTCAAGGGAAGAGTGGAAATAGACAGGGAGCGATGCAAGGGTTGCCACCTCTGCGTGCGCGCCTGCCCGACAAAGGTGCTCGCACCTTCGGATTCGCCCAACTCGTGGGGCTACTATCCCTCGAACCAGGTTGCCCAGGAGAAATGCATCGCCTGTGGCAACTGCTTCATGGTCTGCCCCGACGTGGCGATCACTGTGTACAAGCTAGAGGGGGGAAGCGATGCCTGAGAAAACCGAAAAACTGCTCATGAAGGGGAACGAGGCCATGGCCGAGGGCGCGCTCCGCGCCGGCTGTGCTGCCTATTTCTGCTATCCAATCACGCCGCAGAGCGAGATTCCCGCCTACATGGCCAAGCACATGCTTGAGCGCCACCTGGTCTTCCTCCAGGCCGAGAGCGAGACGGCGGCCATCAGCATGGTCTACGGGGCGGCAGCGACGGGGGCGCGCGTGATGACGAGCTCCTCGAGCCCGGGCATGTCGCTCAAGCAGGAGGGCATCTCCTACCTCTGCGGCGCCGACCTCCCCTGCGTCCTGGTGAACGTAGCCCGCTCGGGGCCCGGGCTTGGCGGCATCTCCCCCGCCCAGGGGGACTACTTCCAGTCAACCCGCGGAGGAGGTCATGGGGACTATTACCATATCGTTCTCGCGCCCAAGGACGTCCAGGAGTGTGCCGATTTCACCTTCGAGGCCTTCGACCTCGCGGACAAGTGGCGCATGCCCGTCATGGTCCTCGCCGACGGCCTCATTGGCCAGATGATGGAGGGCGTCGTTCTACCCGAGCCCAAGGACCTGTCCACGCTGTTGCCCAAACCCTGGGCTGTAGGACAGCAGGGAAGGACGGCTCGGGCTTTCAACCATGTCAGCTCGATGAGCCTCGTGCCCGCCGAGCTCGAGGCTGCTATCAACGCCCGCTTCGCAAGGTATGACCTGGTGAGGAAGACGGAGACCCGCGTCACCCTTTCCAATTGCGAAAAAGCCGAGCTCGTGATGATCGGCTATGGAAGCTCGAGCCGCGTGGCCTGGGGCGCAATCCAGCTTGCGAAGGCCCAGGGGATCGAAATCGGACTCCTCAGGCCCAGAGGCCTCTGGCCCTTCCCCTATGACGAGATCACCGAGCTGGCCGAGCAGGGCAAGAAATTCCTCTGTGTCGAGATGAGCATGGGCCAGATGATCGAGGACGTGCTGCTTGCCGTAGGAGCACGATCCGCCCGCAGCAAGGAGTCCAGCGTCCACTTTGTCGGCCGCTGCGGCGGCAACATCCCCTCCGAGGAAGAGGTCTTCGCGAAGGCGAAGGAGATCCTTGCGGGACGCTCCGAGCCCTGGCGGCTCGACGGCCGCCTCCGCAGTGACGGATCGGCACGCGGCGCTGGCCGCTAAAGGAATACGAAGATGGAAGCCACTTACAAGCACCCGAAAAGCCTCGTTTCCCTCCAGACCAAGTACTGCCCGGGCTGCGGTCACGGCGTTATCCACAGGCTCATCACCGAGGTCATCGACGAGCTTGGACTCCAGGGGAACTCCATAATCCTCAACCCTGTCGGCTGCTCGATCTGGGCTGACCTCTACTTCGCCACCGACTCGGTGCAGGCTCCCCATGGCCGCACACCGGCTGCGGCTACGGGAGTCAAACGCATGCTGCGCGACCACCTGGTCGTCTGCTACCAGGGCGACGGCGACCTTGCCGCCATCGGTACCGCCGAAGCCGTCCACGCAGCCAACCGCGGCGAGAAATTCACGACGATCTTCGTGAACAACGCGATCTACGGCATGACCGGAGGCCAGATGGCACCAACTACACTTATCGGCCAGAAGGCTGCCACGGCACCAGAGGGCCGCGACCCCCTGGAGGCAGGCATGGGCTATCCCATCAAGGTGCTCGAGATGCTGGCCACCCTCGAAGGCACGCGCTACCTGGCGCGCGGTTCGGTGGACAGTCCCGTCAACGTACGGAAGACCAAGCAGTATATCAAAAAGGCTTTTGAGGCCCAGATGCGGGGACTGGGTTTCACCATGGTCGAGATCCTCTCGCCCTGCCCGACGAACTGGGGCATGAAGCCCGTCGAGGCCGTCGAGTGGCTCAAGGACTCGATGATGCCCGTCTTCCCCCTTGGCGAGATAAAGAACCAATTGGAGGCTGTCAAATGACGGAAAAGACCTTCATGGCCGGCTTCGGCGGCCAGGGCATCATCTCCATGGGGCAGACCTGGGTCTATGCCGCGATGAAGGAGGGACTCGAGGTTACCTTCTTCCCCTTCTACGGTGCGGAAAAGCGCGGCGGCATCGCCCGCGCCTCGGTCATCGTCTCGAACGACGAGATCGCAAGCCCCCTCGTAACCCAGGCCCACTCCGTGGTCGTGATGAGCGCAGACTCCCTGGTCATAGGCGAGGAGGTCGCGGCGCCGGATGCCCTCCTCCTCCTCAACTCGGACCTCGTCAAGGCAGGGCACGAACGCGCCGACCTCCGGGTCATACGCATACCCTGCAACTCCATCGCCACGAAAATCGGCGACCTCCGCATCGCCAACATGGTGATGATGGGCGCCCTCGCCGAGGCTACAGGAGCCCTGGAGCTGGCCCATCTCGAGGCAGTGCTCAAAAGCTATTTCCCGAAGTCCAAGCACGGCCTGATCCCGATGAACATCGCCGCAGTCGAGGCTGGCAGGGAAGCAGTCCGCAAAGCCTGACAGCAAACAGCCGAGCTTGAGGCGCATTGGCTCCAACTACGAAGGAAACCGGGGGGAATCCCTCTTCACCCACCGACCACCGTCACCCTGCCTTCCTCAGTCTCGCGCACTTCCCAGGAGAGCCGCTTTTCCTAGCTTTTCTTCCTGCCCGCGGGCCTGCGGTCGAAGACCACGAGCCAGGCATCGGCGCTGCGGTCGATGCTGTCGCGGTAGCGGATAACCTGTCCGAGCCCCTCGGTCACCGTTGTAGCCCGACCGTCGCCGGAATGCACGAGCTTGATCTCGACGATGGACCAGTGACTGCTGAACAGCACAGCTAGATCCATGCGGCCGCGGTCGGCGGCGTACTCGCGCTCGATGCCGCCCCCGCCGTTTACCACGCGCTGCAAAAAGGCCATAAGCAGGAGGTGGGGAAAGGCTTGAAAAGGTCTCGTCAACATGCTGGGCTATCAGGCTGCGGACATCAGCGGCGGAAAACGAGGGCGGGACAAGGCGCGGCGTGGGGAGGGGAAACGGGCATCCTTACAACCCGGTGACGCTGTTCCTCATGGTAGTGCTTCTCCAAGGGGCATCGCAGACAGGATTTCAAGGCGTCTCTCAAGTGAAGTCTCCAGTATATTATATTTAGGTAACGTTCGGACCTTACGAAGATCGCTGTTGAGCAACCCGCGCAGCGGCTTGGCCGATTGCATCCCTAAATTCCTGGCTCTTGCCCTTTGCCGGTCACCAATCCAGCTTGTACCATACATTGAAGAGGGCGAAGCTATCTATATCTACAGTTCGTGAAATCAGACGGCGGAAGGGCACCCGTCTTGTGCTATCTTTAATAGAAGATGCAGGACTTCCACGGATCAACCAGGGAGCCAAAAAGTGCGCTCCCGGTTCGATTCGGGCCGGGAACACAGGGTCGCGCGTAGGCTGTGGAGGAAACGATTGAGAACAGCGCGAATTGTCTACCCAATTAAAGTCATTGCGCTCTCGGCAGTATTATTCTGCGCCATCTTATATATCAGCAACTCCATAAACAGCATTTCTCCAAGCCATGCCTTTGTCCTCAAACTCAATGCCAACGGAATTGCGGACATTCCGGACGCAGAATGGGAATCACTCAAGGAACCGGTCGTCGTTCTTCCTCAATTGGATATTCCTACCGTAGTCCGCGTGAACGAGCTGACGCTATTGACAAGGGGCAGCACTGGAGAACACGGCACAAACCGTACGTTTTGGGTTTCACTGACGGAAATACCCCCGGAACTACTGGACCCGGTCTCAAAAACATACCCAAAAGTCGAGATAATCCAGTACAAGAAGCCCGGAGAACCTGCCCCGCAGATCCCGCCGATATACCTGGGCGAGCGAAAAAACGAAGCCTTTGTCGTATTTTTGCGAAATTTCCTCAACTACAAGCTCCCTTCCGCGCTGGGGGTGGCATCCCTGATCATGGGAATAGGAGCTTTTTTCATCTTCCTGAGGAGGAAGGATAAAAGCAAAAACAGCTATTTCTTTTTTTCCCTTGTCAACGCAGGTTCATTTCTCTTTCTGACCAACATCATCTTTGCCTGGGATATGCTACCCACCATGACCTCGGAAATGGTCCGTATTTCCGGAATGATCCTCTGGATTACAGCAATGCTTTCCTTCATTCTTGAAATAAAAGAACCCGGCAAATGGTCATGGATTGGACTTGTCAGCTGCCTTGTCGTGTATATCCCGGCAGCCATATGGACATTTTCGGCAGCCACCTCCTCCGAACTGTATCAACGCATGCTCATGAGCATTTCAAAGATCAACGATATCGTATCCCTTCTCGTCCTTGTGTTCGCCATAATTACTGAAGTCAGCATTCCTGGTTCCCGGAGCAGGTCGCTGCTTGCTGTGGTAATCACGATCAGCGCAATCATCATAGGCGAAAACCGGTTCCTGGCCCAAACCGGATATCTTCCGCCCTTCCATCTTGTCCCGTATATTGTCTTCCCGACCATCGGGGTTTTCTTCTATCTCATCATGGATGCCGAGATAAGGTCGCACCTTCTTGTTGTCAAACAGGGCAAGGAATTGATGGCTCTCAATCAAAGCATGGACAGGCAAATTGCAGAACAGACACGTGAGCTACGCACAAGCCTTCGTGCCAAGGAAATGTTCCTGACTGTCCTAACGCATGACATGAAAAACCAGCTCTATGACAACTACATTCTCGTCAAGGGTCTAATTTCCCAGTATAAGGAAGACAGGCAATCAGAGGAATATTTATCTCTTTTGCAGGAGAATTCGGTCGAGAATTTCATACTTCTCGAAGACCTACTTAACTGGTCCAACATTGCAGGATCCATTACAAATCCAAGTATCATATACAGGGAAGTGGCATCACTTGTCGACATAGTCTTCAGCACACTCAATTCGGTGGCTACCGTAAAGGGCATACATATGCTCAATGCGGTTCCCAAAGACCTCCGTGTCCCCTACGATCGGGAAATGACTTTGACAATCATCAGGAATCTGCTTTCGAATGCCCTGAAGGTCACAGAGAAGGGCGGAACCATGAAGGTGTCCGGTGGGGTGGATGCAGATTCTGCCTTCCTGGAAATCTCGGATACCGGTCCGGGCTTTCCCCTGGAAATGCAGGACCCCTTTGATTTCGAGACGAACAAAAGACCTGGTCTCGGACTTTTGATAGTCAGGGACTTCGCCAAACTCCAGAACATGACGCTCAGGATGCACAGGTCACAGGAGGGAAGAACCAATATCCTTTTGCGTTTCAAGGCAGCAGCGCCGGTCGAAGATGACGCTGACAGGAAAGATCCCGTCACATAGCTTGGCGGAAGCATGTAGTGATCGTCCGGGACAGCAGGTGCCGGTGCTGTTGAAGAAACGCCTTATGAGGCAAGTAAAGTGCCTCGAAGCTGGTACAATTGAGTTTCAGGAAGAGGGATTCAGCGTGCGCCTGCAAGCCCTCTCATGGTAGCCCAGCTGGAAAGTTCGGCTGCATTGCTGACTCCCGCCTTTTCCAATAGAGAAGAACGGTGCCGATCGATGGTCTGGACTGACAAGGCCAAGCGAAAGGCGATTTCTTTGGAACTAAGGCCATCTGTAATCATGACAAGAACATCGCGCTCCCGAGGAGTAATCTGCAGCTTGCCACTCTGCGCTGCGGCATTCCCGACAAAGTCCGGAACCATGATCCCCATCAGTGAGGGGCTGAGATAGCGCCCTCCGGCAATTACCAAGCGGATTGCTGTAGCAAGCTCATCGGTATCGGCCAAGCCCTTGGAGACAATACCCTCAGCCCCAGTCTGCAAAAATGAACGCAGGGTCTCCCTATCCGTGCTGAAGGTAAATCCGATTACCTTCAGTTCCGGCATCAACTCCTTGAGCATTCTCGCCACTGTGACGCCATCGGGTTGACCGATCGCCAGATCCAAAAGGACGATGTGTACCTGCAACTGGGGAATCAATTCCAGTGCCTGCGATCCGGACTCGGCTTCTCCAACCAGAACCACATCCGGCATTGAGGAAAGAATGGACTTGACGCCGGTACGCACGATTTTGTGGTCGTCGCAGATGAATACCCGATACATAGACCATCCTTATACCATGATAATTCTGATAACCGATAGCCGACAGACCGCTGAACCTCGCATTTGACGCATAACCTGCCTCACTGGAGGAGCCCTTCACCTAGTGCGCCCAGGCCTGCGCTATTGACACATAGCCCGCTTTCTGAAGCCTGGTTCTGCCACTTACTACGGCGGCTACTTTCCTGTATCCATGAATACCTGACATTACCTTTGCCTCCAGCTTCAACTCTAGCAAGTTGGCCGGAATATCGCTATTCATGGTTTTATTCTTCAGCGGTTAGGCAAGTACTCAGGTTTGATGAGGGTAAACCCCTGGAATGCGTCTATGGAGGTCCAGTTCGGCACAAGGAATCAGGCAGGATGGAAGGAAAAACCAAACGGACAGGAAAGAGAGTGAAGGTGATCAGGAGCTCCCGGGCCTCCTCGATCTTCTCGATGCCGACGGGTTCGCCTTTGGGACAGAGCTGCCAGACGCATTTTTTGCAGAGGCAGTTGACCAGCCAGGGCTGGCCTCGGGTGAGCTCGTAGTGGAGAAAGGTCGTCTTGCCGCTCTGCCTTGGCGCAAGGAGGACGTAGCCTCATTTTCGATCGCGCCTCAGAAGTACCTATTATACATAGTCAGCCCGATACTCGTCGATCGTCGTGTAGCCGAGTGTTTCATACAGGGCGAGGGCCGCAGCGTTCGTCTTTTTCACGAAGAGGGCAGTACCCCGGCCTTCGGCGCCCAGGCGGGCGATGAGGAAGTCCATCATCTTTCGCGCGATGCCCCTGCCCCGGAACCCGGGCAGCACGAAGACACCACCGATCTGGTCAATTGTGAAGGCCCTGGCGTTCGTGCCGGCCTTGCCCAGAATTTCCATCCCGCCACGCGGCCCCTTGCCGCTGGCCTTTGCGATGAACTCTGTCCTGAGCATGCGCGATAGCCAGGCGCGCGAGGCCTCGGCGTCGAAGACATGCAGGGGAATGATGACCTCCTCGAGCTCGTAGGCCTTCTGCAGGGGCACGAGGGCCTCGAGGTCGCCGGGGCCTGCGCGCTCGACGCGGAGGGACCCGATGGTAGCAGGGTGGGAATGCTCTGGCGCGACGCTCCGCGCGGCGGAAAGCGCCATGAGCCTGTAGTCGACCTTCCAGGCTGGACTGAGGCGTAATGCGGCCTCGAAGGCAGACACCGAGCCTGCCGGCCCGGTTACAGTTGCGGGGGGATTGCCCGCGACGCCGAGAACGCCTCGGAAAACAGGTTCAAGGAGGCGGGCCAGTCCCGGAAGGTCGGCATCGGCATTGGGTAACTGGGGGTAAAAAGCCCCTCCGGCGAGGCCCAGGATAGCGGCTTCGACAGGAGCCTCTCCCTCTGTCCCGGCCCTGATCCAGACCCCGGAGCGCGCATCGAGGGGGAGGCTGAGCCTCCCCTTCCAGAGGAGCTTTGCGATGAAGGAGGCGGCATAGGTCTCGCGCGAGCGGAGGAAGTGCTCGAGCTGGGGCAGGTCGCGGGCACCGGCCTTAACCCACTCGCTCATCTGGCTCCCTTGACCGGAAAGGGAAAGAAGCCGCCTGGAACCAGATCCCCTCTGAGGACTGCTATGCCCGCGCCGATGGATTCGGGCGAAGTGGAGTACACCGCCACGGCCGGGAGACCCGGGGGGGCGCGTTCGAGGGGGAGGGGCGACAGGATGGAAAGCACGGCTACCCGCTTATGCCGTTTCAAGGCCAGGAGGGCGTAATCCATGCCCGCCTGGCTGGCGACGCAGACGAGGACCGAATCGGCTGAAGCGAGAGCCCCGCCAAAGGCGGCGAGTTCGGAAGGGATGGCAGGGCCTTCGGTCTTCCATGAATAGCGATAGCTATTCGACGCGGGCCAGGCCGCCGCAGCAGCCGAGGAAAAGGCTCGAAGCGGGGAGGCGACGAGGAGACGGCCCTCCACTGCCCAAGGCAGGAGGGCCGGGTCGAGGGCTGTTGCCGAACGCTCCGCCTGCTCCTTGAAAAAAGCCTGGCCTTCGGAATCGGGCACCCGGGAAGCCAGGACAGCGGGATCGGGCACGAGGCCACTCCGTCCCCGAGGTGCCAGCCATTGGAGTTTCATGGTCAGGACCCGCGAAGCAGCTTCCTGGACGCGCTGCCTGAAGGCAGGCTCCTTCCGGTAGGCGGCCAGGAGGCGCGTCCAGGCAGGATCATCGAGGGCAGGGAGCTCGGAGGACACAAGGAGGTCGTTGCCCGCCTCGAGGGCCCTGCGGCAGTTTGCCCCAAAGTCCCTCCCGAGGGCCTTCATCCGCAGGTCGTCGGTTATGGCGACTCCCCTGAATCCCAGGCGGGTCCTGAGGATGTCGGTCATGAAATGGTGAGAAAGGCTTGCCGGAAGTCCCGAGGGCTCGATCTTCGGAAAAGAGAGGTGCGCACTCATGATGGCAGGCAGGCCCTCGTCGGCGAGCACCCGGTAGGGAACAAGCTCACGGTTCCACAGCTCCTCCTCATCGATGTCGATGCGTGGAAGGACACCGTGGGAATCCAGTTCGGTCGCCCCATGCCCCGGATAATGCTTGGCTGTCGGGATCAGGCCTGCGGCTATGGTACCTGCAGCGTAGGATGCCCCAAGGATGCCTACAGCCTGGGGATCGGATGAAAAGGCTCTCACGCCGATAAGGGGGCTTTTCGGGGCGGTCCCGAGGTCGATAGTCGGCGCGAAGTTCATGGTGATGCCCATGGCATCGAGTTCGCGGGCTATCCAGTAACCGCTCCAGTAGGCGTCCGAAGGACGTCCGGAGGCACCGATGGCCATGTTGCCGGGAGTCTCGCTGGTGGCTCCCTTGACGTGGCGGATCACCCCGCCCTCCTGGTCGGTAGCGACGAGGAGGGGAATGCGGTGGAGGGAACCCAGGGCTGCGGTCTGTACGCTGGCGATCGAGGCCACCAGGCGGGTCGTGTTTTCGGCGTTCCAGCCGAAGATCTTCACGCCGCCGATGCCCCGTTCAGAGATCCAGCGGTAGAGGGTTGGCGTCGGGCTGTCACCCGGCCAGGTAAGAAGAAAGACCTGCCCCAGCACCTCCTCGTCGCGCATTGAAGCCAGAAGAGCCTCGACTCGCGCAGAAACGGGACCGGCTGTCCAGAAATCCCCCTGGGCTGCGGTACCTGAGGCCAGGGAGTCCAGTGAAGCAAGGGTTCCCCCCTGCATTTCGAGGGGACTCATGCCGCGGAGTGAGACAGGCTCAGATCCTCCGGCCCAGGGGAGGGGCGGAGGGGAGGATGCCCAGGAAAGAGCGAGAAAGCCGAAGATAAGGAGCCAGGGCAGGCTCTTGAAACTCGGCGCCTGCCAGCTCACTCCGGTCCCGGGTACCCGGGGAGGCCGCATCGGCTCAGGAACCCTGTGGAGCGGAGGCCTGGCCTGCCTTGACCCCGTCGATGTGCAGCGCTGCACAATGGGCGGCGACAGCACCGTCGGAGCAGGCAGTGACGATCTGCCTGAAGGGACTGACGCGGACATCGCCGGCGGCGAAGAGTCCCGTAACGCTCGTCTCCATCCGCTCGTCGGTGAGGATGGAACCGGCCTCGTCCCGGGTTGCGCTGCCGGCGAGGGAGCTTTTGGGGTCGGATCCGATGAATACAAAGACAGCGTCGACAGCCTCGTCATAAAGGCCCTTTCCGCCGAGCTCCTCGAGAACGACGGCCTCGACTTTCTTGCTTCCCTTGATCTCCCGCACGACCGTATTGAGTCTGATCTCGATGCGGGGATTGTTCAGAATCCTGTCGACAAGGGATTTCTGGGCGCGGAAGGCCTCGCGCCGATGCGTGAGTATCACCCTGTCGCTGAGCTTGGAAAGGAACATCGCCTCATCGCAGGCAGCGTCACCCCCTCCGACCACGAGCATCCGCTTTCCCTTGAAAAAGGGGCCGTCGCAGGTCGCGCAATAGGATACGCCCCTGCCCTGGAACTCCTCTTCGCCGGGAACGCCGATGTGGCGATGGACTGCGCCCGTGGCGAGGATGACCGCGAGGGCTTCGATCCGGCCCTCGGTAGTCTCGAGAATAAAGCGGTCGCCAGACTTCGAGACCGAGGTGACGGAGGCACTCAGGATCTCGGCCCCGAAGGCCTCTGCCTGGGCGCGGAGTCGCTCGGAGAAATCGTAGCCATTGATCGGCTCGAGGATGCCAGGGTAGTTTTCCAGCCCATCGATGAGGAGGGCCTGCCCCCCGGGGGCCATCTCCTCGATGAGGAGGGTGTCGAGGTTGGCCCGGGCCCCGTATTGGGCTGCAGAAAGGCCTGCCGCACCTCCGCCGATGATGACAAGATCGCGTTCCTGCTTCATGCTGTTCTCCCGGTATGCCTGTTTCCAGCGATACAATGCAAGCCGACACGGGTCAGCTTGGAATGGGCCGGTAGCACCTGGGCTTCGGCACGAGGCCCTTCTGCCGGGGAAAGGATACGGACAACGCGTGACTACGACAAGCCATGCCAAGGGAAGGACCCGCGGGAGGACCCGCCCCGCGAGCCATCACCCCGACTTCCGCATGTTCCTGGCCCTCCTTCTATCCTTCACTGTGCTTTACGGCCGCCTCATCGCAGCCGAGGCCCAGACCTACCCCGGCATCCTCCCCGAAGCCGATCCCTTCCTTGCATCGCTCGGGGCGGCAACTGCGGCCGCTGGACCCGGAGCTGTTCCCAGCCTGGAGGATCTGATCGAAGCAGAGCTGCGGGCCTCGGGCGTCGCAGCCCCGGACCTGGCTCCTAGGCACGCTGCGGTCGCGGGGATCCTCGATTCGATGGCAGCCGCCTCCAGGGAGGGCAATCTGGTAACCAGGGCCGAGGAGGCTCTTGAATGGCTCCACAGCAAGAAGATCCTCGGAATGTACTCCGAACGCGCAAGCACCCTCGTCGACATCCTCGACGGGAGGCGTTTCAATTGTGTCTCCTCCGCTGCCCTCTACCTCCTGGCCATGCGGAGGCTCGGCATAGCCTGCGAGGGGGTCCAGACTCCTGACCATGCCTTCTGTGTCGTGCGCATCGAGGGGAAGGCCATCGATGTCGAGACGACGAACCGCTACGGCTTCGACCCCGGAACGCGGCGTGAGTTCACCGATTCCTTCGGCAAGGCCACCGGCTACAACTACGTGCCTCCCGGAGCCTACTCGAAGCGGGTGCCGATCCCTCCCCTCGCCCTCGTCGCCCTCATCCTGTCCAACCGCTCCTCGATGTACGAAGAACTCCACCGCTACCAGGATTCGCTGGCCCTCGCTGTGTCCTACGCTGCGCTGGTACCCGGACCGGCGGGCCTCGCTTTTGTGGTGGGAAGGATCAACAACCGCGCCTCGGAGCTGTCGCAGGAGGGCAAATGGGCCGAGATGCGCGAACTGGCCCTCGCAGCCCGCGACCGCTACGGAAACCTGCCCGAACTCTCAAAGCTGGCCGCAGCAGCCCAGGACGGCTACCTCTCCTCGATCATCGACACAAAGCCCCTGCCCGAGGCTGTGAGGCTCGTGCTCGGGGCAGCCGCTGCCGGGGACATCACGAAGGCGCGGCGGAACGAGTTCCTCGTCTACCTTTACGGCAACGAGGCCAACCGGATCGGGGGCCGCGGAGACTGGCTGGCTGCAGCTGCCCTTGCCGAGACAGGCAGCGCCCTCATCGGTCCTGGCTCGCGGCTTTCCCAGGCTGCGACGAATTACTATCACAATTATGCAGCCGGCGTGCACAACCGCTTCGCCGAACTCTACAACGCTGGCAAACGGAGCCAGGCGAGGGCCGCACTCGAGGAGGGCCTGCGGGCCTTGCCCGGCGATCCCCTCCTCATGGAGGACCTCTCCGCGCTAAAATAGCGCTGCGGGGGTGAGGGGCCGCGCCACCGGGACTGCCCTGCCAGCGCCGCAGCAGCTTTCCGGGCCTTTGCGTCGATTCCTTCCTTCGCCTATACTTCCAGAGAAAACAAGAGCCAGAGCAGGAGCTATCGCATGACTACAAGACCCGAGTTCAAGGTCCTATCCCTCGGGGAGCCGAGAATAACAAGTCCCATAGAACTCTCCTCGATCAAGGGAGACTCCCTCGCCAATTACGAGGACGATACGATGCTGGTCCGCCACGAGGTCGATATCGAGGCGAACGGAGCCTGCGCCGACGCAGGCGATTCCCTCTTCGAACGGGCCGGCCCTCGCAGGATGATCTACTTCAATCCAAGCCACGTCCATGCAGGTATCGTCACCTGCGGTGGCCTCTGTCCGGGCCTCAACGACGTCATCCGTGCTGCCACCCGGTGCCTCTGGTACCGCTATGGCGTGCGGAGGATCACCGGCATCCGCTACGGCTACCGGGGCTTCCTCCCCGACTGGAACCTGGACGTCATGCCACTCGGCCCCGAGGTCGTGGACGACATCCATATGCTCGGCGGCACCCTCCTCGGATCCTCCCGGGGCGGGGGTGAACGCACATCGGACATCGTAGACGCGATCGAGCGCCTCAACCTCAACATCGTATTCACCATCGGTGGCGACGGGACCCAGAAGGGCGCGCTCCAGATCTACAAGGAGATCGAACAGCGCAAGCTCAAGGTCTCCGTTGTCGGCATTCCCAAGACCATCGACAATGACCTCCTCTGGCTCGACCGTTCCTTCGGTTTCGAGACCGCAGTCGCCCGCGCCGCGGACGCCGTGAACTGCGCCCACGCCGAGGCAGACTCCTACATGAACGGCATCGGCCTCGTGAAGCTGATGGGCCGGGACTCGGGCTTTATCGCGGTACACACTGCCCTCGCGGCCCACTGTGCCAACTTCGTGCTCATCCCCGAGGTTCCCTTCGACCTCGAGGGTCCCGAGGGCTTCATGACCAAGCTCGAGGAGCGCATCAAGAGCAGGAACCACGCGGTGATCATCGCCGCCGAGGGTGCGGGCCAGGAGCACCTGGCCGCCATTGCAGGCACCGACCCCTCGGGGAACCGCAAGTATGGAGACATCGGCATCTTCCTGAAGGAACGGATCGAGGCCCACTTCAGGGAACGCAAGATCGACATAAGCCTCAAGTACATCGATCCGAGCTATATGGTCAGGTCAGCGCCGGCCAATCCCGTCGACTCGGTCTACTGCGAGCGGCTCGGTGGCAACGCCGTCCACGCGGCGATGTCGGGAAGGACAGCCCTCATCGTCGGCATGGTGAACAGCCGCTTTGTCCACATCCCCATGGAGGTCGCCGTCGCCAGCCGCTCCAGGGTCGATCCCGAGGGCGAACTCTGGCGCGACACTGTCGAATCGACCCACCAGCCCTTCTCGATGAAAAACAGGCTGTGATCCGATGGCACGACAGAAAAAAGTCCTCATAATTGACGAATCTGAGCTGTTCCGGAGCTACCTGAAGGAGCGCCTGTCGGAATACTTCACCATCGAAGTCTCGGTCCATGGACTCGACGGCATCTCGAAGCTCCGTACCTTCCTCCCCGACCTCGTCATCATGGACCACAACCTCACGCGGAAATCCTGCAAGGAGATCCTCGAAGACAAGAGCCGCAACCCCAACATCGCCGAGATCCCCGTGATCCTCACCGCCCAGAAGATCGACCGCAACCGTCTCCTTGAGCTCGTCCAGTTCCGCATCAGCAAGATCCTGATGAAGCCCCTCATGATCGACACCCTCTTCGACGCGCTCAATGAGATCATGGGAATGAAGCTCCGCGTCGACGAGACACCCTGCATCATCGAAGCCCACGTCAACGACAACATCGTCTTCATCGAGGTCGCCCGGGGCATCAACCGCGAGAAGGCAGACCTCCTCCACTTCAAGGTAGCCGAGCTCCTGGGCCTCTACCAGATATCCAATCCGCGCATCCTGATGATGCTCTCGGACATCGAGCTCAGCTTCATCGACGGATCCAACCTCGAGATCCTCCTCCGCGTCCTTCTTGCCCACACCAAGGGCAAGGCAAAACATATCAAGATACTGACGATCTCCAGCTTCATGCGGGAGTTCGTCTCGGGACGCCAGGAGTTCAGGGAGATCGAGGTCGTCTCGAACCTCCAGAACGCCATGGACGGACTCCTGGTCGACTATGATCCCGAGGGCGAGCACAAGGAGCGCGCCGAGATGATCTCGGAGCGCATACTGGACATGCAGGGAACCTCGAACGGGGCCGAGAGCTTCGAGATGCGCTTCCAGACCGAGTCGCAGCAGCCGGTGGTCGTCGATGCCGCAATGAAGGACTCGGGTGCTGCCCTCTCGATCGCGGTGGTCGACGACGACTTCATCATACAGGAACTCGTCAAGACCACCTTCACGACCATCGACGCGGAGGTGAGCGCCTTCTCCGACGGGCGAGAGTTCCTGGCCAACGCGCGCGCAAAGAGCTGGGACCTGGTCTTCCTTGATCTCCTCATGCCGGGGGTCGGTGGCTTCGAGGTGCTCAAGCGGCTCCGTACCGAGGAAATAGACATACCCGTGATAATCCTTTCGGCGGTCACGCATCGGGAAGCTGTGGTCAAGGCCGTGGAGGCGGGGGTAAAGAGCTACCTGATCAAGCCCCTGAAGCCCGACCAGATCCTCAAGAAGACGCTTGAGATCCTCAAGGCAAACTTCTAGGAGGGGGTGGCATGGCGACACCTGAGGCCCTGTGGAGATCCTCCTTCGAACAGTCGGCCACGCCCTTGGCCGCGGTTGATACCCGCGGTACCCTGGCGGCCTGGAACAATGCCTTCGCGAAGCTTTTCCATTCCATAGCCAGCAGCCCTCCCGAAAGCTTTTCCGACTCCCTCTTCGAGCTGATCCGGCAGCGCGAAGGGATCAATTTCGACTATTACGCGGCCCAGATCCTCCTCGGTGGCATGGGACAGGCCGATGTCGAGACACCGGTCAGGACCCGTGACGGGCAGAAGCGCTGGCAACGCATCTCGCTCTCGCTTCTTGAGCCAGGCAACCCAGCCCAGAAATCGGCCAACGCGGGCAACAACGGAGAGCGCTATATCCTCTGCAGCTTCGAGGATGTCACAGACCGCACCCTGCGCGAGCGCAGCCTCCGGGAAGCGAAGGAGGAAGCGGAGAAGGCCACGCACACAAAGAGCCAGTTCCTGGCCAACATGAGCCACGAGATCCGCACACCCATCCAGACGATACTCGGCGTGGTGGAACTCCTGGGTGAGACCAGGCTCGATGGCGAGCAGTCGGAATACGCGACGCAGGTGCGCTTTTCAGCCGAGGTCCTCCTGGGCCTCATCAATGACATCCTCGATTTCTCCAAGATCGAAGCGGGCAAGCTCAACCTCGAGACGACCGACTATGACATCCTGGCCACCGCCTACCAGTCGGCTGACCTCCTGGTCATGGACGCGCACAGGAAGGGACTCGAGGTAGTCGTGGACCTCGGCGAGAGCATCCCCGCAGTCGTGCGCGGCGATCCCACGAGGGTCCGTCAGATCATAGTGAACCTCCTCAAGAACGCGATCAAGTTCACCGACGAGGGAGGGGTTTCCCTTGTCGCGCGCCTCCGCCGCGACGGCACGCATGACCGGATACGCTTCGAGATCAGGGACTCAGGCGTCGGCATACCCGACGACATGCGCGACCGCTTGTTCACGCCCTTCTTCCAGGTGGACTTCGCTGCGGCGAGGAAGACGGGAGGCACGGGCCTCGGCCTCGCGATCTCCCGGCACCTGGTCGAGATGATGTCGGGCAGCATCGGTGTCTCGGTCAACAGCCCCCGGGGTTCGGTCTTCTGGTTCGAGATCCCCCTGGTCGTACCCGAGTACACGGCGCGTGCCACCGAGTTCGACATCCCCTCCGGTGGACGCCGCGTCCTGGTAGTGGACGACAGCAGCGAAGCACGGGCCTTCGCCGTACGTGTAGCCGCCAGGGCGGGACACCAGGTGGTCGAGGCAGCCTCCGGCGACGAGGCCCTGGTAGTGCTCCGCGAAGCTGCGGGCTATGCCAATCCCTTCGACATCTGCCTGATCGACCAGAACATGCCGCGGATGGACGGCTGGCGGCTGGCCAGCGAGATCACCCAGGACGCGGCCATCAATGGCCTGCGCCTCGTGCTCATGGTGCCCGAGGGCAGCATGGGAGCGGACGCGAAGATGAAGCTGCTCCGCTGGTTTGACGACTACCTCGCCAAGCCCCTCCGCCCGAGCTTTCTCATCAAGACCCTGGCTGCGACCGATACCGTCAAGGACGCTCCGGCGACCGGGATAAAGCAGAGGGCCGGTGTCGAGGAAAGCGACCTCCGCTTCGACGCCGACGTGCTCATCGCCGAGGACCACGAAGTCAACCGCGAGCTCTTCACCGTCATACTGGACAAGCTTGGCTGCCGCGTCACACCGGCCCGCGACGGACAGGAGGCGGTCGAGATCGCCGCCACCGGCAAGCCCGGGGGCGGCCCCTTTGACATAATACTGATGGACATCTTCATGCCTCGGATGAACGGCTACGAGGCATCCCGCGCCATCAGGGAGGCCGGGTACCGCGGACCCCTCGTCGCGGTGACTGCCTCGGCCCTGAAGGGCGAGCGCGAGAAATGCGTGGAGGCCGGGATGAACGACATCCTGGTCAAGCCCTTCCGCAAGAAGGATCTCGCCGGCGTGCTTTCAGCCTGGCTGCCAAAAACGGGGAGCGAAGGACCGGAAAATCCCACACTGCGGCCCCAGTCTCAGCAGCTACAATCCGGGGACCTGCCGGAAGAACCCCTTGAACTCCTCGAGGCGCTTGAGGTCCCGAAGGCCGCCCCGCTACGCGATGTGGAACCCCATGACATCCTCGACCTGGCCAGCGTGATAAATACCTTCCTCGGGCAGAAAAGCACCGTGATGAGCCTCCTTGAGCGCTTCAGGGACAAGGCCCGGGGCCAGCTCGTCGAGCTCGAGTCCCTCCTTGTGGCTTCAGACTACCCGCGATTCAGGGAAGTGGCGCATTCCATCAAGGGAGCTGCCTGGAACCTCTCCGCCAGGCGCCTCGGCGATTCTGCCCGGGATGCCGAAAACGCGGGCCGCAACGGGGAGGCAGCCGCCGCGCAGAGCTCGCTGGCCCAGCTCAAGACCACCTTCGCCGAGTTCGACGCAATCGTGACGACAATCCTCAAGACCGACCCGGGCTGACACCAGGGGACCCGAAAGGCTATCTTCCCGGCATGAGAACGAACTACCATACGCATTCGCCTTTTTGCGATGGAAAAGCTAGCATTCCCGCCATGGCAGCCGCAGCCCAGGCCGAGGGCTACCAGGTGCTCGGCTTTTCTTCCCACGCGCCCCTGCCCTTCGAGACTGTCTGGAACATGAAGGCCGCGCAGATGCCCGAGTACGCTCAGGCTGTGCGCAAGGAGGCCGCAGTCTGGAAGGAACGAGGACTTGAGATCCTCCTCGGGCTCGAGATCGACTGGATCGAGGGCATCGCCAGCCCCCGAGATGCGCGCTTCGATTCCATCAACCTGGACTTCAGGATCTGCTCGGTGCATTTCATCGATCCCGCCGGCAGCGGCCTCTTCGCTGTTGATTCCCCCTCTGATGAATTCGAGAAACGTGCTGCAGCCGCAGTCCGGGACGAGGGCGACCGGCTCTGGAAGGACTACTACAGGAGGCTTGGCCTGGCCATCCAGGAGGGCGGCTTTGACATACTCGGCCACCTCGACCTGGTGGTCAGGAACAATCGGAACGGTCGGTGGTTCGACGAGTCCTCGAAGGCCTACCTCGATGCCGCCTTCGAGGCCATCGAGCCCATGGGCACAAGCGGCGCAGTCGCCGAGATCAACCTCGGGCCCCTGGTCCGTGGCAAGTCGGACAGGCCCCATCCCTCGCCGCCGATAATGAAGCGGCTTTTCGAACTCGGCGTGCCAGTGACGATCTCGGCCGACGCCCACGACACACCCCACTTCGGCACATGCCTCGACGCGGCCCGCGACCTGGCACGGAACGCCGGCTACCGTTCGGTCGCCGTACTCAGCGGCGGCTCCTGGCGCGAGGTCGGCCTCGAGGAGACCTAAGTCTCCAGGAGACTCATGTCTCCAGGAGACTCATGTCTCCAGGCCTCCAGCCTGGACCTGTACCAATGCTGCGTATCGTCCCGCGAGCTCCATGAGCGAGGCGTGGTCGCCCTCCTCCACGACGCGGCCGCCCTCCAGGACGACAATGCGGTCGAGGTCTCGGATAGTCGACAGGCGGTGGGCGATGACCACGCTCGTCCGGCCCTTCATGAGGGCGAACATCCTCTCCTGGATGTGCAGTTCCGTGCGTGCGTCGATGGAGCTCGTCGCCTCGTCGAGGATGAGGAAGCGCGGAGCTGCCAGGAGGGCGCGGGCAAGGCCGACAAGCTGCCGCTCGCCCTGGCTCAGGTTGCGGCCACCCTCGACCAGGACTGTGTCCAGTCCCTCGGGCAGGCGGGCGACCATGGCGGTTGCGCCTGCACCTTCGAGGGCGCGCCCGATTTCCGCGCCCTCTGCCTCGGGCCTGCCGTAGACGAGGTTTTCGCGGACTGTTCCAGAAAAAAGCCAGGGGTCCTGGAGGACTACCCCGAAGGCCCTTCGGAGCGAGGCCTTCCGGTAGCGCCTGATGTCGAGGCCACCGATCAGGATCGAACCGGAGTCGGGTTCGTAGAAGCGCTGGAGGAGACTCGCCATCGTGGTTTTCCCGGCTCCGGTCCGCCCCACCATGGCCAGGGAGGAGCCTGCGGCTATCCTGAAGGACAGACCTGAGAGTACGGGCCGCCCGGGCAGGTAGGAAAATCCCAGGTCCTGGAAGGTGATGTCTCCGGGGGCGGCCGAGCTGCGGCCCTCGTCGGGGGCGTCACTGCAAGCCTGGATGAGGGCGCCAGCTGCATCGGTGCTGCTCGCATCGAGGTCTATGGCATCCGGACTGTCGGGGCTTTCCCTGGGCTCGTCGAGGAGGGAAAAAACGCGCTCGGCCCCGGCGAAGGCAGACATGAGGGTATTCCAGGTGTTGGCGATCTCGTTGAGCGGGCGGACGAATTGTCTCGACCAGGCCAGGAAGGTAGCGACGAGGCCCACGGAGATCCCGCCGGAAACGGCGATGAAGCCTCCTGCTACGGCGACCGATGCGTAACCGAGGTTGCCGATGACATTCATGATCGGCATGAGGTAGCCAGTCCAGAGCTGGGCACGCGAACCCACGGCGGACAGCCTGCGGTTGGCCTCGTTGAACTGCCCGAGGAGGAGACCTTCACGCCCGTAGGCCTTGACCGCGGCGATACCGGTGATCGCCTCCTCGACGCGCGCGTTGACCTCGCCCAGGGCCTCCTGCTGCTTCCTGAACAGTCCACGGGTCCGCCTGGTGATCGTGGATGCCAGGAGAAAGACAAGGGGGACGGGCAGGAGGCTTGCGAGGGTGAGGAGGGGATTGACGCTCAGCATGATGACAAGGGTCGCCAGGACGGCCAGGCCGTTGCACAGGAGCTGTACGCTTGACTGGGCAAGGGTGACGCTCATGGTATCGACATCGTTCGATACCCGGCTCATGAGGTCCCCGTGGTCCCGGAGGTCGATCGTAGAAAGGGGCAATTGGGTCAAGGTGGTGAACAGCGAGCTGCGGAGGCCCCCGACGAGGCGCTGGCTCGCCCCTGCCATGATCCAGCCGGTGGCTGCGGAGGTACAGGCGGCGGCTGCGAAGGCCAGGGCCAGGGCGAGGACAGGCCAGCCGGGCAGGGTTATGGCTATGCCGTCAGCGGCCGCCGCGACGGTCATCCGGTCGATAGCCCGGCCGATGAGGAGGGGACCGGCCAGAACCAGGGAGGTCTCCAGTACGGCCAGGAAGGCCACGAGGGCGAGGGGAGCGGCCTCGGCGCGGAAAAGTCCTGCCACGCGCGGCAGGATGGCCTTCAGGCTGTCGGGCCCTTGCCTGCCTGCGAAGCGGGCCGCTGGTCCTCCAGGCCCTACCCGTGGCGGCCCGGACATGCCGCGGAAGGGCTCCGCCAGTTCCGCCGGAACGTCACGTGCCGGAGTCGGCTCAGGCATCGAGGGCCTCCCTGCCGAGCTGGGCGCGCACGATGTCGCACCAGAGTTCCGAGCTGGCCAGAAGCTCGGCGTGCGTGCCGATGCCCGCCACCCGTCCCTCGTCGAGGACCACGATCCGGTCGGCCATGCGCGCCGCAGCGACCCGCTGTGTCACCACCACGGTGGTGGCGGCAGGACTCATGCCGCGGATCCTGGCAAGTATGATGGATTCGGTGAGGGCGTCGACGGCGCTCGTGGCGTCGTCGAGGACGAGGATGGCTGGACGGCGGAGGAAGGCGCGGGCCAGGGCCAGACGCTGCCGCTGCCCCCCCGAGAGGTTGATGCCGCCCTGGCCCAGGACGCTGCCGTAGCCCAGGGGAAGGCCGGCGATGAACTCGTGGGCCTCCGCCAGGCGCGCTGCTGCCTCGATGTCAGCCTCGCTCGCAGCCTCCCGTCCCCAGGCGATATTGCCGCCGACCGTGCCTCCGAAGAGGAGGCTCCGCTGGGGAACCAGGGCGATGGAAGCCCTGAGGGAAGTGAGCCCGAGGGCGGCAATGTCGCGGCCATCTGCGAGGATCCTGCCCTGCTGCGGTTCCTGGAAGCGGGGAAGGAGGTTGACGAGGCTCGTCTTGCCCGCCCCTGTCGGCCCGACGATCGCAGTGAGCTTTCCCGCCTCGCAGCTGAAGTCGAGGTCCTCGAGCGCGGGCCTGCCGTGGCTGCCCGCGTAGGCGAAGGTCACCTGCGAGAAGCGCAGCTCAGGCGCTACCCTGAACGCGGCCCCTTCGCCTCCTGCCCTTCCAGCTCCCCCGCCCTCCTCCATCCCGGCTCCGGCCTCCAGCACCTCGCGGATCCGGCCCCAGGAGACGCGCGCACGCACAACGAAGGTGAAGACTCCCTGGATCATGCCCAGGGCGAAGAGGAGCTGCGAAAGGTAGGTCACAAAGGCAATGATCTTCCCGACTGGAATCCGCCCGGAGGAGACCTCGAAGCCACCGAGCCAGAGTACAGCGACAATGCCGAAATTCACGATGACAGCTCCGAGGGGGCCTATCAGGGCCATCACACGGAGCGCAGAGCTGCTCGCCTTCGCGAGCTCCGCGTTGGCTTCCGAGAAAAGCGCGGTTTCGCGGTCCTCGCGTCCGTAGGCTTTTACCAGACGGATTCCCGAGAGGAACTCGCGCACCCTGGCTGTCACGGCGTCGAGGGCTGCCTGCACGCGCCGGAAGCGCCCGAAGCCGATCGAGAGATTGAGAGCGATGACGAGGGCCGCGAGGGGAACGACGACGAGGAAGACCGGGGCCAGGCGTGGCTCCAGGCGCGCTGCCATGACGATGCTCCCGATCGCGATGATCGGAGCCTTGGCGAAGATTCTCATCATGCCGTTCACGAGGGCCTGGACCTGGGTTACATCATTGGTGCAGCGGGTTACCAGGGAGGCTGCGTCAAAGCCCTCGAGGCTCCGGAAATCCATGTGGAGTGTCCGGGCGAAGAGATCTGAGCGGAGGCGGCTGGCAAAGTCCCAGGACACCCTGCTCGCAATGATGTTCCGCCCGACTGCCCCGACGGCCCCGATCGCCGCTACGAGGAGCATTGTGGCGCCCAGGGAGATCACCGCAGACAGGTCGCGAGAAGCGATGCCCCGGTCGACTATGGAAGCCATGAGGGTCGGCTGCATGAGATCGCAGACCGATTCCACCGAAAGGCAGGCCAGGGCTGCGAGGAAGGGAGGGAGGAAGGTCCGGGCATAACCAGGGAAGGTGGCAGCTTTTGTGCGCTTCATGGGGTGAGGAAGCCTAGCGCCGATGGAGTCCGCTCTGGAAGGGGCGACATGATCGAAGGCCTGCGATATCCTCGGAGGCCATGAAGAGCAGGGGCGGTGCGAGGGGAGGAGGACGGAGCTCGGTCTCCTTCCTCCACGAGGACAGGGACATCATCGTTGTCGACAAGCCCGAGGGACTTGCGACCATCGCGCCTGCGGGCGGCCGCGGGAAGAACCTCCTCGACCTCGTGACCGATCGCATCCGCAGGCGTAATCCGAAGGGCCGGGCTGCCGTCGTCCATCGCCTCGACCGCGACACCTCTGGCGTGATGGTTTTCGCGACCAATGCCCGATCCAAGACAACGCTGATGAACGAGTGGAACAGGCGGGCCGTCGACCGACGCTACCTCGCGCTCGTCGAAGGGGCGATGGAGGGGGACTCGGGTATATTGGATTCCTGGCTCGCCGAAGCCGGCCCCTCACGCATGCGTATCGCACAGGCACAGGAACGCGGGGCCCTCCACGCCAGGGGAAGCTGGTCAAAGGTCGCCGAGGGCAACGGATTCACCCTCCTCGAGGTCGCCCTCGAGACCGGCAGGAAGCACCAGATCCGCATCCAGCTGGCAAGCATCGGCCACCCCGTCGCGGGTGACCTCCACTACGGTGCGCGCCGCGATCCTGGAGGCAGGCTGATGCTCCATGCCTCGCTGCTGACCCTCGTGCATCCGGCGACCGACGAGACCCTCCGCTTCGAGAGCCCCGCGCCGCCCGCCTTCCGTGCCGCGCTCAGTACATCCCGGTGACCTCGACCTCGCCCCAGAAGGACGAGTAGGCCTCGATGGCGCCGGCCGATTCCTCATAGCAGTCCTGGTAGGCGATGGGATGCGAGGCCATCGCACGGCGTCCGTTGGCGGCAAGCGGTTTCAGCTCACCTACACCGCGGGAAAAGGCGAGGTGCCGGTTGTCGAGATTGCCGAAATAGCGGGCGGACTCCTCGAAGGCAGGCTCGAAGCCGCCGGGGCGCGCCCCCGACGCGAGGATGGGATCCATGGGCACCCAGCCGAAGCCCGGGATGCGGAACTCCACCCAACTATGATGAACAGTCTTCCGCGAGCTGTCGACCAGGAGTCCGGCCACGGGGATCGCGGGTATCCCGGCTGCCCGGAGGAGGGCCGTTGCGATAAGGCCGTAGTTCCATGAATCCGCAGAGCCTGCGGCGAGGGCCTCGACGGGACTCCGCCTGTCGTGCTCCTCGTGCCAGGCGAGTTTCCTGACGAGCCAGTCGTTGATGAGCCGGGCTGCCCTGAGGGGATTCCGCTCGCCCCCGATGACCTGGAGCGCCACGGCGACCACGGCGGGCTCGGTTGCGGGAACAAGGCTGTCAGCCCCAGTCCAGGCAGTCTCCAGGGCACCCGGAGTCTCGGGCATCCGGATCCGGTCCGGATCGACCCTGGTCTCCACCGAATAGCACTGGACAAGCCAGGTGAGGTTGACTTCCTGGTTCTGGCCTGAACCCAGGTCCCGGAAGCGGTAGAGAGCCAGACCGCTGAACTCGAGGGAAAAGGGAGCAGGCTCCATCGCGAGGCTGCGTACGACGGTCTGGTTCGGCGATTCGACCGGGATCGGAACGCGGAGGAAGAGCTCGTTGGAACCGCTCGCTTCGATGCGGGACAATTCCACGGAATAGGTAACCGAATAGCTTCTCCGGTCGAAGACCCGCTTGCTGCCCGGCATTTCGGAAACACCAAAAAAGAGACTGTTGGAATCACCCTGGGGACTTTGCACAAAGACCGCCCCGGACACCGCTCCATCGGGAACACGGACCCTGATTTCACGGTCGGACCAGAACTCCGTGGAAAGGGACAGATCCGTTCCAGAGATCGTACGCCCGGCAGGTCGTTCGCCGCGCGAGACGGGCGGGTCCTCAGGCGACCAGGGAAAGCGCACCGAACGGTCTGCACCGGGGATCCCGAAGCCTGTACCGGTCAGGGTAAGGAGGGTGCCGATCTGGCCCCTTTCGCTGGACAGCGAGGAAAGCCAGGGCCCGGATCCTCCGGAAGCCACCGAAGTGGCGGCAACAGGCAGCCGGGCCTTGTTCATGAAAAGCTTGGGGTTGCTCCTGCCTTTTGCCGTGTAGACATAGACCAGCCCCGAATCGACCGTGCCCGGAAAGCGGATGGAAATGAGCGTTGGCGACCAGGAGAGATAGGAAGCAGCGGTTGGGGAGACACCATCGACTTCGATGCGGGAATCCCCGCGCTGCGTCCCGAAGTTGGCACCGACTATCGATACGACAGCTCCGGGTTCAGCCAAAGAAGGCGTGATTGAGGAAATGGACGGGCGCGCGAGAATGACCAGTGCGAAGAACCCGCCAGAAGCCATGAGGAGGAGCACAAATATCCAGACAATCCAGGTGCGACGACGCGGCGACTCCGCTGGATCAGAAGCCTGCCTGGGGATGCCCTTTCTCATTGACCAGGACCGCTGCCAGGGAGGGAGGACTGGGAGGGAAGGCCTGGCGTCTGACTGGCTGGTTTCGCAGTGGTGGAGGGCCCCTCTTTTCTTCGCATCGCTGCGGAGGGAAGGGCGAAGCGAGGAGCCTCGAACATGCCAAAGGGAAGGGCTCCCTCGGCAATGGTGGGAGGCGCACCGAAGCGGTCGATCGCCATCTCGAGCTGGAAAACAGTCGTGCTGTCGGGAAGGAGGCCAAGGGGGTAAAAAAAGGCCCGCTCGCCAAAAGCCAGACTGAGCGTTTCGGCAGTGGTATGAAGCGAGACGCTGCCATTGCTCTCGGTCTTCCAGACCTGTCCCTGGGCAACGAGGATAATGCCCTCTCCACCGTGATCGTAGGGAGTCACCTGAACGACAACTACCAGACCGTCCCGGTTGAGGCGTACCGAGACGGGAACTCCAGAAACTGTAAAGCGGGAAGCCTGCCGGGACCAGATCGGCCCTGTCGCGGAGGCAGCGGAGCCGGAGACCGTCCCACCTGGGGGGCTTCCACTCGAAGCGCCTCCACCTCCCTGCGCATTCGCAGGATTGGCAAAGGTCGCGGCAAGGAAGCGCACGACCAAGGCATGGGCACGGAGGAAATCGGGAGGCATGGCTTCCTGGCCAACAGCCATCGCCACGCACAAGGATGCCAGGGCCATCCCGACAAGCTTCCTGCGTCCAGGGAATGCCCGAGGAATCATCGGCCCGTACCATCCGCTCCCGTCATCAGGAAATCGGGGGAGCCAGAGGGAGGAAGCGAGACTGCCTGGCCCATCGGATCTTTAACGATGACCGGCTCGCCACCCAAGGGGAAGGTCGTGCCGACGGGGAGCTCTATCGTGATGTTCACCGGCGCATTCTGGGTTTCAAGATAGCGGACGAGGGATTCCATGGTCGGAGAGGAGGCGGTTCCTGTGCCGACGGCTGTCGCTGCCCTGCCACCAGGCGACTGCGCTGCGCTCGCCTGGGGCGCTGCCGCGAGGGCAGCGGAGGGTGCCGAGATGAAAAACCCGGAGGCAAGGCCCCCGGCCAGCATGAGGACGACTGCTGCCGCTGCGGCCAGAGGCAGTGGTACGAGGAGGCCCGCAGAAGCTCCGCGTCCCGCCTTCCCCATCGCAGATCCTGGCAGGCTGGCATCGAGAAGGCTTCCCAGAGCGGCCCCGATGCGGTCCACCAGTGCGGATTCGCCAGAGCGCAGAGAATCAGCAGTGCCCAGTGATTCGGCATGGAGCCTACCGGACAGAAGCTTCCAGGAACCCACCCGATCGCCGCAGGCCTCGCAGCTCGCGACATGCTCGCCTATTCGCTCATTCCATGGCGAGGGAACCTCTCCATCCAGATATGCGGAAAGGAGACTGGCTTCAGGACACATCGCGCTTCCCCTCCATCATCACGAGCAGGGCCTCGCGGGCCCTGAACGCGCGAACCTTTACATTTCCTTCACTGATACCAAGCACCCTCCCGATCTCGCGGTAGCTCATCTGGCCATACTCCTTCAGGATTATGACGGACTTGAGCTTTTCAGGAAGACGGTCGAGATACTCGCGCATCTCCTTTCCGGTCTCCTCGCGGATCAGTTCCTTGTCTGCAGGATCAGAGGCTGCCTTCTCGCCCTGCCACCACCGTTCGTAGGCCCGGACCTCCCTACCCTTCCGCTTGGCAACGTTCAAGGCACCGTTCTTGACGACCCGGATAAGCCAGAACTTCGCGTCGTCGAGCGAGGGAAAGGGAATGCGTTTTTCTATGAGCCGGATAAAGGCCTCGTGGACGATGTCCTCGGCTGCCTCCTCGGTTCCCGCGATGCGCCAGGCAATCCTCACAAGGAGGGGCGCCACCGCGGAATAGAGTTCGCGGAGGTCGCGTTCGCCTGGAGCCTCATCGGGTGAAAACACTGAAGGGGGCCCCAGGTTACGGAGTGGATGCAGTCGTGCCGTCTTTAGGCGCGAGCTTCCAGGTGCTGCCGGAGGGGCTGTCCGCCAGGACAACTCCCAAGCTGATGATTTCAGCGCGGATCGCATCTGAGGTGGAAAAATCCTTGGCTTTTTTCGCGACAGCCCGCTTTGCTATGAGGGCTTCGACCCGGGCGGCGAACTCTGGATCGATGGATGCTTCCTTGGGCTTTTCGAGGTCTGCAAGCCCCAGGGCGAGGATGCGGTCCATGTCAAAGGCAGCAGCGAGGGCCTCAGCCGGAGGGATGGCCGGGTCGCGGAGGAGGCCCCAGAGTTCGGCGAGGGCACGGGGCAGGGCCAGGTCCCCGGCGACAGCATCGAGGAAGGCCCCGACCCGGGACGCGGCGGCCGGCCCGAGGTCGGCGACCGCGGGAAGCGCTACAGCGCCTGCCTTCTGTCTGAGGGAGAGCACGCTGTCGTTCAGCGATTTGCGCGCCGACCTCGCGGAGTCGAGCCCCTCGATGGAAAACTGGAGCTGCGAACGGTAGTGTGCCCCCAGGCAGAAGAAGCGGTAGTCGAGGGGGTGGTAGCCGGCATCCACGAGGGACTGGAGGGTGAGAAAACCTCCCTTGGACTTTGACATCTTTCCCTTGACGCCGTCCTTGGACAGAACCAGGAACTCCCCATGAAGCCACCAATTGACCCATTTCTTTCCCGTGGCCGCCTCGGACTGGGCGATCTCGTTGGTATGGTGTATCGGTACGTGGTCGATGCCACCTGCATGGATGTCGATGCTTTCTCCGAGGTACTTCATGCTCATCGCGGAGCACTCGATGTGCCAGCCAGGGTAGCCCCGTCCCCAGGGGCTGTCCCAGACGAGGGCCTGCTTCTCGAACTTGCCCTTGGTGAACCAGAGTACGAAATCAGCCGGATTGCGCTTGTTCGCATCGACCTCGATGCGCGCCCCCGCCTTGAGCTCATCGAGCTTGAGGAGGGCCAGGTCGCCGTAGCGCGGGAATTTCGAGACGTCGAAATAGAGGTTGCCGCCGGCGAAGTAGGTGAAGCCACCCGCTTCGATGCGCCCGATGAGGGCAATCATGTCGCTGACATGGTCGGTAGCCTTGCAGACGATGTCCGGCCTTTCGATGTTGAGGCGGCCCGTATCGTTGAAGAATGCATCGGTGTAAAAGCGCGCGATGTCCAGGACACCCTGGCCCCGCTCCTCGGCGCTCTTGACCATCTTGTCCTCGCCGGAGTCGTCGTCGCCGGTGAGGTGGCCGACATCGGTGACATTCATCACGTGCGTTACCGCGTAGCCAGAGCGGCGCAGGGCCCGCACCAGGAGGTCTTCGAAGATGTAGGTGCGGAGATTCCCGATATGGGCATAGTTGTAGACAGTCGGGCCGCAGCCGTAGAATCCGACCTTCCCGGCCTCGATGGGCTTGAAGGAATCCACGCTCCGCCCCAGGGTGTTGTAGAGAAAGAAATCCCGCATGAATGATCCTCCGGGCCCAGCTTGAATCGACTGCGATTACTCGATGCTCGCCCACGCTTGTCGCTTCATGGGGACGCCGCTATCATCGGCGCATGCCCACACTAGTGAAATTCCTCTCGAAGATCAATATTGAGGCTTCCATCGCCCTGGACGAGCCCATGGCTCAGCATACGAGCTTCCACATCGGTGGTCCGGCCGATGCCCTCGTCGCTCCCGAGAGCGAAGGCGCTTTGGTCCGCCTCGTGGCAGCAGCAAGGGAAGAGGGCATCTCCCTCTTTTTCCTCGGAGCTGGAGCCAACCTCCTGGTCAGCGACTCTGGCATCAGGGGAATCGTCGTCGACCTTCGCCAGCTGGCATCTGCCCGCATCGAGGCGCCTGCTTCCCCGCCCAGGGGAGAGGGCTTCCAGCTCGTTGCGGGAGCAGGAAGCAGGCTTTCAGAACTCTGCGAACGAGCGCTTGCCTGGGGCCTCTCCGGCCTGGAAAATTTCTACGCCATGCCTGGCAGTCTCGGCGGTTCCCTGTTCATGAATGCCCGCTGCTACGAGGTCGAGATGGCCGACCTCGTCATGTCGGTCACCATCCTTGACCCGAGGGGCGAGGTCCGGGACCTGCCCCTGAGGCGGGAAGACTGGTCCTATAAGCGCTCGCCCTTCCAGAGCGGGGAATCCGAAGGGGGAGCGCTGATACTCGCTGCCAGGCTCGCCGTGAAGAAGGCCGGGGACAGAGAAATCGGAGCGACCATGAGGATGCGGCTCGCTGACCGCGAGGCCAAGGGCCACTTCCGGCTGCCCTCGGCCGGTTCGGTGTTCAAGAACGACCGCACTCTGGGTAAACCCTCAGGCGCCATCCTCGATGGGCTCGGGATGCGGGGCACCCGGATCGGCGACGCCCTGGTCTCCCCCTGGCACGCCAACATCTTTGTAAATGCCGGAAGGGCGACTGCCAGCGATATGCTCTGCCTCATCGATCTGGCCAAGGACCGGGTTTTCAGGGAACTGGGGGTGGATCTGGAGCCTGAAGTCCGGCTTGTCGGCGAGCGCTGAGCAGAAAGCTGGGTGGGGAAGACAACCCTAGCCTCGATTGAGGGTATACCCGCGTAGCGCTCCAGCGAAAAAGCCAGCAACCTAAGGCAACGCCCGGCAATGGAAGGGGACCATAGACCTTCCCCTAGCCAGACAGGGCCACTGAATCCACGTGAACAAGGGAAAGAGGAACTAGACATGTATCGACTGATGCTCTGCGATGACCACCAGATTGTCCGGCACGGCCTACGGACCCTCCTTTCAAGCCTCCCTGACATCACTGTCGTCGGGGAGGCTGCCTCGGGGAGCGAGGCCCTCGCCATGGTCGAGCGCGAGCGCCCTGACATCCTTGTCCTGGACATCTCCATCGGCGACCCCGATGGAATTACCGTAGCCCGGCTCGTCAAGGAACGTTCGCCACGGGTGACCATCATCGGCTTTTCGTTCATCGGCGAGGCTGAACTGCTCCGCTCCTTCCTGCGGACGGGGGCAGAATGCTTTGTCCACAAGGGGCCTGGGGACATGGATGAACTCATTGATGCAGTAAAGGCTGTCAGGGCGGGAGGAACCTACCTCAGCCCCGCCCTCATTCCGATGCTGATGCCTGACTTCCTGACCCATGGACAGGGCAAGTCCAAGGCCGAATCACTGACCACCCGCGAAAGGGATATCCTGGCCATGGTGGTGCGCGGCCTGAGCTCCAAGGAAATCGCGTCCTTCCTGGGGATATCCATCAAGACCATCGAGCGCCACCGCTCCTCGCTCCTGATCAAGGCCCAGGTTAAAAATTCGGCCGACCTGGTGCGCTGGGCAATTACGATGAAACTGGTGGATCCTGCCTGAAGCGCAGCGAAAAAACAGTGCCTCCGCCTGGCCGGGCTGCCACAGTGAAGCGCACCCCCATGATGCGTGCAAAGTCGCGGCAGAGCATGAGTCCGATGCCCTCCCCTCCCCGCATGGCGCTTTCCGTAGCGATGGGACCATCGACGGGAAAGCCGGAACCTGTGTCCGCCACTTCGACGAGGAGCCCCTCGCCTTCGGACTTGCCCCTGATCGTGATACAGCCGCCCTTCGGGGTTGCATCCAGGGCGTTGACCAATAGGTTGCGGAAGAGGAGTTCGGTCATGCGGCGGTCAGTGTAAGCGACCAGCAGGCCATCCTGCTCGATGTCGACACGGACTCCCGCGAGCAGTGCGTGGGGCCGGAAAGATGAAACCACCACGGAAGCAAGACCCTCGAGGGCGACCATTTCAAGCCTCGGGACAACCACGGACAGGCCCGCCTTGGCCCAGGCCAGGATGTCATCGAGAAGGATGTAATCGCGCGAGGTAGCAAGGGCAAGCATGTCGAGGCCCGAGTCGGGATGGCCATCGAGGGAGGCCTTCCTCGCCAGCTGGGTGGCTATCACCTCGGCCCCGTGGAGCTGGTTGCGAAGGTCGTGGGAGAGAACCGCGATAAATCGGTCCTTCGTGCTGTTGAGTCCCTGCAGCTCGCTTGTACGTTCCCGAACGGTCACTTCGAGGCTCGCGTTGAGCCTGTCGAGCTCGGCGCTCTTCTGCTCGGCCATGCGCCTGGCATCGGATTCCGCCTGGAACAGGATCCAGATGAAGAAGACGCTCGAAAGAAAGGTGACATAGGGCGTAACCCGGAACCATGGAAGGTGGCCCGTCGCGATCGTCGTGCCCCAATCGAAGGGTATGGTGAAAGCCGCCACCGCCATGATGATGACAAGGTTCCTGTTGGTAAGGTTCGGATCCCGCTTCAAGGCAATCAGGGCAAAGATGAACTGGCCAAGCCCGAAGAGGTTGCTCGCTGTCGAGACACTTGCGATGCTGCGACTGAAAAAGACAGTCGAATCGGAGGCCGCCAGGGTCCAGACCCAGAGCGGAAGGAATACGGGCAAAGAAATGACCAGCCAGTGCCAGGGCTTGCGGTAGAGCCGGGTGAGGGCCAGGACAAAGGCCCCCGCCGATTGCATGCTGATGCATCCTGCGATGACCCTGACCTGCTCAGCAAAGCGAGTGGGCGCGCGATCCCAGGCGAGAAGCATCGGCGCCTGGGAAAAGGCAAGGCCGACGTTGAAGAGTGCAAAGTACAGCCAGACCTCGTGGCCCTTCATCCCGTTCCGTATCCAGAAAACAAAGGAAGCGAGGCCGATGAAGAGGGACATGACAGAAAAGGCAGTCACCATGTCCCGGTTCAGCAGGTTGCGCAGAAAAACCGCAAAGCTTGCGCTGCTGCGATCGGAGAGGATGAAGGCTTCAGTGGTCATCCCCGGATCGCCTGGAAGGCCCAGGGTTATTTCCACCACTGGCCAGGCGGCTGCGCGGGGCGGTAGCCACTCCGGAGGAATGGACAGCAAGCTGGTCCATAGCGTCCGTGTCGTGATCGGCCCCTCTGAATTGCCGCGAACGAGGAGGGTGGCGCCGTTGATCTTGACCGTCGCGGGAAGATTGAGGGGCGGGACGATGATCACCGGTTCCTTGAGCGATGCCCAGGCGGAAGAGGGAATGGCGACAGATCCATCGGGGGCGGGAATGAGGGCCAGGTCCCGTGCCATCGCGGGGAAGGCAGCCAGGCAGAGCGCCAGCACGAGTAGCCTTCCTCGGAGGCGGCAGCCCTTGAGTAACAGGCTTCGGCAAACCCTCGAACGCAGACAGCTACCCTTGGCTTAGGCTGAAAGGTCGATCTTCGTCCCCGAGCCACTGGGCAGGGGAGCCGAAGCGGGCAGGCTTTGGACCGATTCAAAGAGCTGGGCGAGGGCTGCTCCTGCATCACCCATCTCTGACAGTGACTTCTTGAGGAGGGCGCTTCCGACCGCATTGGCGACCCTCGACTGGGCGAGCGAGCTGCTCAGGTTTTGAATGTCCATGCTTCCATTATCGACATATGAGGGTAATCCCGCTAGTCACCTGAGGGTCTTCCCCAGAATGGCGGCGGCTGCCAGGGCGCCGGTCGCAAAGGCTGCATGGAGGTTGTATCCCCCTGTATCGCCATCGTAGTCAAGGATTTCTCCGGCGAAAAAAAGTCCGCTCACGAGCCTCGACTCCATTGTCGCGGAATCCACTGAACGCAGGTCGACACCTCCGGCGGTAACCATCGCAGTCTCGGCGCCCCCGAGGGCTGAGACGGTCAGGGGAAAGGCGGTGACAAGCCTGGCCAGTTCGCGACGCGACGCGCGCGACAGGGATGCGAGGGTCGCCTCATCGGAGAGCCCCGCCTTTTCGCAGAGGTACTGGGACAGGGCGCGTGGAAGGCCCCCGGAAGAAAGCGCAGTGCGTACAAGGAGCCTCGGCCCGCGGAGGACAGCATCGTCAAGAAGGGCGACAAACTCCAGAGTCGCCCTCCCCTGGCTGCTCCCCTTCTCGATTCCCTCCCAGGGGAAGCGGATTTCCAGAAGCTCGCCTTTTTCGATGTTGCGTGAGAGGTCGAGGACGAGGGGCCCAGACAGACCCTCGTGAGTGATGAGGAGGTCGCCCGAGCGCTCGCAAACACGCTTCCCGCCACGGCGAAGGACGAGGCCGGCATCGCGGAAGGAAAGCCCTGAAAGGCCCGAAAGCTCCCAGGCGTGAACATATACAGCAGCGAGGGCAGGCCTCGGCCGTACCAGGGGATGGCCCAGGGAGGCTGCAAGGGCGTAGCCGTCGCCCGAACTGCCGGTGACGGGCCAGGTGATGCCGCCCGTGGCCAGGAGTATAGTATTAACTGTCATCATTTCGGGGCCACCGCTGGGTGCAGGCTCCGGCACCGTACCTGCTGCCGGCCGCGCTTCCGGCCCTGCCTCGACGAGGAAGCCCCCCCCGCTCAGGGCGGTCACCGCCAGCGCACGGCAGCCGGTGATGATCTGTACACCCAGCGACGCGGCTTCTGCGAGGAGGGCGGCGAGGACGTCGGAGGCCCTTCCCGAGGAGGGAAACACCTTTCCGTTCGGCTCAATTGTAAAGGCAAGTCCACGGGCAGCGAACCAGGCCAGGAGGGCCGGGCTGTCGAGGGCCGTGAGGGCAGGTCGGAGGAAGCGCGCCGCAGATCCGGGTTTCCCCCCTCCGCCGTAGCACCCGAGGAGTTCGTCGACCGCTGCGTCGTGCGCGATATTGCAGCGGCCCGAACCCGAAACCAGGAGCTTCCGCCCCGGTCTCCCCATGCGTTCGAGGACCCTCACGGGCCAGGCGGAAGCCCCCCCTGCACCACTCTGCCCGCCCAGGGATCGCGCCAGGCGGACTGCGGCAAAGAGCCCGGCCGGACCGCCACCTATGATCAGGGTCCCGCAGGGCTGTCCCGACCCCGGTCGATCGCTCCCGCTTCCGCCTTCCGGCACCTCAGGCATCCCTTCGGCCGATCAGGGCAGCCAGGGCGGCTAATGGCCTGCCATTAGCGAAGGCGACAAGCATCCGTATCAGCGAAAGGGGGATGATGCCGCCTGACATCGCAGGAAGCTTCCGTGCAGGCAGCTCCCTGATCATCTCCTCCATCATCCTGTAGTTGGCGTCGCCCGGCCCCGGGACAGAGTCCTTCGTCGCCTTCCACACAACGACCCCCATGATCAGTCTCGCCAGGCGGGAGTCGGCCGCCAGGTCGCCCAGGGGCCTGTCGAGGTCGTGGGGACGGCCGACACGCGAAGGCGGGAGGGCCCGGCCGAGGCGGCGCGAGAACTCCTGGTCGGACATCGCAGATGGAGGGCGGGAAAGGTCGCGCGGCGGCATGGCTTCGCGGGCGGCCCCACCCTCCACGTGGAGGGTGAACTCAAGGGGGAGGTCATGCGAACTACCACCAATTCGTACAATCACTGGACCGCCTTCGACCTCGAAGGCCTCCGAGGCCGGGTTCCAGTGCCGGAGCGCCCGGGTGCCGATGGAGAACTCCACGCGGGCCTCGGCCCCCTCTTCGAGCCTGACCTTGGCAAAGGCGGCGAGAGAAAGGAGTGGCCGCTCTACGCCGGACTCGGGCCAGGACAGGTAGCACTGGGCGATCTCGGCCCCCGCACGCGGCCCCACATTCGCGACAGTGAACGAGAAGGTCACCGTCTGTCCCGCGGCCACAGCCCCGCGGCCCGCTTCGAGGCCGCTGTAGGAAAAGCGCGTGTAGGAAAGCCCGTAGCCGAAGGGAAAGCGCGCAGGCCGTCCTGAAGAAGCGTACCATCGATAGCCCACGAAGGGGCCTTCCTTGTACATGACCCTGTCCCCCTCGCCGGGGAAGTTTCCATATGCCGGCGTGTCCTCGAGGCACAGCGGCCAGGTTTCGGCGAGCTTGCCCGAGGGATTGACCCTCCCAAAAAGGATGTCGGCCTGTGCCGTCCCGCCTGCCTGTCCGCCCAGGTAACCTGCAAGGAGGGCGCGTACCCCCGGCAGCCAGTCGGTACCGACGGGAGAGCCACCCGAATACACCGCCACCACGCGCGAGCACTCTGCCGATAATCCCGCCAGGAGGGCCAGCTGGTTGGCCGGGAGGTCGAGGCCCTCCCGGTCGAAGCCCTCGGACTCGAAGATGGGAGGTAAACCTATCGCTACTATGAGGATCCCGCCCTCGGCTTCGATGGAACGGGCAAGCATGAGGGCCTCGGCCTCGAGGACCGGGTCGCGCCTGTCATGCCCGAGCGAATAGCCGGGGGCGAAGCGGAGCGCGGGCAGTTCGGCGCGCAGCGCATCCAGGAGCCCCACGAGCCGCGTCGGCTTCAGGAAGGATGAACCCGCGCCCTGGTAGCGTGGACTGCGGGCCAGCTCCCCGACGAGGGCCACCGGCCGATCTGTCGCAATTGGGAGGATATCGTCCTCGTTCTTCAACAGGACCATCGACTCGGCGGCGATGCGGCATGCCAGGGCGTGGTGCGCCTCCTCGAGGTCGGCCGGGATACCGCCTGGGCCTTCCTTCCCAGGCGGCGTCGACAGCAGGAGCGAGATAATCCGGTCCACCGACTCGTCGAGTCTCGCGGCGGGGAGCTGACCCTTTCCGATGGCGGCCGCTACCTCGGCCGCACTCGAGGGCGCGCCTTCTGGCATCTCCAGGTCGATGCCGGCGGCGATGCCCAGGGCGCGATCGTTCGAGGCTCCCCAGTCGGTGACCACCAGGCCCTCATAGCCCCACTCATCGCGGAGGATGCGCTGCGTAAGGAGGGGATTCTCGCTGCAGCGCTGGCCATTTATCAGGTTGTAGGCGCACATCACCGAGGCGGGTTTCGCCACCTTGATGGCGTCCTCGAAGCTCGCAAGGTAGATCTCGCGGAGTGCGCGCTCCTCCACGAGGGCATCCACCGTCATGCGCCGGCGCTCCTGGTTGTTGACAGCAAAATGTTTGAGCGAAGCGGCGACACCGCGCCCCTGAAGACCCTTGATCCAGCCCGCAGCGAGGGCCGAGGACAAGAGCGGATCCTCGGAGAAGTACTCGAAGTTGCGTCCGCACAGTGGCGAACGCTTGATGTTGGCCCCGGGACCGAGGAGGACGGAAACACCCAGGCTTAGGCACTCCCCGGCGAGGGCCTGGCCCATTTCCTCGAGAAGGGCCGGATCGAAGGAGCAGGCTGAAAGGGATGCAGTCGGAAAGGCTGTGGTCGGTATTGTTCCAACAAAGTCGGAATCCTTCCTGGCATCGGCGATCTTCCGGACACCGTGGGGTCCGTCAGTCAGGTGGATGGCAGGAAGACCGAGCCTCGGAATCGCCCGGGTCAGCCAGAATCCATCGCCTGTAATGAAGGCAAGCTTTTCCGTGAGCGTCATCTTTCCGACAAGGTCGGCGTTCTTCATGGAAGCCTCCGATCGCGAGGATAGCACAGCTCCCTGCCTTGCATCTTCAAGGCATATCGCCTCAGGCTACATTAAACCAACTAAACCCGATGTTCGCCACCACCACGCAGACCGCGCAGCGGATCTCGTACTGGGGAAAGGTCGAAAGGATGTCGGCCTTGTAGCGCTGCAGCTGGGCCACGGCGTCGGCCGGAGGCTCGGTGATGCCTCCGGGCTTTGTGCCGCTGGAGACGCAGGAATGACTCCAGGCTGATCCGACAATCGCTGGCAAAGTTCCGTTCCAGCTTTGCCATATCCATGCTCACCTGGACAGTGGAGAAATTAAGGCGCAGGACCATGTAGCTGTTCCGCTCAGCTGTGGGCTTCCGCCCGATGTCCAGATGGCCGAACAGCTCCTCGAACTTCTCTTTGCGGCGGATGTCGTAGTAGCACTCGAGCGTCGAGCACCAGAGGGTCTTGCCGAAGCGGCGCGGGCGAAGGAACACAGGCACGCGGTAGTTTTCCAGCTCCCGGATAAATCCGGTCTTGTCGACCAGATAGTAGTCTTCCTCGAGTATCTGCTCGAAATTAGCCACCGAGCAGGGAAGCCTTCGAGGCTTGCCAGAACCCGGTTTGCCGGGTGGAATGATGCCACTCATACGGGTAATTGTAACGGGCCCCTTGGACAAGGGCAAGGTGACAAGCTGCACGCTCTTCCCTCCAGCCCTGTCCGCAGCCGTGGGGCTTGCGGGGTTTTGTCGACAATCATGGCAGCTTGCCGAGCAGGAATTCCCTGAGTCCACGATGACGCACGCCGCGTTCGTCTGCCCTGATCGGGTCGAGGCTCACGACGAACTTGGGATGATTGTCGTCTATCCGGTAGAGATTACCGAACTCGCGAAGGCGGGTCTCCTCGGAGGCGACGCTCATCGCTACTTGCACATAGATCATCTGGTCTGCCCGAGTGCCCACGAAGTCAATCTCCCGGTCGCCCAGCACGCCGACACAGACAGTCCAGCCATCCTGAACAAGCTTGAGATAGACAGCATTCTCAACGATTTTCCCGAGGTCTGCCTGCTTGAATCCACGGAGGGCGCTACGCAGGCCGAGATCCTCGAAGTAGAGCTTCTCGCCGATCTCGAAGAGCCGCCTGCCCTTGATGTCGTATCGCGGGCAACGATGCACGAGGAATGCGGCTTCGAGGTGGGAAAGGTAATCAATGACAATCTGAGGCGATACAGACAGGTTTTGGGACTTGAGGTATTCAGAAATCCGCTTCGCGGAAAGCAGGGTCCCCACGGAATCAGCGCAATACCTGACGAGGTTGCGCAGAAAGACAGTATTGCGCACTCCGAAGCGCTCTACGACATCGCGCAGCACGACGGTATCGACGATGGCATCGAGGTATTCGATTAGGACCCCATCCTCGAAGGGAAGTCGGGCGAGATAGGGCAAGCCACCGTAGCGCAGATAGCGCGAAAGACTCTCGTCGGAATCCGCCAGGCCGTGAAAGTAGAGGAACTCTGCGTAGGACAGGGAATGGATGTTGAAGGTTATGGCGCGGCCGGCAAACAGGGTCGCTAGTTCACCGGACAGGAGCCGGGCATTGCTCCCCGTCACATAGAGATCGTAGCGCCTTTCTGCTGCAAGGCTACGCAGGGCTGGGGCAAAATCCCCAATCTCCTGGACTTCATCGATAAGCACGAGGCTCCGGTGATCGCTGGGGCAATCGAGGGCATGAACCCGCTTGATAAGATCCGCCCCCGTCCGGACTTCGCTCCAGTCATCCCTTCCTTGTCGATAAAAAGCACCTGGCGATCAGGATATCTTGAACGCCACTCTGCCTCGACCAGGTGAAGCAGCCCACTCTTGCCAACCCGCCTTTGTCCGAGGAAGACCTTGATCAGGTCTCCATCGGAGAAGGCCTTGATTCGCTCGATGTAGCTTGGGCGAGATAGCCAGAGTGCACTGCTCATCATTCAATCATACATGAAGGATCTTATATTTCAAGCCTTTTCTTCAAACGTATGGTGAACTCTTGAGGAGGGGGCTTACGCCAACTGCGGCGACCAGCTACTTCACTTCCGAGGAGCGTCGGTCCATGGTCCTGATAGCTCCGCAGAAGGCCGCGTGCCGCTCAGGAAAGACCCTGATGGTATAGGCAGCGTAGGGGAAAACCTGGAATACCCTTTCTGGATCGAGATCTCGATCGTACAAATGACGGAAAAGCTGGCGGAAGGCCCGGAGTTCCTGAAAGGCGATCCTGTCTACCAGGAACGTTTGCCATTCGTCGGCAGGCAGGCCGTTCTCGAAAAACGTGCTGATGCGCAGGAAATAGGCTACTAGGTTCCATACAACACGACCCCCTCACGCTCTATGTTCTCCCTCATGCGCACAGAAAGCCATTCCAACTGGACGAGATCGATGCGGAAACCATCAGAGGTGACTTCCGGCTCCAGGAGCGCAAGGGAAGGAGCCCCTTCCAGGGCAAGATCGATGTCAAAGTACTCGTGCCTCGGGTTTTGACGCGCTACCGATCCAAAGAGGATGATGCGGGAAACCCGCGGTTCCAAGGCCCTGATCTTGCCCCTTAGCCGCTCGGCTTCCTGTCGGGCGAGAGCGAGGCGCGATTGCCGCAGGGTTCGGCGAGTTGCCATGCGTCCCAGTCAAAGTCCATAGGTCTAGAATAGTGCGTTGTTCTGCGGAGGGGTAGTTGGGGGGCAAGCATGCGAGGGACTGGTGGGGTTGGACCGTTAGGACTCGCCCCTGTCAGGCGCATGAAAAGAAAAGCCCCGCGGGCTTCGCGATCCGAGGATCGCGGGCTCGCTGGGCTGTAGTTACTGATTGAAACTACGACGGAAACCGGTTCTAGCTTACTGCTCGGTGACCGTCACAACTGCAATATTGGTCGAGGAATATGTACCAGAGAAGTCAACGACAATGGTGTAGATCTTGCCAGTGGTAGCGGTGAAGGAGAAATTGCCGCCGCTGTCAGCGAGGGTGACGCCGGTTGTGGTGGCTGCACCGGCGCTATAGCCAACCAGGTTGTTCCAACCCGAGGCGGCAGCGGTGGCATACTTGAATTCCTGCTTCCCAGTGGCATTGGCAGTGAAGGTAAGGGTTGCCTTGCCGGAAGCGAGCGTAACCTTGGCGCGGCCGGTGTCCGCCTCGGACCAGGCAGTCATGCCTGTGGCTCCAGCGAGCGAACCGACGACATAGATGTCAGTTGGAGCGGTAAAGACCCAGGCTGTGGTACCAACAGTCTTGAGGGCAATGGAAACTTTGTACTTGGTTGCAACAGTAGTAGCTGCGGCATCCAGCAGTACGCTGACTGTGTAGACAGAGTCCTTCTTGGGAATGCTCTTGATCGTGGCGTTGTCGCTGGCCGTGGTCGAAAGGGTGTCAGCGGTCGTGCAGGCACCAGCCGTCGCGGGGGATGTGAAGGTAACACCCTTGAGGAAGCCATCGAGGGAGGAGAAGCCAAAGGCACCTGTCAGGCTCGAAGCGGTCAGATCCCACGAGACTGTCTTGGTGGCCGCAGTATAGGTTCCGGCAGTTTCGGTCCAGCCGATGGAGAACTGGTCGCCTTTGACCTTGAGGTTGCTGGCCAATACTGCCTCGGTGAGGGCGAGAACTGCGACAGAGCCTGACACGAGGGTCATCTTCGGTGCGGCTGCATCGGTAATGTCAACAGTTACCGTATACGACTTCTTGGCAGCGGTGAAACTCGCATTCTTGGTGCCTGTCATCGTGACCTGGGTATCCGGAGCGATATTGTCGTCGGTGGAGTATTTCACCTCGACATCGTCGGTGGTCGCTGATGTCGCTCCAGGGCTGACGAGGACAAATTCATAGTCGATCGGGTAGAGATTGTCGATCACAAAAGTCAGTTTCTTGGCATTGAGTTCGTCAATGGCAAGGAAGTGATGGGGAAGATCCGCCCAAGCATCAAAACTCCCCTTGATCCACCACTCGGAATACTGGGTTGTAGCCGCAGGCTTGGCGCCGAACATGCTGGAAATGAGTTCACAGCTCACGAGCCCGAACATGGCTATGATTGCCAACAGAAGAAATGAAGCTCTCTTCATCCTTCGCTCCTTGAATCCGCGGAGTCCCGCGGTCTGTATGCCGGGCGCCGGACGAAGTCCGACGCGGTTCCGGTCATGAGGTACCTTAGAAGTTCCAGGAAACGCCTAAGCTCAGGCTGCTTAAGCCATCGGACTTGGAAATGCCACCGTCCGGGAGATAGCGCCAGGAGTCATTGAAGTCGTAGCTGCCTTTTGCAGTGGCATCCCAGGGATTGAGATTCCAGCCGAGCTGGGCGTACAGGAGAGGACTCTTGGCCTGTGGCGCAGGAATGCTCCAGCTCGCGCCGAGAGCTGCTCCATAGGGAGAGGAAACTCCAGTCCCGGTGCGGAGGCCACAGGCAAGCTGGGCCCTCAGCCCCTGGACGAGCTTAGCCTCAACAAGGAGGGAGTTGAACATGGTTGTGCCCCGGTCGAGTCCATACCAGAAATCAACCGACTCGACAAGGCCGGGAAGTACATCTCCTACCTTTACCTTGGCTGCAGCCTTGGTCAAGGCTATCATGCCGGTTCCCACGGAGGGCTTGGTGTTCACAGAGACCGCGCCATAAAGATCGGCGATCAGGGTACGGCGAGCTGGGATCGAGAAATCTAGCGCAGTACCGGGAATGAGGCTGACTGCAATGTTTCCGCTGCTTGTCGCAGAGGTGCTGAATTCAGCCTCGGTTCCAAGCTTGGCGGTCACCCAATGACCTAGCTTGAGGGAGCCATCGAATTTTACAGCCTGGGTCTCAGCGTTTCCAAGAACGGATGCATTGTCAGCGTAGAGCATCTGGGCTGCAAAGCCGCGATAGCGATAGCTGATATTGAATTGATAGATCTCGAAAAAGTCGACGTATCCCAGCTTGAGGCCGAGGGCAAGTTTGTCCGTGACAGGCCTGCTATCGATTGCGCCTCCGGGTAGGTACGAAGAGAGGAGCAACTGGCCTTCAATGGAAAGCTGATCGAGGTAGTCGGCAAAGCCAAGAATCAGATCCTGCCTGGGGATGTTCTGGAAAATTGCAAGGGCATCGCTGGTGGCAGAGGACTTCAGGTCATATTGCAGCTCAGCAGTAAGACCGCCGAGCGTGGCTCGGGCAAAGCTGTAGTACCCATAGTATCCATCAAGGCTTTTATTGGGAACGAAGGCCGCGTTTAAGGCTAGATCTCCGAATTGCTTCAGTGCCGGTCCGAGACTGAAAGAAGTGTAGCCGCTGCCTGAAATCAGGTAATCCTGCACGGTGGTCCAAAGAATTGAGCTGTGCAAGGGAACATACACATTCCCCATCCCCGTCTCGAACACCAAGCCCGGACTGGTCGCGCCAAAGACGAACTTGTCGATCACGGGCTTCACGTTTCCACCGAGCTGGTAGAAGGGGTTGAAGATGAGGGCAGCCCCGAGGTTCTGGAGGCCCGTCATCGCATCGAGAGTTGAAGGCGTGTAGACTGGGAAGGTACCGTTGAAGTAGGTGAGTTCAAAGCGACCCGGCATGTTGGGCACCATGTCGCCGTAGAACATCAGGGTCGAGCGGGCATTGATCGCTGAGGCTGTTGGAGTGAAGGTTTTCCCCGCACTCGAAAAACTGCTCGCGCTCTCGAGCCAGCTTATCGTACCGAAGCTGACTTTCTTGCGGACTGGACCTGAGGCGGCTACAGCGCCCGAAGCCTTGCTGCCCGTTCCCGCAAGCACGTCTGCTACGACGATGAGACCGTTGTTTCCGCCAAAGCCGTCGTCCTTCTTGTCGGGGGCCTTGAAGTCGAAGATCCAGGTGCCCTTGCTGTAGAACTTGTACTGGAGTTCGTCGGTCGACAGGGCCTTGAGCTTGAACTCCCAGAGTCCGGCAGCGTTCTTTGCCATGGCCTCGCCGGGCACTGTCCAGTTGTCGAAGGAACCAATGACACCCATTTCCGAAGAGGCGTCATCCTTGTAGGTAAAGGTTATCTCGACGGCTCCGCCGCCGAGGTCCTTGATGGCGACGTCGGCCACGGCCCCGAAAACGAGGCAGAGGGTTGCGACGGTCGAAAGGAAAAATCTCTTGAGTTCCACCTTTATCTCCTAGTTTCCGTAGGCCCAGGTCACGCTGTCGCCGGAGACGGTGCCGGTGATCGTCACGGGATTGATCGCCCCGCCCCAGGTACTGTCCAGCGTCGCGTCGCCACCCTTGCCGCCCGAGTGTTTCTTGTCCAGCTGAAAGGTATTCCAGCCCTTGTTCGGGTCGATGAGGAGGAAAACCAGTGTCGGGGTTGTAATCTGGAGCGGAGGACTGAAGCTGTAGGTCAGAGTGCCGGTGGCGCTGACAGCCGCCCGGAACCTTGCACTGGCGAATTCGGTCGCATCGTCATGGACCCAGGAAGTCCCTTTGTTGTAGGAAAAGACCATGACCTGACCCACGGCGTAGGGATTGGCGGGAAGGCCAGTAACCGTCACGCTCGTAACGTCCATCTCGGTACCGTTGTGCAGGGCACTGCCACAGCCCGCGAATGCGAGGGCGGCAAGAATGGAGAGGGCGAGGCCCCCGAAGGTGTTCGTGTGTTTCATCGCTTTATACCCCATGTCCTAGAAGTCCCACTTGAGGAAGAGCCGGAGCTGGGCCTTCCCGTCCATTTTCGACTGCCCACCGGTGGGTACGAAATCGGTCATTAGAAGATTCGCGTAGTTGTCAGGATCGTAGGGATCCATGTTGTAGACAAAGGCGCCGTGCAACAGCGGCGTCTTGAACTCTGGTGCGGGAATCTTCCAGTTTCCGCCGACCGTGAAGCCAAGCAGGTTGTTCTGTGCCTTCATCGCCGCAGTATCCGTAGCCCTCGCAGTGCGGAGGCTGACTCCGACTTCGGCGCCGACGTCCCTGGCCATGCGCAGGGCGGCGATCACCGTAGTGAAGCCCTTGTAATCGTCCCAGTTATTAAAGCCACAGTAAAGGTCCGCGCCTTTGACGACGCCGGGAAGAGGATCAGTTAAATTGAGCTTGGCGCCAGCCTCCCCGAAAATAAAGGACGAGGAACTCGCTGCATAGCTGTAGCCCTGCTTCAGGTTGTACTTGACCTTGGCGTAGCCGTTGAGTGAACCCTTCTTCGCGATGACGCCATCGAGGTTCGTCTCGATCCAGGGTTTTGCATAAATCTCAGCGGCCTTCGAAGCCAGATCCGCAGTCGTGAGCGTGACATTGCTGTCGAGGCCTGCCTTGATGCGGTCGCTGGACTTGGCAAAGACGTTGAGCAGTACGCGTTGCGTACCCTTGGAACCGAGGGTATCGCTCTCGCTCGAATCGTTGTCTCCATAGAGGAGCTCGACGCCACTGCCGGTGAAACGATATCCACCGGTTACGCCAAGGGCATCTCCGCCCGCCCAGGAGACCTTGGCCTCTCCCGCGAGGTTCGCCTTCGAAGTGAAGGCGCTCTCGCTGAACAGGTTGACAAGGCCCTGCCCTGAGAACGTGATACCGAGGGCCTTGGTCTTGGCGCCGAGGACAATGTCCTGGTGGTAGATCTTGTTGAATATCTTGGAGAGGGTCGCAGCCTCGGCCGACTTCATGTCGTACTGGAGTTCGAGCTTGTTGTCGCCCTGGGAATAGCTTGCCCAGGAAAAAAGGCTGTAGTTCCCGTTCATCATGTTGGGAGCGAAGGTGGCGGCGATAGTGCCGGCGCCGAGTTTGGTATGGCTCGAACCGAGGTCGAAGCGCATGTAGCCATTGCCCGCATCCCTTCCCTCGAGGGTTTCCCAGAGCACCGACGAGTGGCCCGTCGGTTTGGCATAACCATAGCCTGTCTCCCAGACGAGGTCGGGGCTATCAAGTCCTGTCTTGATGGAATTGAGGAAGGGCATTCCCCCACCTACATAATTGACCGGGTTGGAGAGCAATCCAAAGACAAGGCCGGAGAGTCCGGCCGGAAGCTCAGGGCTCACCTTGCCGGTAGAATCCTGGGCCCAGACCGCCTGGTAGCTGTCAAAGGCCTTCATCTCGAACCAGGCTGTGACCCCTGGCATCAGTGTTCCACCTATCTTCCAGTAGGACTTGCCCATAAGGCCCGTGGTATCGGTCTCGAGTCCCTTCTTTGTCTTGTCCACCAGGCCCTGGGTTACAAAGCTCGACTTAGAACCAAAGTAGGTGAACATGCCGAAGTTGAGCTTGGCTGCGTAGGGATCGCCGGCGACCGTCCCTGCGCCAGGCTTGCCCCCGCCTGCAACCGCCCCTGCCAGTACGTCAGCGACGACGATCAAGCCGTTGTTCCCTCCAAAGCCGTCGTCCTTCTTGTCCGGCGCCTTGAAGTCAAAGATCCAGGTGCCCTTGCTGTAGAACTTGTACTGGAGCTCGTCAGTGACCAGGGCCTTGAGCTTGTACTCCCAGAGACCCGCCTTGTTCTTCGACATCGCCTCGCCCGGAACGGTCCAGTTGTCGAAGGACCCGATGACGCCAACCTCGCTGGCAGCGTCATCCTTGTATGTAAACGTTATTTCAACATTGGTGTCGTCCAACTTCTTGATCTGGACGTCCGCGACTGAGACCGCAACCGTGCACAGTATCAGCGCCATCGACAGCACTAGCCTCTTGGTCACACATTCCTCCCTGGAAGGTATTTTGTCTTCAGCATGCTTCCTGGCTGCATGCGATCGATGCAGCACCGCAGCAAGTTCACGTTTTCCGATTCCGAAGCTCCGATATGTTAATTTTATATATCACAATGATTTCGGCGCATTTCCGGCTATCTCGCTCGTTTAACCGGTTTACTGCCGGCGTATTCTCACCTCATTTTCAGGAATTGTCAAACAAAAATCACGGGAGTGTCCCAGAATGGTCACAGATTGCCTTGCCTCCTGTGATCACTGGCCTGGACGTGGACAAAGCAGTCTCCCTGGATCCAAGGATTGAGTTGTATGCTACTTCCATGACATCGACCACGGGATCGCCCACTCGTCCGGACCTTCCTCGATGGCTGATGCCCTCCTTCCGAAAGGACTGCCCATGCCCCGAAACCCCAAAGCCCTCAAGATCCTTGTCTCAGGCCTTATAAATATAGAAACAACCCTGAAAATAGAGGGCTTTCCCCTCGAATACAGCCCCGTGCGCTATCCCTTCGGGGGTATCGCATCAGCAGTCTCCGGGGTCGGCGTCAACGTAGCGCTCGCCCTCTCAGCCCTTGGCGACAGGGTGTCCCTGCTCTCCATCCTCGGAAAGGACGGGGAAGCGGAGCTCGCGCTCGGCTGCCTCGCGCGGAAGGGCCTCGATACGGGGGGGCTACTCCGAGACATGCCGGAAACCGCACGCTCGGTGATCCTCTACGAAAGTTCGGGTCGCCGGCAGATCAACGTGGATCTCAAGGATGTCCAGGAGCGCCGCTATCCGAAGGCGGAATTCACCGAGGCCATCGGCGACTCTGTCGCCGCGATACTCTGCAACATCAACTGGAACCGCGACCTCCTGCCCGAAGCCAAGGCGAGGGGACTGCCGGTTATCTCCGATGTCCACACCCTGTCAGATCCCCGGGATGCCTACAATCGTGACTTCATGGCTGCTGCCGACCTTCTCTTCCTCTCGGATGAACGGCTCTGGGCACCGCCTGTGGAGGCTGCCCGCGAGCTTCTTTCCCTCTACGGAATGCGCCTCGTCGTCGTGGGTATGGGTGCCAATGGCGCCCTGCTGGCCGAGCGGGGTTCAGCTCCCATCCTGGTTCCGGCTGTCATGACCCGTCCTGTGGTTTCCACCATTGGCGCAGGAGATGCACTGTTGTCAGCCTTCTCGCATTTCTGGATCAAGGATGGCGATGCAGAAAAGGCCCTCACCCTGGCTGTGAGCTTCGCATCATGGAAAATTGGCGAGGCAGGAGCCTCTTCGGGCTTTCTCGACGAGGAGGGGCTCAAGACCCTCCTCGATGGCACTCCCTCTCCGTGGCATGAGCCCTGACAGAGGGGAAGCTTTCTTCTCTTTGCTATAAACCGGTTTACCAACGGCGAAATTGCTGATAATACTAGGGACTCGCTTTTTTTCGCGGCCTGACCGCGTTTTTCACCACGGAGGTGCTCGATGTTGAAACGGAAGCTTTTCGGATTCGCCGGCCTCTCGGCGGCCCTGGTCCTCGGAGGACTCATCCTGGCATCCTGTGCCGAAAGCCCTGAGGTCCCCCCCTCCGACAGCGCAGCCCCCCCCGTAGCCACGGTCACCCCGGGTCTCGTGGAGGACAAGGGCAACCCCCTCATGGCCAAGATCAGTGCAGCCCATGACGAACTCAAGCCAGGCGATGACGAGGTTGTAGTCTACTACTACCGCGCCGATGGCAAATACGCTGATTGGGGCTTCTGGCTCTGGGCCATACCGGGCGGCGATGGCGGGGCGACCTGGGAAAAATCCAAGATCCTCGGAGTCTCCAACGGGATCGGCTACCTCCGTTTCAGCAAGAAGGGCAGCGAACTAGGAGCCAGGGCAGTGGGTTCCGACGGCCTCTTCGGCCTCATTCCGCGCAGGGTTGACGGCTGGACCAAGGACGGGGACGACGACCGCATAGTCAACTCGAAGGTCACCAACGAGTGGGTTATCTTCTCCGGCGACAAGAAGTCCTATGCCTACGGGCCTTATGTGCCAACCATAGACGCGGCTCGACTCGTCTCACCGAGGGAAATCCTCATCGACTTGTCCGGACGCTATGGCCTCGAAACACAGGCTGGCAGTTCAGGCTTCTCAGTCGAGAAGGCTGACGGCTCGGGATCGCTGCCGGTGATCGACGCGGTGAACGAGAACGCCCAAGACAACCGTGATGACAACTACACAAGGAAGGCGCGGCTCACCCTTGCCTCCGACGCGCCTCTGGACGCTCCCCTGGTCGTGCGGAACAAGGCCTTCCTCGCCCCGACCGCCATCGAGTCCTCCGCCCTTGCGGCTAGGCTCGCGGACGCGACCCTCCCTCCCCAGGGCCTGGAACTCGGCGCAGTCTATGACGGAGCGAAAAAGTCAGTCACCTTCAGACTCTGGAGTCCCTTTGCGAGCAGGGTGACAGTGCGCCTCTACGCCGAAAGCGAAGGCACGACGCCAGCAGCCACGCTCGAGCTTTCCAAGGAAGCCTCCACCGGCCTCTGGAGCCTCGCCTGGGCCGACCGCGACCCTGCAGGAATGTTCTATGAGTACTCCACCTTCTTCGGAAGCCAGGAGCGCATCGCCCTCGACCCCTGGGCGCGCGGAATGGACCTGTTCCGAGGCTCCGGTCCCGGACGCGGTGCGATCATCGACCCTGCCAAATCTGGACCCACGGGCGGCTGGGAGGGCTTCGAGGACGTGAAGCTCGCCAAGCGCGAGGACGCCATCATCTACGAGCTTTCCGTGCGGGACTTCACCATCGCTCCTGACTCGGGCGTCAGCGCCCGGCCTGGGTCCTACCTCGCCTTCATCGAGAAGATCCCCTTCCTCAAGAAACTCGGCGTCACACACGTCCAGCTCATGCCAGTGCTCAACTTCTATTACAACGACGAATCGAAAACCGCCTATGAAAAAACAGGCACCTCGAGCGGCAACAATTATAATTGGGGCTATGATCCCCACAACTACCTCACACCCGAAGGCTGGTACTCGAGCAACCCTGCCGACCCCTACGCACGCATCGTCGAGCTCAAGACGCTCATCAAGGAACTTCACCGTGCGGGCATCGGTGTCCTCCTCGACGTGGTCTACAACCATACCGGTGCGACCTCCATCCTCGAGGACGTGGTTCCTGGCTATTATTATAGACGCAACGCCAAGGGTGGCTTTACCTCCGACTCAGGCTGTGGCAACGACACGGCGACCGAGCGGCCCATGATGGCGAGGCTTGTCACCGATTCGCTTAGGACCTGGGTGGGCGACTACAAGGTCGACGGCTTCCGCTTCGACCTCATGGGCCTGATGGCAGCAGACACGGTTCTCAAGGCGCGGACAGAGGTCGCAAGGATCCCCGGCAAGGACGACGTCCTCTTCGAAGGCGAGGGCTGGAAGATGTACCGCGGCCCCTCGACGGTGGCCGTCCTCAACCAGGACTACATGACGCAGACCGACCAGGCCGCAGTCTTCAACGACGAGATCCGGAGCGCCTTGAAAGCCGGCGGGATGAACGACCGCGAAAAGGGCTTTGTCACAGGAAAGCCCACCAATCCCGTCATGATCTTCAACAACCTTGCAGGCCGCCCGATGCTCAACTACAAGGCCGACTCTCCCGGCGACAACCTCCAGTACGTCACCGCCCACGACAACCTGACCCTCCACGACAACATCTCCTTCAACGTGGGCCTTACCGACGCCAACGCCGACGAGCGGAGCGAGATCGCCGCACGCATCAAGCTTGCGGAGTTCTTCGTGCTCACCAGCCAGGGCATCGCCTTCCTCCACGGCGGCGACGAGCGCGGAAGGACCAAGCCGAAGCTCAACTCCAAGCAGGACACCACCGGCGAATTTGTTCATAATTCCTACGATTCTTCGGACGACATCAACCAGTTCCCCTGGACCATCGCGGGCGAGTACCAGGGGAGCGCCGACTGGATCGCCGGGATGATCGCCCTCCGGAAGGCCGAGCCGGCCTTCCGCATAGGCGACGCCAAGGCCATCCAGACAGCCATGGTGCAGATTCCCAACCCAGACAAGCTGTCCATCGGCTGGACCCTCGACTGGCAGGGCTCCAAGCTCGCGGTCTTCGTGAACGTCAACGGCGACGTGCCGATACAGTTCGACGCAGGCAGGTCGCTGGAAGGCGCAACTGTCCTCGTCGATCGTGAGGAGGCTTCTCCCCAGGGCGTTTCGAAACCCCAGGGTTTTACTGTCTCGGGCAACAGCATCAGCGTAGAACCTCTCACTGCCGTGGTTCTCAGACTTCGCTGAGTCCGCGCTGTCTTTGCGGGAACTGGGCAATTGAGCCTAGTGAAGCGGGGTCGCCCTGGGGCGGCCCCGCTTTTTCATGATCGGAAAACGGGACGCGCGAGGACCAGGAGGGAACAGGAGCCCAGTTCGCATTCGGTTCCACCCTCGAGACAACGGAGAGCAGCATAGCCCCCGACCGAGTCAGGATCGAAAACCTGCCCACCATCTACGACCGCGTACCAGGGACCCCGGGGTGGAAGCCGGAAGACTGGGGTCGCGCCATGGGCACTGGCAGCCACCAGGGCTTCGGCCCAGGCTTCGCCACCCATGCCCCCGCGGAGGGTCCAGGCCTCGAGGCCCGCCACGGATGGCAGGAATGCGAGCCGTTTCCGGACTTCCCTGCCCTTCCGGATCCTGAACAGGGGATGGGCACGCCTGAGGGCGACCAGGCCGGCGACAAAGGCCACAAGTTCCCGTCGCCGCGCAGCCTCCCTCCAGTCCAGGGCGTTGACCTCGTCCGACAGGTCGTAGCTGTTATGACTATAGGCATGCTTCCCATCCTGGCTCCAGGACAGGTCTGTGGGAAGGGGCGCTCCGCCTCGCCCTGCTTCCTGGATCCATTCAGCCGGGATGGCCTTGGAGCGGAGGAATTCCCCTCCGGCATGGAGGAAGGGTATTCCCTGCGACAGAAGTACCAGGCCCAGCCCAAGCCTTTGTAATTGGACATATTCTGTTTCGCCCAGATCCGGTAGCGCAAGCCGGTTCTTGTCTGCCAGGGTGAGGTTGTCGTGCAACTCGGCATAGGCCAGGGAGGAGGCGGTCCGCCCGGACCAGGGACCCTTGTTGGCTGAACCCTCCACGCGGGCATTGTCCACGCCCGGATGCGACACGGCCCCGACGATACCCAGGCGCAGGTCCATGACGCGGCTGCCGTCGTGGATGAAACCCCGGGCCTTCGCGTCGAAGACCGAGCCCTTGATCCCGTCGCGCACGGCGTCGTTGAACATGCCGATGCCGGGAAGGCGTCCTATCTCTCGCTGGCTCGCAGCCGTCATGCTGGCACCTCGGTACATGTCCCAGCCCTCGCCATAGAGCAGCACGTCGCGTTTGATCCGCCTGAGGCGTCGCCTGATCGTCAGCATTGTCTTCACATCGAGAAGCCCCATCAGGTCGAAGCGGAAGCCCGCCACCTTGTAGTCCCGGAGCCAGAGCTCGAGGGAGGCGACAATCAGGCGGCGCACCATGCTACGCTCACTGGCCACATCGTCCCCGGCGCCGGAAAAGGAAAGGGGCCGAAAGAAGTAGCCGGGAGCGCCGGCATCGAGGGCCGAAGCTTCCGCGTCGGGCACGTGGTTATAGACGACATCCATGATGACACCGATGTCATGACGCCCATAGGCCTGCACCAGGGAGCGGAGCTCTCGCACCCTGACTTCGCCGTCTGCGCCATCCGAGGCGTAGGAGCCCTCCGGGAGGAACCATCCCGCAGGATCATAGCCCCAATTGAACACAGCCCTGCGGTGGCTCCGTGCGTACTCGGGATCCCTGGCCCTCCCCTCGTCCACGGACACGAAGTCACTAACTGGGAGAACCTGGATGTGGGTGATGCCAAGGGAGACGGCATGGTCCAGACCGCTAGGAACTGCCTTGGCTGCCCCGCCCCCGGAGCAGGAGCTGCCAGAGAGGGCTGCTCCGGCGTAGCTTCCGCGAAGCACTTCCGGTCCTCCCCAGCCCGGCCCGGAACTGAGGTCCCGGATATGTGCCTCCCAGATCACTGCGTCGTTCGAGCTGGCCAGGGCTGGTGCCTTGAAGTTTCGCCAGCCAGGGGGCTCGACTTGTTCGAAGTCGACTGCCATGCTCCGAAAGCCATTTGTTCCTGCGCTGCGAGCCCAGGGGTCGGGGATCCCGCGCATCCTGCCGAAGACACGGAGCCTGAACCTATAATAACTGCCATGAAGATTACCGGGAAGGCGGAGCGACCAGGAGCCCCGTCCATCAGGAAGGAAGGCATGGCGCCCGATTTCGGGACCCTCCAGGCCGTCGGCGAAAAGGAGGAGTTCGGCCTCCGAAGCGAGCGGGGCCCAGAGGCGGAACAGGCTGCTCCGCTTGCCCGGGAAGGCTCCGAAAGGGCGGTTGTCCCCGAAGCATCGCTCGAAGGAGGGGGCGGAATACCAGTCCTCCAGCCAGACCCTGGGACCCGCATCATAGCTGCTTCCTTCAATGATGCGCCTGAGCCAGTCGCGTTCGAAGCCGGCCCTGCACCAGGGACGGCGGCGTGGAAGGGCAAGACAGATCGCGGATGCCCGCGGATCGTGCATCCTGAGCATGGCACAGGCCAGCTCACGTTGCGCCCCTCCGCCGACCCTGGCGAAAAGCCTTCCAGAAGCCGCATAAAAGACAAGCTCAGCCGTCTCCCCTGTCATGAGCCCGAGGGAGGAACCGAAGTCCCGGTCCGTCCCGGAAAGGTCGAAGTCGAGACGGAGGTCCCGGCCCGGCCCCCCACCTCCATCTTCCCCTATGCTTTTAACTATGATTTTCATACTTAGGTCTACTGGCTTGTCGCCCGGTGGCGGTACCTGCCCAGGCAGATCCTCCCCGCCTTCGATCCGGAGTTCGAGGCTTGCTCCGCTGCCCAGGGGCAAGGAAGCCGTTACCCCAGCCCAACCCGGCGGGAGGCGTGGCGCGATGGTCACCCTGCCCTCGAGGAGATGGGGCCTGAATCCGAGGAGGTCGCGATAGACGGTCCTGCAGAACTCGGAGACGCTCCAGGCCTGGGAATAGGTGCCTGACTGGATGAACCTTCCCCTGGCGTCGGGAAGGGCATGGCCGCATTCGGCCAGGCTTCCCGCAGCACCGCTTTTCAGGATGCGCTTCGAAGCCTCCTTGACGAGGGTCCCGGCGAGGTCCTGCCGATGGACAGCGCAGAGGAGGCTTGAAACCGGGCCCATGAGCCAGTCCCACACCGTGCCGTTGTGGTAGGCTGCGTCCTTGTGGTACAGGCCGGACCCTTCGTGGGCAGCGTGGAAGAAGGGATCCTCCTGGGAGAGGGTCGCGACGCCCCAGGGATAGACCAGCTCGGGCACGGCCGAAGCCACTACCCCCGCCGATGTTGCCGCGTCGAGGAGGGGCTCGCCCCCGGCTTCGGCGACGGGAAGGGCCGCGAACAATGCAAGCAATTGGTTGGGCCTCACACGCTGGTCTCGTCGTCCTCTCCCGTCCGGACCGCCTGCCCAGGGCCCACCCTCGGCGGCTCTTCCATCATCGCCACTCCCGGTGTCTGGCAGCAGCCTGTCGGCGAGCTGCCCCGAGTCGGGGTCGTGGAAGCGCAATCGGAAGGACCCGTGCAGGCGCGCTGCGTCTCTGCTGTAGCGCCGTTGGCGGGCGTTCTCGGAGGCCAGGCGCGCCAGTCGGGCGCCTGAGTGGAGGGCCGCGTACCAGAGGCCCTGGACCTCGACAGCCCGGTCGCCCCGGGCGGACAAGGGAAGGCGGCCATCGATGCGGGCGTCCATCCAGGTATCGGCGTCGGCATGCAAGAGGAAGCCCTCACCGTCGCAGCGGCCGAGCTCGGCATCGAGGATGCCGTAGACGGCGTTCCGGAGCCCCAGCACGAAGTCCAGGTCGCCCGAGGCCTCCCCGTACTCGAGGAGGGCGCGGACAAACCAGAGGCTCCCATCGACAGTATTGTAAATGACGTCATCCGGCCCCCTGAAGCGGTTCGGGATGCGTCCGAAGGTCGGGCTCGAAGGGTCCAAGTCCTGGAGGGCAGCGAAACCCGAGAGCACTTCGCGCGCCTCGTCCCAGAGTCCACGGACAAGGAGTATGCCGGACAGGGCGATGAAGGTGTCGCGGCCCCAGTTGTCGCGGAACCATGGCAGGCCCGCCCAGATTCCGAGTCCCCCTTCCCGGGTCACGAGGAGCCGCCCGGAATACGAGGCCCAGGCCAGTGCCCGGTCAAAGTCGCCGTCTGCCGTCCTGATCGAAGGCCCGGACAACAGGCGCTCCACCTCGGCCCGATGCGCCTCCAGGGCAGCTGAATCCACCAGGTCGCGCGCCAGGCCAGCAGCAGATCCGGCGTCTTTACCGAAGGCCAGACAGACGCTGAGCCGGGGGGCTTGTTCGCCCTTGTTCATAACTATGAGTGTTCGCTGGCTGGTCTTTCCCTCAGCGTCGCAGTGGACTTCGACCGTCGTCCCGGCTGCCCAGGTTCCAGTACCGCCGAGGCTGGCCCACTGTCCCAGCGCCTCCGGGCCGAGCCTGAAAGCGGGGCAGCCCGCAAGGGACTGGCCCTCGCCGGCATGTCCTGCGTCATCCAACCTTATGACTGGCACAAGAGGCAGGGCGATAGCCAGCGACCAGCCCTTTGGCAGTCCATCAGGCAGCGAAAACCCGATCGCAGCGCGACCGAGGAGGGGATGGATGCCAAGGCCAACGCCGCCTGCAGATCGGCCGGGAGCCGCATGGCGCAATATCAGTCCCTCCGCTTCCACCCTGACCTCGAGGGCCGAGTCGCGGCCGAGGCGGCGACCGCCGGAATCCACAAGCCAGGCATCGATGAAGAGGCGGGCTTCGCCCCTCCAGTAGCCTGAGTCTGGAAGATCCTCCCGCGTCCCGAGCGTGAAGAATCCACCAGAGCGGTCGGTGGCTGTCCAGCGAAGCGGACCATCACCACGCGCCGGGACCGCTATGCCCATGTCCAGGTTCATCAAGAGCCTCCGTCCGTGCTACACTACAGTGAAGCGGCCCCGACCACAACGCGGGGGGCCATCGGAGGAGTCCCGTGCCCCTTTTCCAACCCGGTAGCAGATACGGCAGCATTGGCAGCCGCCGCCAAAACGCCAAAGAGACCCTTCAGACCTTAGCAATTGTACTCTTTGTTTTTCTTCTCTGTGCCCCGCTGTCGGCCCAGTCCACGCCCTGGTGGAAGGCCGCGACAGGAAGCGCCTACCAGGTCCTCGTCTACTCCTTTGCGGACTCCGACGGAGACGGATGGGGGGATCTCAGGGGCCTCACCGAACACCTGGACTGGCTCAACGACGGGGATCCTGCGACAACAAGCGACCTCGGCGTCCAGGCAATCTGGCTCTCCCCGATCAATCCCGCCAATTCCTACCACGGCTACGACGTCACCGACTACAAGGGCGTCTCGCCCCGCCTCGGAACCCTTGCCGACTTCGACGCCCTCGTCGCGGCCTGCCACAAGCGGGGCATCCACGTCATCCTCGACGAGGTCTTCAACCACAGCTCGAGTTCCCATCCCTGGTTCCAGGCTGCCCTCGCCGACCCCACGGGCCCCTACGCCAAATATTATCGCTTCAGGAAAGCGGGTCAGGCCTACGGTTCAGGAGGGCTCGGACGTTTCTACCCCGCCCCGGTGCTCAATGGTGGTAGTTATGAGTATTTTTCCGCCTTCGGCAGCGGCATGCCCGACCTCGACTGCGGCAACACCGATGTCGTGAACGAACTCAAGGACGTCCTCCGTTTCTGGCTCTCTCACGGCGTCGACGGCTTCCGCTTCGATGCCGCCAAGCACGTCTTCGATCCCAACGAGATAGCTCCCGGCGATCCCTCGGTGCAGCAGAACCGCGCCTTCTGGAACGACTTGAGGCGAAGCGCACGCCGGATCAAGCCAGACGTCCTCTTTCTCGGCGAGGTGCTCACCGAGAACCCCACCGAGATCGCCGCCTACGCTCCGGCCTTTGACCTTCTCTTCGATTTTCCCACCGCGAAACGCATCCTGGCCCTTTCCTCGGGCTCCGGGGGCTCTGCCTTCATCGAGTCCTATCTCCGCGATGCGGCTCAGTATTCGAAGGCCCAGGGCTTCACCCTCGCACCGCTCTTGTCCAACCACGACCAGGACCGCTCGATGGGCCTCCTCCTCCAGCGCGCAGGCGCGAACGCCACCGAGGGCTGGGGTCCCCAGGCTGGCGAACAGGGCGCGGTGACCCTGGCAAAGCGCGCCGCCCTGGGCCGCGCCCGCATCGCCGCAGCCATCACCATGACCCTGCCTGGCCTTCCCTTCATCTATTACGGAGAGGAACTCGGCATGACCGGGCGCCGCTACCAGAATGACGATGTAGCACGGCGTGACGCCTTTCCCTGGACTCCCGACAGGAAGGACCCCCCGACCGTTTCCTGGACCCGTGCCACAAAGCGGGTGGAAGCTGGCCAGAACCGCGCCACGCCTTCGGCCCTCGAGCAGGCAGGAAACCCCGACTCCCTCGTAGCCGCCTACCGCAACCTCGGAGCGCTCCGGGCCCTGGTTCCAGGCATCGGAGGCGCCACAGCCAGCATCCCCGACTGGGACGGCGCCGGAGGATCCTCAGTGTTGTCATGGATATTGTCCGCAGCTGGCAGGCGCTACCTTGTCGTACATGTCGTCGGGACAATGGCTTTTGCGCCCCTGGCCCCGCCGAATGCGGCGCTCACGCGGATCTGGAGTTCGATTGCCCTGGACGAGGCCCAGGCCATTCCTCCGGGGGAGAGTGCCGTGTTTGCGGTGGATCAATAGGGAGCTTTCGCCCCAAGCCTGCGTGGCATTCCGCTTCGCCCTCACCGGGATAGACAGTCACGCGCTCACTGCGCCATCCTGGAGAGCGGGCTTGTCTTCCATGGCTTATGCGTATAATGTATGCACATTCTTTGTGGAGGTGCTTATGCAGGTCCTCTTCGATTCAAATGCGCCCAAGAAGCCAACAAACCTCTCGATCAATAGCGACCTGCTCAGTCAAGCCAAGAATCTCCACATCAACATCTCGGCTGTACTCGAGGGTGCATTGGCGGAAAGGGTCCGCCAGGAGAATCGCAGGGTGTGGCTTGCGGAGAACCGAAACGCGATCGATCACTACAACAAGACAATTGTGGAAGAAGGCGCATTCAGCGATTCATTGAGGGCATTTTAGTGGCCCAATTCAGGATTTACGCCAATTCCAACGAAGGGACAAAAGCAGAATTTCCGTACCTGTTGGAGGTTCAGTCGGAACTCCTATCAGATATTGCGACAAGAATGGTCATTCCCATCGTCACCTTCTCAAATCCCAAGTACAGAGCGATGACAAAATTAACCCCGGCGATAGAGATCAAAGGCAGGAAATATCTGGCAATCACGCCGCTCATGGCAGGTGTTCCCAGGAGCGCTCTCGGGAATGAAATCGCGGACCTCTCACGTACGCAGGGCGACATTATTGCCGCAGTCGATCTGCTCATCACTGGCATTTAAGTAAATGGGAAGCCAGCGAAGGCCATGGCGCTGAAAATCGCTTTGGCTTGAGCAATCCCGACCACAAGGACGGACTCGGAATCTCGGTGAACAGGGGATCGCACCGGCTCGCAAACTGCGATATATCGCCGGAGATATGCTGCCAATTCTCTACCTGTCAGCGTTCATCAACCGCAACCGAAGCAGGTACTACGAACTTCTGGGTGGCGTCACGGAGCGTGGGGCGTGGATGGAATGGCTACTTGAGGAGGCGGGGATACTCGAGCACGTGAAGTACGGGAAGTACCAGCTCTATGTGAATCGTGAATTGATCGAGTTGATCAACGGCTAGCCTGCCGACTCTGGGTTTCCTGCCCTTCGAGAAGGACCCGCCACGCATCCATCAAAAGATGTGCGCACCCGTGCGGGTCGTTCTATTTCCCAACCCCAGAGCAAAGAAGAATCCACAATGCCTGCTCCTTGAGAGGGAAGGTCTCTGGTTGAGCCAAGGCCAGATGGCCCTCCTCTTCGATAAGGATACGGACACCATATTCGACGGTTTGCCCGCCATTGCAGAATTGTGATTTTCTGAAGACCGAATGCCCATGGAACCCAGGAGAGCGGCATTTTCTCTGAAGCGTGTCGTCAGCGCCTCTCCTAATCGATATCGGGCTTCGGAATCGCTATGAGAGGCAATGGTACATCCGACCGGAGGTCCGCAAGTCCCCTCCGAACCAGCTCACCCATGTTCATTGTCAGGGCATTGAAATCAAGATCGCCAGAACCCACAAGATCTACGGCAAAGCCGATCTCGCCGAGGTCCGCATTGGGGTCGCTCATGGCTGCAACGATTCCATCAAGGGCATCACGCTTTGTCTGGGCGCGCACCAGCACATCGAATATGCGGTCATCGAAGCGTCCGGGAATGCCGCTCACGTCTTTCCTGGCTTCGAGTTCGGCAGACAGCTTCTCGATTTCCATGAGGCTATCCGCTACCCGTGCATCAACCTTGGATACCTCGTCGATCAGAATGGAAAGGGGACCAAGATTGTCCCGGAGGATGGAGTCAAAGCTGAGGGCAAGCCGGGTCATCGTCGCTATGTCGTCTTCGATCGCGTCCAGGTCACGTGTAAACTGGTGGGTCTTTCGGAATATGGATACCGATGCCCTGAGCGAATCGAGGACCCTTCGCTGGGCAGTCTCGTCATCAACCAGAGTCTCGAGGGCTGTCAATGCATGGCGTAGCTTCCTGATGATGAGGACACTGGCCCGCGTCAGGTTGTAAACGAGAGCCCTGATGCGCTGACGCTCTCCCTCAAGGCCCTGGGCTACCTCTTCCTGTCCGGAAGCATGCGCCTCCGCTATCAGCTCAGAGCGGCGCTTCTCCATTACCTCGAGTTCGGCTGCCTTCTTTGTGAAGTACTCCCGCACAGCATCCCCGATGCCGCCGAAGGTCTCCTTGCATGAACCAATCTTGTCTTTGAGCGATGTCACAAGCTCGTCATAATTGCCGACGAGTTCTTCCATGAGCCCTATTCGCTGATTCGCATCGAGGGGTGGAGCCTTCTTCCTGAAGATCGCGGCAAAGCGACGATCATCAGCAGGCTTTTGAAGCAGTTCACGTCGTTCCTTGATTCCTGCCTGGAGGCTTTCGAAATGGGCATCCCTGATTTCAGGAAGGTCATACGAAGTACCGAGGATCGAAATGGATTTCATCTTACCGCCCACTTGCCCAGACTGCTGTGACCCCATCGGGCCAAGAAAACGAGGAGCAGGATGATTGGCTTGCCAAAGGCAGCCATCCCGAGAAGATCGAAGAATCGAGTGCCCTTTGGCATGATGGGTATCGGCATTTTGCTCATGGTTCCACCCCGTCCCCGAACTATCGTGATCGGTAGCGCACTGAAGTGCTCAGTTTCGTGCATAACGCCTTCCCCTGCAAGTTCTCCTGCCAAGGAAGATCGTCGCCAGGGAGAGGTGGAAGCCAGATGGGGTGCTGGCTGACAACACGGCAATTTGGGTGATTCCCTGCTCGGGAAAAGAGGCGGGGGCTTTGCTCGGGTTGTCAGTCTTAGGTCATGAAGGAGACGCTCTACCGCTTCTTGCGCCAGGGCACCTTCCACCATAAAATTGGTAGCTTTGATTCGAGGGCGAGATTGTGAGGGAAGGATCATGTCTATACAAGAAAGCGAGATTTCAGCCAACGACCCCGTCACAGTCAGCCGGAACCTCGACCGGATCGCAAGGCTCCAGGTAACGGATCCATGCCGCTTCGTTCTCGTAATGCATTCCTTCGTCGCGGGTATTCCCGGCACAGTTCGTCAGGCGTCCTTCCGCCGCTCCGCACATGAGAGCTGTAACCGTCATCGGCTGGCGAGCGGCGGGGTTGGGCTCTTCGCTCCAATCTTTCCGGCGCAGGGCTGGGTGTGGTGAGCCCCTTCGTCAATACATAATCGAGAGATTTTTAAGGTGGATCGCCCTTTCATGATGTTTCTACGCAACAGCACTCAGTGCCTGTTGCTCTTCGCTGGGCCTGAACCTACCCTCATAGACTTCATTCGGAGTTGCGTAATCAAGCGACTGGTGGAACCGCTCCCCGTTGAAGAACTCGAAGTAGCGGCGCAACCCGAGCCTGAGCTCCGGCATTGTCTCGTAGCCTTTGAGGTAGATGTCCTCGTACTTCAGCGAACGCCAGAATCGTTCGACGAAAACATTGTCCAATGCCCTGTTCTTTCCGTCCATGCTGATCTGGATTCCATGGGATTCAAGCACCTTCACAAATGCCTCCGACGTGAACTGGCTTCCTTGGTCTGTGTTGAATATGGCAGGCTCCCCCCATACGGCCATGGCCTCTTCCAGCGCGGAGACACAGAACTCCGCATCCATGGTGTTCGAAACCTGCCACGACAGCACTTTCCGCGAGTACAGGTCGATAATCGCCACCAGGTAGACTGACCCTCCGCCCAGCTTGATGTAGGTGATATCCGTTGCCCACACCTGGTTCGGAAGCCAGATCTGCTTGTCCCGCAGCAGGTATGGATACTTCCTGTGGCCCTTTGCGGGGACTGACGTGCGCTTGCCGGGATAGATCGCCCGCAGGCCCGCCTTCTTCATGATCCTCCGAACCTGCTTGAGCGTGACGTCCATATCCTTGAGCGCCCGCCAGATCTTGCGGTATCCGTAGAACGGCCGCTCCCTGAGTTCCTCCATGATGGCCTTGAGGATCGCCAGCTCGCGCTCGTCCTCGGTCGTTATGGCCTTGTAGTAGTAAGCGGATCTGCTGATCCCCAACAATCTGCACTGGCTGCTGATCGAGAGCGTCGGATTGTCCGGCTCTACAGCGGCGGCTCCGTCCACAAGGTCATTGAGGAGCACAGCTTGAGATCGTCGGGGGAACCGAAGATTTCGTGTGCGGTTGGCCCTTGGAGCGAGAGCAAGACCGCAGAGATTTCCACGAGGCGTGGTCCCAATAGTGGATGCGCGAGATAGGCACGTGCCTCCTCGAGATCGCGGATTGCATAAAGGCGGGCGTAGTCCGACCGACCGAGACCTGCGAGCTGCGGAAGGATAAACCACATCCAGTGCGATCGTTTGCGGCCGCCTTCGCTGCAACTGCAGCGAATCCATCGCAGAGATGCAAACCACTTTCCGCCTGATATCTGTCGCAGTAAACCGTCCAGTACCAGCTCTGAGTCCCATCCTCGGAACGATAGTCAGCTTCGTTTCTGCCAAGGGCCGTCACGAGCTTCCTGCCGAGCCCTCCGACATCGAGATTGACCCGGTTCGAGTTCCGGTAGCCGAGCAGAGACGCAATCCTATTTTCCCTTGATATATGTCACCTCAAACGCCTTGCAGTACCTCGCCCGCTGGTCCAGGCCTGCCAAAGCCAACAACCCGGACTCAAAGCGCTGAAAGATATCCAGCCCTCTGTCGAGCGAGATCTTCCACCCGGTGTCTGTGCTGATGCTCCGCGCATGAAGGGTCCTGGAAGTGTCGAACTCGTAGGTGAACACGATGTCCACCTTCATGAGGTCGTCCTGGATCTTCCTGAGATTGTCTTCGATTTCGAAGCGGTTGAAATCACCGTAGTCGGTCGTGAGGTGAACGGCGATCTCTTCCCCCTGGGGCTTGATGTCGAGGACTACCTGCATGAGTTCGACGAGGTTCCGGATCTGGTAGGCCTTCCTGATGTAAGGATCGATGATATTGATGACCGTTGCACCGCGGAGGTAGTCAGCAAACAGCGTCCGATAGGAGATGCCTGTCTGATTCTCGGCGATGGTGAAATGGATGGGGCCGCTCGGTCTGGCAGGCTGAGCAGGAAGATCCGAACCTGTTGAAGTTGTTGTGGAGCCTGGGATGCCTACTGTATTCGGAGCGGCGGTGCCGCTGATCTCGTCGCCCTCCCCTTCCCCTCCAGGCACTGCGACCGGCTGGTGTCCTCGGAGCATGGGATACCGCAGCTCTTCGGCGGTCATGACCTCTCGGCTCTCGCCGGTCTCCAGATCGGTATACGCGAACCTGACAGGATCGAAGGTATGATCGATTTTTAGAATCTCGTTCTTGATCCGCTTTCGGCCTTCCATGGCGAAGACGAGAAGGTGCTCGATCTCCTCTTTGCTCGCGACCTTGTGCGGATAGATGATCTTCATGAGTCCCGAGAAGGTTTTGCTGATAGCCAGCTTGTCGCGCGTCGAGAGTGTCTCATCGAGCTCGAAGAGCTTGCGATAGGCATCCGAATGGTCCATCGATCGCTGGAGCTTCAGCACCTGGGCAAGGTAGTCGACGATAAAGCCGAAGTCACCGGTGAACATCTCGTTGCGGATGATCGCAACTTCCCAACCCGGAATATAGAAATGCAGACGATCGATGAAGGCTGAGTCCTGATACTTGCCCGGCAAATCCATAAAGAGATTCTCGTGCTTGAGCATGTAGGAGACGGTCTTCGAAGTGTTACCGACAAAGACGATCGAGGCATCCGCCGTCAGCTGCTCGGTACCGCGCGAGAAGGAACGGTTTGCAAGGTAGTTCTTCATGACATCGACCAGGGTCTTGTCCACCTGCTTGTCGCGGCCTGCGAACTCGTCGAAGGCGACGGTATCCCAGTACCCCACGAGACCGATTTTGTTGGTTGAGTTGTTGACGAAGAGCTTGGCGAGGGTCACTTCGCCGCCAGAGATCAGTATGCCGTGAGGGGAAAACTCCGAGTAGATATGCGATTTGCCGGTGCCCTTGGGACCCAGCTCGATAAGGTCGTAATTGTTCTCACAAAATGGGATCAATCGGACAAGCTGGTACCACTTGTTTCGTTCGGAAAGCGCTGTGGGGTCAAAGCCCAGGCCGCGGATAAGGAAATCGATCCATTCTTCCGTGCCAAACTGGGCTCGGGCGGCGATGAAGTCCTCGAGACTCGCGCTCGCGATCTGGATGGGCTTGAGCTGCTCGATCACCCAGGGAACGTGCTCGCGGTCCTCCTCGTAGCGATACTCGATATCGACTATAGACCAGACGCCGCCGACGAGAAGCTTCGGAAAATTCTTGACGTAGTCTGCTTCGACAATGACCTTCTTGATTCCCAGGTTCGAAAAGGAAGCCTCGTAAGTGCCCTTGGTGTCATTGAGGGTGACGGTCACACGATCAATGACCTTGTAGCGCCCCCGCTCCTTGATCCAGGAGAGCACGAGCTGATTCTCACTTCGATTCACATAATGCTTGGCAAGGATCTCCTTGACGGTCTCAATGCCGGTGGCGATCGTCGTCTCGTCGCTCGTCGCGCAATATTGGCCCAAGAGGTACTCGAGGACGTAGGTCGGCACGAGGGCATTGCCCTTCACGAGCTTCGACAGATCCTTGCGGACGATATAGCCTGAAAAGAGCTCCTGAATCTTGTTCTCGTCGATCATGCTGCCATCCCCGGTTTAGAAGAAGTCGATCTCAAGAGCGAGCTGCTTGAGTCGGAAGGAGATCGACTTGTAGTCGATCATGGTGCCGCCCTCGGCAACGGTGAAGAGTTTCAGGAAGATCTCATGGCCCACCTGCTTCTTCGCCACTGGGGCGAAGGCAAAGGACTGGGCGACGCTTCGATTCATCTCGGACTCGTCCTTCGAATCGAAGCTACGGTCCATCTTGTTGGAGAGGAGGTCGCCGCTAGATGACTCGAACCAGGCCGCGATCCGGCGAGGCAGAGCCTTGCCGCCGACAGGCTCCTCCTGAAAGAACTTCAAGGTGATAGATGGAGAGGTGATGTCATTCGAGCCCAGAACGGAGACCTCGACCTTCCGAGCATCGTCCTGCCGCGACTTGTTGACCTTCAGTACAGGGATGGCGATTTCCTGGAGGGAAGCTCCGCCATGGATGTAGCGGCCGAGTCCGCCTTTCTTCCTGATCTTGGAGAGCCCCTTGGCGACCAAGGCGGAGGTCCCGACAGAGAAGGCTGGTTCGGGCATGCCGTAGAGACCAAGTCCTGGTCGTTCCGCCAATTCGAGCCCGAGGATGAAGCGCCGATCTCTGTAGCTCTCTCCGTTCTGGGCATCGATAGAGAGCATGTAGGCCTCCTCCGACGCATCACCCGAAAAGATGAAGCCATGGTCAGCGGTCACAAGGATATTGGAGCGATTGAGGTTGGTGATGCGCTTGATGAGGTCGATGATCCGGTCGATCTCTTGGTCGACTGCCCGCGGCAGGCCTGAATCGGTGGCGTGACTCGCGGAGTCAATCTGGTCGGAGTAGACATAGACCAGGTCATAGTCGCGGAGTTCCTTGTCGGCATCCACGGATGAGAGGGAGAGGAGCGAATCGGCGCCGATGGCACGGGCCTTTTTGCCGGGGTAGCGAGCTGCGACCTTGGTGGCGAGGTGGACGCTTCTCCCCTCGATGCCATTCACAGCGGATCCGTCGATGAGGACGGCCCCGGTCTCGACTACCAGTGCAAGCTGGTCATGAGGCAGGAGGGCGGCCATTCCATGGGGGGTATAGGTCGGGACAAGGGCCGCGAGGGCTTCCAGTTCTACCCGGAAGCGATTGCGCTCGACGAGCCGTTCCGCGAGTTCAGCCCCGGCCTCCCAGCGCAGTCCATCGGAGACGATCACGAAGAGGATCTTGTTGTCCTTGAGATACGGGTCGACAAACGTACGGAAGAAAGCATTTTGGCGCTTGGTGAAGGTGAAGGCCGGATCAAGGTCCATGAAGCCCTGCCAGCGGAGGGCGAGGGGATCCAGGAAGCCATTGAGGTAAAGGTCGTCCACCCGTCCGAGGAGTGAGGCGAGTTCCCCGCCCGACCCGGCATTCTGGTAGGCCAGCACGAAGCCGCGGTAGAGGCGGTCCACCTTGTGGAGCTCTTTGGTATAGCGCTCCCAAAGGGCTTGCTTGCTCGCTTCTCCCATGCCCTCCAGCTTCTTGAGCGAGCGCACCGACTGCTCGATAAGGCAGGCAGCCTCCAAGGCATCGTAGTAGGCCTTCAGGGCACCGTCATGGTCGTTGCGGTACCAATAGAGGCTCTTCCGCTCCCTGATGCGTTCCAGGGTCTTTGCCAGGTCGCTCCGACCGGATAGCAGGCCCGAGATGATCCGGCCGACGATAACCTGGTCGGCGATTCGATAGATATCGACATGGAGGAGTCGCTCGTCGGTCAGGGCAGTGAGGGCATCCTTCGCATTGGTTTCTACCTCGATCCGGCGCGAAACGGTCTCGAAGCGCTCGGTCTCGGACTTCGCGTCGCGCCAGCCATCGATGAAGACAAAGGCACGCTGGCATTCCGCCGAAGGCCGTTCACCTGCCTGGAAGGAATAGGCGTTCTGGAAGAGCCTGAGGAGGATCCCCCGAGGCTCGGGAGAATCGAGCACGATGCCGTACTCTCGCCTGATCCGCTCGAAGAAGGTTCCCTCCAGCTTCCACTCGAGCACACGCTCCCAGCGCTTGGACGATTCATCATCGGCGCAGAGGGAGATCAGGATGTCATCGATGGAGCGAATAGCCTGCCGCTCGGCCTTGGTTCGGGAGGAGGCGATGGAAAGCATTGCGAAGAGGAGTTGTTCCTCGGTCCAGTCCGGCTTGGCCAAGGCAGCCAGCGGATCGAAGCGCTCTCGAGCCTCACGGAAGAAGACGAGGCGGTCCTGAACCACCCTTCGAAGGGATTCCGAGAGGCACAGATCCTGGATGTACATGGAAGCTTCGTCGGTCGAAAAGACAAAATTACCGAGGGCGAGGTCGAGGAGCCAGTCGCTCGCTTCAGGCGGCCGTTCCTTGGAGGAATAGACCAGGTACTTCGATTCCCCGTCCCCCCGAAGCAAGGTATGGCGCACCATGAACTCGTTGTTTTCAAGCTCTATCTTCTGGATGTCGCCCTGTTTGAAGCCAGCAAAGACATCCCGCATCATCCCCTGGGGATCGTACCAGAAGACAATCCGGTGCTTCGCGAAGTGGCGGCCGAGGGCCTCATAAACCTTTTCTGACATTCGATCTCCTCAACATCAGTCCTGGTACTCAATTACATACCTAGTTAGAATACCAGGCTGCTCATCCACATGCTGGCTCGAGCATTCTCGTTCATTTCATTCTTCTATCGGCCTGGCAATCCAGGGGCCGGGAGCTATCCACTTCGTAGTTGCAGAAGATGTGCCTTGGCCGGGTATCGCGAAAGGAACGAGGAAGCAGGCGAGGTGGACGAGGACATCCGAAAACAACTCGGGGCTGTGATCAAGCTTCATGCGGGAGCGAAAAGCCTTCCACTGGACCTGCTTGGCCTGGGCAAAGTCCTGGGAAAAAAATCCCAATCCAGCAAGGTCAGTGCCCCGCTTCTCGAAGGTCAGGCGGAGCGCCTCACGAAGCGTGCTAGCATCGAAGTCGAATTGGCGGGAAAGCAACCAGCTGTCAAAGAAGTCCTTCATCCGGCTGTTCAAGCTCCCGAGTTTCACCATCGCCTGATACTTCTCCGCAATCGCACTCTCTCGGCTATAGCAGAGTAGCTCTGGCGCAGGTAGGGCAAGGATAGTCGGAAACAGAAGCCTTTCGGGTTCGGGAAATACGACATCACCGAAACCGATATCAAGTTTCATGTTGATGCGCGCCGAGTCGAGCTGGGCTAGAAAGGTGACGCGGATGCCATGGTAATCGGCATCTTCGGTGATTCGTGAGGTGACGATGGTCGCAGGATCGAAGAGGATACCGTCCTCGGGGGCCGCGATGGAGATGACAGTTCGAACCGCGGCCTGAATCGCCGCCTCTGCATTGTCGAACTTGCCGAGGAGATCGATGTCCATCGTCGAGCGGGATTCGATCGCATGCCATACGCTGAGCATCATGGCGCCTTTCAGGACAAAGCGATCGGCATAGGGTGATTGTGCGAGACGGAAGAGGAAGCGTTCCATTGCGAAGTATTGGAGCCGTTCATTGAAGGGGCGTCCATCCTTCCTGGACTTGTCCAGGAGGCGTTGCCGAATCGAGGCGGGAATGTTCCGCGTCGATTCCTTGCTCATAGCCCCGCCTCGAGGTAAGGGCTGATCGCCTTCTCGACATCGCAGATGCGAGCATAGTCCATGATCATACCGGGCCTGGTGTTTCCTGCATCCTTGTAGAGTTTGAGGGCTTCAAGGAAGACATCCATTCCAATCTTGTTGCGGAAGCGAAAGCAATCGGCGAGGGTCTTTTCCTGGTCGTATATGCGAATGCGAACCCCGTCCTGCTCGTGGGCTTCAATCCCTGCCTCATAGGATTGGCCTGAGAAAAAGAAGTGGCGTACTGGAGGGATGGTGATCGTCGGTGCACGGCTGCCACGGGGAAGAGCTATATAGATTTCATGGGGTATCTGCGTCGTCAGATCATGAAAGGAAAGGGCTGAAACCAGGCAAACGACAGCTTTGGGGTAGCGCAGGCTCACGATGCAGAGATCAGGTTCTTGGTGCTCGGGAAGCTCAGCCAGACGATAGAGTCCCCGAGAGACCTGAACGATTATTCCCTTATCCCGCATGGAATATAGGACAGATCGAGAAGTTCCCCCTTCCAGGGCTTGGCTCATCCTGAGTTGCCCGCCATGCTGTCGAAACAGGTCCACAGCCATCTTGTTTGCCATTAGGACATAATGCTAACACTTGCAGGTGGGTGTATGCAATATGTACTGCCGCTTTTCATTTCTACACCCCCACACATGATGATACCCAATTAAATACCTAGATCGAATACCAGTACCTAGATCCCGACTTTGCGCCACAGCGCATCCGGCCCGGCCTTCAGCACAGCGATCTTCCCCTCGCCTCGGAGGTCCTTCACTGCCTTCCGGACGGTCTCGAGACTGATACCGGGACATTTCGCGGCGAGATCGGCCATGGAGAAGGTCTCGGGGAGGGTCTCGAGGGCGAGAAGGATGCGCTCGCGCTTTTCTCCGCGCGGAGCTTTGACGCTCGTGGCCCGTGTCTCGAATTCCTTATAAGCGGTTTTGAGTATGAAGAGGAGGTAATTGATCAGGGGCCAGGGGTCATGGCTTCCCTCGTGCCAGCCAATCGAAGAGATTTCGAGGGTCTCGTAGTAGCGTTCCTTGTTTTCCTCGATGAGGCGTTCCAGGCTGATGTAGCGTCCAACCTCATAGCCGGCAGCAAGAAGCATGAGGACCAAGAAGAGGCGGGAAACGCGCCCGTTGCCATCACGGAAGGGATGGATGCAGAGGAAATCAAGGTTGAAGGCTGCAATCGCGAGAAGAGGATGGACAGCCCGCTCTCGGAGGCATTGGTCAAAATCCACCACGAGGCGTCCCATCGCATCGGGGGTTTGGGCTGCTGGCACCGTGTGGAAGCGAACACGCTCCCGGCCGTCGGGATACTTTTCGATGATGTCGCTGTCGCGGTCCTTGTACAGTCCAGCATCCCAGATCTCTCCTCGAACGAGGGCATGGAGAGACTTGAAGCTTGTCTCCGCCACAGGGAGCAAGGCCGGCGAGCCGAAGATGAGGTCAAGTGCCTTCTTGTAGCCCTGGATTTCCTCTTCGTTCCTATCCCTCACCTGCGAGCCACCGGCAAGGAGGGGCATGATCCTCTCCCGGTCTATCTCAACGCCTTCGATGCGATTGGAGGATACCGCGCTCTCTATGATCGCGAACTGCTTGAGGCTGTTCAGTATCTGAGGGTTCTGTCGAGTGTAGAGTTCCTGGAGGCCGCAGGCCTCGCCGATGTCCGCCAGATACCAGGCAGAGGAGGCGGGCACCTGATCGAAGTTCTGGAGGAATCTGTGCAGGGTTCCCGGCATGCCCGGTTGCCCCTTAGCGGCTGGCTTCACACCTAATCCTCCGCCTCGCGGGTTTGGAGCGTCATTCGCCAAGTTCTTCCGTTGGCCGGTATCACAGTGGTACTCCTATCTTTTCGGCTATGGTCGTCGCCAGCTGCTTGAAGTCCTGCTTGGCATCCCTGACGGCGCCAGCATGGCTCCCTATGGCGCCGTCCGCGGTGGAAAGATCGAAAATGGGCTTCCTGTGCTCCTGACCCATGGGAACGAGGCTTCGGTAGTGCTTTATCGTCGCAAGGCAGTAGGGATCGGCGCTCGGCGTGCGTGCTTCACCGACAGGTTCTTCAAGGACAAACTCCCGGTACACCGCAGGGATGCGATTGACCCACTTATCATAGGCCCTGACTGGTCGATCAAGGCGGATACCATGCTGCTGGCAGAGGTAGCCCGCCGGGCTCATGTGGCCCATAGGCAGCTCGAAGGCCGGATAGTCCCGAGCGGACGCGCTCCCCTTCCAATTATCAAGACGTTTTTTCCAAAGCTGACGCCAGCTCCTCAGCGAGGGTCCCAGGTTTTTGAGACCCTGCAGGGAAAACAGATCGGCTCCCAAGGGAATCACGACATGATCGGTCCCGATGAGCGCGGAACGGTTTATGGCGCCGAGATTGGGGCCAACGTCGACTAGCACGAGATCAGCCTGTACCTTGGCAGCTGCCTTTTGCATGACGTACCAGAAGGCGCTCTGGATGCGCATCGGGCGATAAAGATTGTTGTCCCCGATGCTGGCAGGCCATTCGGCGGAGAGCGTCTCTTCAAAGCTCGATAGTTCCACGTCACCAGGGAGAAGGAAGAGGTCCGTCGCGATATTCAGGAGTTGGGGTTCTACAATATCGCCAACACCCGTAAGCGGCTTCAGGCAGCGGTAAATCGTCGTACCCTCGCGCCGGTCATTCCAGAGGCTTTCTATGCTGTCTTCGTCAAGAAAGGCCGCCGTAAGGTTGGCTTGAGGATCCAGGTCGACGGCGACAATGCGCTTTCGGAGGCGCGCGTACATCCAAGCCAGGTGATAGACAAGAGAGGTTTTTCCGACGCCCCCCTTGTTATTGAAAAAAGTGAGAATGGGAACGTTCATGGTCTCTTCCTCACTAGGCAGACGACAGCGGAGCGGTTGACGATGAATTCCAGGGGCGGGTTGCCATTTCGCTCGAGTTCCCGCCTTGCCACGGGAATGCCCCTTCCAAAGGCTTGGACAAAGCCGAAGGTTCGTAGCACATCGGCGACATTGGGGTTGCGATAGTCGGTGATGCCGGGAGTTCCGAAATTGTCCTCCGTGACATTGCCATAAGGCCCTCCCGGACTCATGATCTCGATCCTGTCGTTGAACCAATAAACGCGGACTGGTGCGTTGGTGCCCTCGTAGGTCCGGTGAAGGACGGCGTTGTGCAGGAGCTGCTGGATGGCGACTGGCGGATAGGGGATGGAAAGGCTGTGCGTCGGTCCTGTGGCGATATCGACAGCCACACGATTGTGTGAGGAGAGCTTTTCTTCGGCACGACGCAGCATATCGGGAAGCGTCCCATCGAAACGCTCTTCGTCGATCACCGGGTCGGAGAGTTCAGTACCATCGATCCTGAGAAACTGGATGTATGCGCAGGCCAGGAAATCCTGCGGGTTCTTCCCGACCGTGAGCAGTCCGAGGAGGGTAGGCACTGGATCCGATGGGGAAAGAATCATCCTGCATGAAGCCAAGCGCTCCTCGTAGCTTCGATTGTTCCCTTCAAGAACATCCTGGGCGAAGGCGGAGGGCAGAAACTCGTTTTGAAAGATGACCATGGATAGGTCGGAGAGCAGGGCTCCCGGGACAGGCTGAATGTCGAAGGGGAGGTTCTTGAAGCGGCGCCGTTCGATCAGGATCCGCTCTTCCTGCTCGTTGGCTATCGACCTGCGAGGACCGGTCCTGATCCAGATACGACCTTCGAACTTGACAGGGGGCATATCCGAAGGCCATACGGCTACAACAGCCATCTCGGCACCTTTCAAGGCTCTCTTTTCCACGGTGAGCACGGGAAGCGGCAGAATTCGGCCATCAGACTTCATGTCAGCCAGGTTTCGAAGAAGTTCGTCGGTGATCGGCTCCCGGGAAGGGCTCCCGTCATCACAGGCGCCAATAAAAAGAATGCCCGGCTTGTCGTGATTAGGGAGGTCATTGGCAAAGGCACAGACAACCTGCCGAGCCCTGACAGGAGTATCTCCCTTGAATGATTGCTTGCGCTCCGCTCTATCCGACTCCAGATCATCGAGGAGGGCGATCAATTCCTCATCGCTGTACTTTGTCATTCTTCCTCCCTCGCGAGTACCAAAGCATAAATACTACGTAATGCACATCCGAGGAATTGCCCCTCACAGGTCCTCCGACCGGTCTTTGATCTCAAGCTTGAACTGGAAGCCCTCGAAGGAAGTCAGCATCCTGCCGAATTGCTCCCATTTGTAGGGCTTACCGTCAATGATGAGGAGGGGCATCCGTCCGGCCTCACCTTCCTCGGGATCCCAGTCGATCCACCCTCTGACCTTGGTGCCCTTGATCGCCTCGCCATAGGATGCGACCTCAAGGTGCTTCCGCTTTAGGGCCTTCCTCATCCGCCCGACGAGCTCTTTGTAGAGTCCGGCGCAATCCTCAGGATCACCGAGGACCTGGAAGCGATAGCCGGGATCCGCGGCGGGCTCCCAGGATTCGACGGAGATGCCGCCGGGATAGACCCTGACAGCAAATTCAAAGCGATGAGGCTTCCCATCGGCATCGGACAAATCAAGGGGAGGGTACTGCGAGGGGAGGATGTCGATGCCGACGGAAGGACCCATCTCGCGGTTGAAGCAGTCGAGGCAGAGGAGCTCGCCTTGTTCGCCTTCAACCCGGACCATTGATACGGCCCTCTCTGGAGAATCGATTATCTTGCCACAGCGTTCGCAGCGGTCCAGAGTAGGTGCCTTCACTCTAAACTCTCCCCATGCCATTAGGTTCCTTTGCCATGGTGCCTACGGTTTTCTGGGAACTTTTGGGTGGACTTTTCAGGGAACTTTTCAGTGAACTTTTCAGTGAACTTTTCAGTGAACTTCTTGGGAAACTTCTTGGGGAACCAGTCGGGGAACCTGTTGGTGAACTTGCTGGGGAACTTGTGGCAACGGCACAATATAGGTAAGTGGCGCTATTCATGCTTTCTTCAAGGTCGCACAGCTCTCGGCCACGATACTTAGTACCCGCTTGGCATTTTCGATGGCCTTGATTTCATCGCCGTCAAAAGCCTCGGGCTCATGCGGATATCGCACTGCGACAGCGAAAGGCTGCAAACGCGGGAGCACATCAATCAATCGATCAAGCGCAGGAACTCGCAGTTGGCATTGCTTCATGAGCAAGCGCAAATCGTGGGATCTCGGTATTTCATCGCTAAAGAGCGCCAGCACCGCCTTCAATGCCTTCTCCGCGCATTGCTGGCAATGGTAGCAGATGATTTCGATCTTTCTTGGCTTCATACTAAGAAGGAATTCCGCGGCCTCGAGATCGTCTCGGGCGAAACGGAGCCACTCCACATATTCAGGCCGGGCCATAGAGGGCGACTCCTTCTTCCGAAATATGGGCCTCGAAGGAATTCCCAACCTCCGCTCGCTCCTTGAAAACTCTCTCTTCATAGACAACAAGGTCAACCGCTCCGATATCGATGTCATAGAATTTGCGATACAGGTCCTGGAGCACCTCGAGCTTGCGCTTGGGCAGGCGGTCGAAAAGCACGCAAAGGTCGATATCGCTATCTATCCGTGCCTCCTTCCTCGCCCTCGAGCCGAAGAGGAGTATTCGGGAGGGTTTCGCGTATCGAACGATGGAGGCTATGACTGGATCGAGATCGGGAGAAGTACTTTCTTGGTTTGGGTAGCTCCGCAGTCCGTTCATTGCGGTTCTCCTTGGCAAAAAAAAGTCCCCTGGGTCATCCGAGCCCTATAACGGCTAGGAAAGGCCAGGGGCGCTATTGCCAATCTGCTTCCATAGGTATAGGACACAACATTAACAGCTGTCAATCCAGGGAATTTTAACCTTTGCGTTTCTGCTTTTTTGAGCATTCCCACTTCTCCTTTGCCTCGCGCGGGCTCAGTCATCACATCGAGGGCAATCATTCCTTGTGCCTCCGATGCACTGCGCCTACCCGGCTTTCGAGATCCTCTTCTTTCTGAATCAGTACGTCGTAGGCAATGCCAAATGTCGCTTCCAAGGCTCGCGCCATGTCAACGGTCAGCGGCTGTTTCCTTGCGAGTACTCTGGAAACCATCGAACGCGAACCAATGCAGGGAACAAGGTCCTCTTTCGTAAGCCCGGCCTGTTCCATCCGGAATTTGATAGCATCGACAGGATCTGGTGGATCGATGGGGTAGTGGATGTCCTCGTATTGCTTGATGAGAATTGAAAGAGCGTCGAGACGATCGAGTTCCCACGACCCTTCCGGTACTTCAAGGAGGCGGCCAAATTCTGCCAGAGCGAGATCGTAGTCCACTTTGTTCGTAATGGTTTCGTATTTCATAGTGTTCAGTCCTCCGGACCGATGGCGCTCAATGAGCCATCATTTCGCAAGAACATGGCTTTGGATTTTCGAAATTGCCATCAATTCCTTCTCCAGTTCCTTCTTTTCCATTCTCAAGTCATACTCGTTTTGGATCCCGAGCCAAAATTCAGCGGAATTGCCAAAATACTTGGAGAACTTCAAAGCCGTCTCCACGGATATCTTCCTTTTGCCTCTCACGATTTCAGATATCCGAGTAGCAGATATTCCGGTCTCCTTAGATAGTCGATAGGCCGTGATTCCAAATCCCTTCAGGAATTCCTCTTCAAGAATCTCGCCTGGTGTTACAGCATTAAGCTTGCCCATTTCTTATCTCCTTAGTGGTAGTCCACTATCTCAACTTCAAGAGCATTTCCATTTTGCCAGACAAAGCACACTCTCCATTGCTCATTGATCCTTATGGAATACTGCCCTTCCCTGTCGCCTTTCAGTTTCTCAAGCCTGTTTCCAAGGGGAATTAGTAAATCATTTACATCTATAGATATATTCACCATGATATACTTGCAAAGTCCGATAATTTGGACCCTAATAGAGCCTCTGCGAGAGGAATTCTGAGATAAAATATATATTCATTCCTCCTCCTTCCCCTCAAGCTGCTTCACCGGCTCCAATATCCCCTCAAGCTTCCGGTAATTCACCTTAACCCCATCATCAAGGTCCAACTCGACCCGCTTCAGCGCAAGCGGATACAGGCTTTCCTTCTCCCAAGCCTCTATCTCAATCCTATACTTCTCAAGCTGAGCGAGCCGCTTCTTAGCCTTGGTCTTGTCCCCGGCACTCGAGCCCGAAGAATCAGTGATGGATTCCAGCCCACGGATCTTCTGATCGATCTTTGTCCGGTATGGCCGGACATAGTCATTGAGGATCTTGCCAACCGTATCCTTGGTATAGCGGTGGAGATAGATGAGAGCCCGGAAGGCCCCCGATGGAGATGAGACCATCCAGTAGATGGGCCTGGATTTGTAGCGCTTAATATGATCCTTATAGAAATCCCTATCGAAGAAGCTGCGGATGTCTTTACCGAGACGCTCTTCGATCCAATGGAGGTTATCGTCGTAATGGGCACCAGAGATGAATCGGAGCCATGATCTGAAGGCAGTAGGAGGATCATTGGCGAATTCATCTTCATCCGTTAGCGGCAGGATGCCATCAGCGTCAGAGAAGAAGAGCGCACTCAGGGCTTTGGCGTCATATTCCGCCTTTGTAGAACCTGCATCTGCGAGAATAAGACCATCTTTCTCTACCGAATACCGGCCCATCAAGCACCCAATTCCGTAAGACATAAACTGAGCAGCAAGGACACCTTCGTCAAACTCGACTCGGCGTTCCTTGCTAGCACTGCTTTTAAGTTCGTCCTGGAGGATTGTTATCTCTGTGTAGGGAACTTCGGACCTTGACTCGTCCTTCAGGCCATATATTTCAATTAGCAAGCTACTAAGTTTCTCCTCTTTCGCGTGTAAGTCTAGGAAAAGCAAAGTCCAATATTTCCTAAATAAATTAGCTTGAGTGGCAAGCTCAATACTTCTACTAATAGCAAACGCAGATGGCCAACTCCAATCTGTTAGGTTATCATCACAATGCGATCTTGTGGACAATCCTGAAAACTCGGTCAACAAAGGAGATCGGCAAAAATCCCAAGAAGTCTCATGAAGGTCCCAGTCTGCCTTTGAAATCGAAATTGCTTCTTGTACCAATTCGCACCATTTGCCTTGCGCTACTTCCTTTCGTATTGGGA
>CAIJMU010000116.1 GCA_903821875.1 uncultured Spirochaetota bacterium
CGGCACCGGCATCCCCGAGAAAATCCGCAGCCGGGTATTCGACTCCTTCCTGTCCGGTCGCCCCGATGGCACGGGCCTCGGCCTCGCCATCGCCAAGCGCATCCTCCTCTCCCATCACGGCGACATCACTGTCCTCGCCACCAGCCCCGCGGGCACGACCATGCGCGTCACGCTGCCCCTCGCCAAATAAGGTTCACCCCATGCCCGTCGTCACCCTCGCCTCGCTGCCCGCCAAAGAGATTTTTCCAGGCATCGCCGCGCACTTCGCCCATCTAGACCGCCTCCCCCTCGGCGAGGTCGAGCTGGCCGCAGGCGCCGTCGTCCCGGTGCACCAGCATCCACACGACCAGCTCACGTATATCCTTTCCGGCCGCGCCGAAGCAGTTTCTGTCGCTTCGAGCTGGATTGGCATGGCCGCTTCCATCTCAGACTGCTTGAGTAACCAGTCGCCATAGCCCCCGGGGAAGGTTGCCGCCCCTCCCTCCCCGTCCAGGATCAGAAGACTTTCAGCGACCCGGTCGAGAAAGGCCCTGTCGTGGGAAACCACGAGGATGGAGCCACCAAAATCATCGAGGTACTCTTCGAGAAGCTCGATTGTCGCAATATCGAGATCATTGGTCGGCTCGTCAAAGAGGAGGACATTGGGCGCTTCCGCCAGAATGAGCACGAGCTGCAGGCGTCGCCTCTCGCCGCCAGAAAGCCGGCCGACCGGCAGGGCCTGGAAATCTCGGGGAAACTCGAAGCGCTCGAGGAAATCTTCTGCTGTAAGTGTCGTTCCATCCCCAAGGGCAATACGCTCTGCCTTTTCCAGCACGGTATCTATGACAGACTTCGTAACATCGAGGGAATCGGCAGTCTGGTCAAACGAGGCTATCCGGAGCGTGTCGCCGCGCTTCACCTGCCCAGAATCACTGGGCAATTTCCCGGAAGCAAGGCCGAGGAGAGTGGTTTTGCCCGAGCCATTGGGTCCGATGACACCGATGCGCGCGCCGGGCAGGAAGTCCCAGGAAAAATCCAGCAGGACAGGCTTTTCGCCATAGGTCTTGGTAATGTGCGAAAACTCGATGCACTTTTTCCCAAGCCGCGTAACTGTAGATGAAAAGCGCTGTCGCACTGCGTCCCGCTCGAGCGCGCTTCCGACCATCGCCTTGATCTCGTCCTTTCGTCGCTCGCTCTTAGTGGCTCGGGCCTGAGCTCCCCTTCCAAGCCAGGCCAACTCGATCTTGAGCCTGGCAAGCCTCTTGTTTTCGGCCTTTTCCAGGGCAGCGTATCGCTCGGCCTTGCGCTCGAGATAGGCAGAGTAGTTACCGGGATGCCTGAATACCTGCCTACGATCGATCTCCAGGATGTCCGTGGCGATGGCATCCATGAACCAGCGATCATGGGTGACGAGCATCAGGGCTCCTCCCCTTGCCAGGAGCTTATTCTCGAGCCAGGCTATCGACTCGACATCGAGGTGGTTGGTCGGCTCGTCAAGGATAAGGAGTTCAGCCCGAGGCGCCATGGCCCTGGCGAGGGCCGCCTTCCTTGCCATGCCTCCCGATAGGCTCGACATCGGACGCGCAGGATCGCCGAGACCGAGTTCAGAACAGAGCGAGAGATAGCGGTTTTCGAGGCTTACGGGTCCATAGTTATCGAGTTCTGCTTCGAGATTGGACGCCTCATTTCCCACGCTGTGCCCAAGGGCCCTCAGGCGGGAGGTCAAAAGAATTTCTGGAGCCTTCCCGAAAAGGAGGAAGTCCTCTACCGAGCAACCCTCAGGCCAGGTCGGAACCTGCTCAAGGGCAGATACTTCCAAGCCTCGTTTTCGGGCTACTCTTCCCCTATCTACCTCGATCTCACCAGTGAGCAGCCGAAGGAGGGTGGTTTTTCCGGAGCCGTTCTTGCCAAGCAGACCTATCCTGTCACCCTCATTGATGCCTATTGAAAGTCCATCAAAGAGAAATCCATCTTTCAGCGCAATGCCGATGCGATCGGCTACAATTAGATTCATGCGGGTGAGACTATAGCAGGATGGCTTGGCGAATGGACAGGTCTCGACCATATAACATCCGCCACTCAGCTATATATGATATTGCTGATATTGCAGTCTTTTCTCACCTGGGGAGGGTATCTTGGCTAAGCATCTTGTCATCATAGGTGGAGTCGCCGCAGGTGCGACCGCAGCAGCCCGTGCCCGTCGTCTCGATGAGGGCGCGGAAATCACAATTGTCGAAAAGGGTCCCTACGTCTCCTTCGCCAATTGCGGTCTCCCCTACAGGATTTCTGGCGACATTACAAAACGCAGCCAGCTCATCCTCCAGACTCCTGAAGGTTTCGAGGCTCGATACAGGGTTCGGGTCCTCCTGAATACAGAAGCCATTGCGATAGACCGCAGTGGCCAGGTCTTGAAATTGCGCGGCCCAGAAGGTGATACGAAACTCGCCTATGATTCCCTCATCCTTGCGATGGGAGGCACTCCTGTTCTCCCGGCCATCGAGGGAATCGACAGTCTCAACGTGTTCAGGCTCTGGACCATACCGGACATGGACAGCATCCAGTCCTACCTCGAACTGAAAAAGCCCAGCACTGCCCTCGTCATCGGTGGTGGCTTTGTCGGCCTCGAAGCGGCAGAAGCCTTTATCAAGCGTGGACTTGCTACAAGTATCGTGGAATTTTCTCCCCAGCTCATGCCTCCTGCAGATCCTGATTTTGCTGCCCTCATCGCTGGCGCCTACCGTGAAGCGGGAGCGAAGGTAATAACCGGCAGGGCAGCCACGCGCATCGATGCCGTGCGTGGAATTGTCACCCTTGATGACGGGAGCGAGGTCGCAGCCGGCATCGTGCTCGTCTCAGCCGGTGTCAGGCCCAACCTCGACCTAGCAAAGTCGGCAGGCCTTGAAGTAGGTCCCTCGGGTGGACTGGCCGTAAACGAGGAACTTCGTACCGCTGATTCCCACATCTGGGCTGCAGGCGACATGATCGAGGTAGTCCGACGGAGCGATGGGAAGCGGGTGCGCATTCCCCTTGCAGGACCCGCCAATCGCCAGGGTCGCATAGCGGCTACCAATGCCCTCGGCGGTTCCATGAAGTATGTCGGCGCCTTGGGGTCAAGTGTCTTCAAGGCAATGGATTACACCTTTGCCATGACGGGCCTTGGAGAAAAAGCCGCAGCCGAGTCTGGCATTGAGTTCGGGGCCGCCATCATCCACAAGGGCAACCATGTGAGCTACATGCCAGGCTACCAGGAAATATCCTTAAAGCTCGTGTATTCCAGGAAAGACGGGTTGATACTCGGAGCCCAGGCTTTCGGAAAGGCCGATGTTGAAAAAAGGATTGATGTCATTGCTGCAATGATCGCAGGCAAGCAGGCTATTTCGGATCTGGCGGAACTCGACCTGTGCTATGCCCCGTCCTACAACTCAGCCAACGACATCCTGAATATGGCTGCCTTTGCGGCGCAAAACGAACTATCTGGATATTCCAGGTCAGTATCCTCCACGAGCGCGCTTGCGGAAACTGCAAGCGGCAAGGCCTTTTTCCTCGATGTTCGGACCCGGGGAGAGCATGGAAAGGGAGCTCCGACCGGAGCGACCAACATCCCTCTCGACGAGCTCCGCTTTTCACAGGATCAGTTGCCAAAGAATCTTCCTATCATCATTCTATCCAGGGCTGGTTTCGAAGGCCATCTTGCACTGCGACAACTCGTTCAGCTTGGCTTTGCGGACCTGCGCTACGTCGCAGGCGGTTGGCTTACACTCCGGCTCGATCCTGACTATCGGCACGCGTGAACATCCCGCGAGATCCTCGCAGCCTGGCGCCAGGGCGAGCATAAGGAGCACGACATGAGCATTGCAGACAAGATCAAGGCAGGAGCAGCTGTCATCGATGTCCGGAATCCCGATGAGTATGGGGATGAGCATTTCGAGGGAGCCCGCAACATTCCAGTAGGCTTGCTCGCAAGTCGCCTCGCCGAAGTAGGCCCCAAGGACAAGCCGGTGGTCCTGTACTGCGCCTCTGGCGCGCGCTCGGCGATGGCGGCCCAGATGCTCAAGGCCTCGGGGTGGACTGACGTCACCAATGCTGGCGGGCTGTACGACATGCCGGGGTTCTGAACTCTAGATCCAGCCACAGAGGGCAGAGGCGCTGAAGACAGCAGCGACAATGGGTGCAATGACGCTTGGCCCGCTGCCTATTCCTCGCCCTCGAGGGCTTTCTCCTGTCCAGCCTCGTGCTGCGAGTATCTCAGGCAAGCTCCAGGCCGCCAGGATGATCCTTCGAAGAAAGGCTTCGATAACGCGGATCGCTGACCCTGCGTCAAAGCGGCGCGCTATTCCCCGCGCTCGTCCCGCCTCCCAGGATTCGGTCCACTCCCGGGAAATGACTGGAATGAATCCCAGTACAAGGAAGAGGGCCAGGCTCAGGTCTGCACCACCTCTACCCGGGATACATGAACCCAGCCGGGCGGTCGCATGGCGTAGCTCCGAACTAGGTGTCGCTCGGTAGAACAGCAGGGCCAGGGCATAGGATGTAGCCAGGGCGAGGGCGTGTCGTGCAGAGAATGGGAGGGTCCGAAGATTGAAACCCATGCCCTGCCCTATGGTGATGCAGTCCATTCCCACCACGAGAATGCAAAGCACGAGCAATCCTGGCAGTTCTCGCAGAATCTGCCGGACCCCGAGGCCCTCGAGCCCCAAAACAAAACCGCAGCAGGCAAAGGTGACTCCCAAGGCGGGCAGGGAGGCTGCAAAGATGCCGGGAATCAGAATGAATAAGGCAAGAAGCCGTGACGGGGCTGCAATGGCAGAGATGGGCCCCCGCTTCATGGTCCTTTTCCCCCTATCCAGAGAAGGTCCTCGAGCCTGTCAGAGGGCCGGAGCGGGTTGCGAAGGCCCCAGGCTTCAAGTCCTGCTCCAACCAGGGCCCGAGGCGTAGAGTCGGCTACCACTTCCCCGTCCTCGAGCACCACGAGCCGATCTGCCCGACCGACAACCTTCTCAAGTTCATGCGTCACGATGACTATCGTTGTTCCAGCTGCTGCCAGGTGGTCAAGCAATACGAGAAGGCCAGCGACGCTCTGCCAGTCCAGATTGGCGAAGGGTTCGTCGAGAATAAGGACAGAAGGTGCCAAGGCAAGCACCCCCGCTATCGCCAGTCGGCGCTGCTCTCCACCTGATAGTTGCCAGGGAGGCATCGACTCTTTTCCTCCAAGGCCGACGCTGGCGAGCAAGGCTCGTCCCCGGCCTTCCTCCTCCGCGAGACCTAGCTTGAGGGATTCGAGGCCAAATCGGACATCATCCAGGAGGGTATCCCCAAGAATCTGGAGGCGTGCATCCTGGAAAAGATAGGCAACACAGGTGGCTGGACTGCCTTTGAGTTTCTTGTACTCTGTGCCTTGATACAGGACGGATTCGGGTTTGGTATCGAGTATGCCCGCAAGGCACTTGGCGAGCACTGTCTTGCCCGAACCATTTCTCCCTGCAATGACAACAAACTCGCCTCGCTCCACTTTTAGGGAGATCCCTGTCAGAATCGGCCGGCCTTTCTCAAAGGCATAGCTGAGGGCCCGAGCTTCAAGAAGAGCAGGCATCACGATTCCGTGAAGCTTTCGTCAGCCTGTGCCATGACCCGATCCACAAAGGGTCCGAGGCGGATCCCGATAAGAGCAGCCAGGACAGCCTTTACTGAATCGCCGAGAATAAAGGGGAGTATCCCGACGCTCAGGGCGGCAATCCAGCTGATGGACTTGTAGCTCATGAGCCGAGCCGCACCCAGGCAGAGAATGATAGTGAAGGCAAGCACTGTGGCAAGGCTCGTCCTGAGAGCAGTTCTCGGTCTGGTCCCAGAGCCCTTCGAAATGAAGCCTCCAACGAAGGCTGCTACCGGATACGCAGCGAGATAACCCCCGGTAGGCCCTGCGAGCCAGGCCAGCCCCCCATGGCCTCCTGAGAAGACAGGAAAGCCCAGCGCACCGAGCATGAGGAAGAGGAGGACGGACAGGCAGCCCTTCCATGGGCCCAAGAGGAGTCCAGCCAGGACTGCGAGCATGTTCTGGAGAACAAGGGGGACAGGCACCCCAGGCATGGGCACGATCATGAAGGCGCCGGCAGCAATGAGGGCAGCGAAGACTGCTGGAAGGGCAAGAGTTGCCACCCGCTGTTTCGGACTAGACATGCAAGTCCTTCATGGCGTGATTCCCCTGGCGAGCAAGGCCTCGAGAACTGCCCCTCCAAGTGCCCTCGCCTTGTCGGAGACTGTGGCGCAGTTTTCCTCCCGTCCTCGCGGATCGACATCTGCGATCTTGAGCCCGGCCCATACTTCAAAGCCTGGACGAATCATCCCCCGGAGAATCCCGTCTATTTTACTATACACCATCATGTCGCCATTATGTGTTGCAATAAAAGCAATTGGCTGTCCAGACCGAACATAGGCTCCGATCTCTTCAAGTGGCATAATTCTTCCTTGAACCTCAGCCTTGAGGACGCGTCCTTCACTGGCACCACCGAGATCACCCGGAATACCAGTATCGATTGCCGCCCTCCCCTTCCATATGATGCGCGCTAGATCATGTCCGCGATTAGTCTCAATGACTGCGTCTATGTCGACAATCCCATCCTCCCCAGCCACAAAGCCAGGGCCAAGACCTATCACCACGGGAGCCATGGCTCCTGTGGTACCGAGATTTTGCTTGGCTATGATGGCATCGATGAGGGCGGTAGGTGACAATTCCTTAAGGGAGGAGGCTTCTGGATCGACCAATACCGGAATTTCCCCTCCCTTTTCCAGCAGGGCCAGGGCTGCTCTTGGGTCAGGCACGAGCCTGGCATTGAGGCCCTCCACAGTAGCAACTCCTTTGTACACAGCCTCCGAAAAGGCTACTGTCCTCCTGATCGCCGTAGGTGCGGAGCATTCGAGGGCGACAATACGATAGCCTGAGCGCCAGAGTCGAATGATGACGCCCGTAGCCAGGTCTCCTGCTCCACGGACAACGACAAGGGGATGAGTCCGTGGGATCGCCATCCCTGACTCATCCAAAGACAGCCTGCCTGCCAGGTCACGCCTCCCCCACAGCAATCGATCCACGTGGAAACTTGAGGAAAGCGCTTCGAGACTGCAGGCATCCTCAGGGGAAAGCGTTTCTGCCTTCGTGAACAGGAGCACTCGCCGGGCTGCCCGCGGGCTCGACTTGAAGAGACCCTCAGGATGCCTGACGAGACGGGCGATGGCATTTGGGGTGATATCCTGCCCCTCTGAAAGGAAGGCAATACGCAGGAATTCAGCGAGGCGATGGACCCTGCCGGAAGCTGCGGGAGCTCCCACCGCATCAAGACCAATGCAGCCAATAACCAGATCGACGCTAGAGGGCATCACCGGTTCATGGACAGCCGGAGCCTTGACTGGCAAGCCCCGGGATCCATCCGCCTCAACCAGGATCAGATCGGCGTAGGGCCTGAGCGATCCGACCAAATCCGGGGCAGGCCAGGAAACCTTGCCACCTTCTCGCACTGAGCTAGCCAGCACCGTGATGGAAGCAGCAGGAAGCACCTCGGTCGGAAGCTCAGTGAGGAAGCTGTCAAAAGACCTCCCCACTTCCTGCCGTGGATCACGGATGGATGTCGTTGAAGTGACAATGACCGATAGTCCCCGGTCCTTCGCCTCGGATGCCAGAGAAAACATCGCAGTGGTCTTGCCCCCCGCCCCAACCAAGGCGACGATTGCTCCGCTTCCCCGGTGCAAGGGAACAAGGCCATCGAGGGCAGAAAACAGATCCATCGTCGTTCCGGCTCTCAGGTTTTCAGGATTCGTCGAGCCCTGCCCGGGGCAGCTGGCAACAGTGCTCCGTGCTTTACTGCGATGATCTCCGCCAGGATGGAAATGGCGATTTCTGCTGGAGTTTCAGCACCTATGTCGAGGCCAATGGGCGCCCACAAGGCATTCAAGCGCTCCATTTCAAAGCCCTCGATGACCAGCTGTTCGAGGATGAGCCTGGTCTTTCGTGAGCTCCCAATAAAGCCAAGGTACCGAGGTCGCTTTTGAAGAAGGGCGTGGACGCATTCGAGGTCCGTTAGGTGACCCCGCGTTGTCACCACTGCAAAGCTTGCGCTATCAATGTCCATGTCTGCGATGATCGCTGAAAAGCTACCGGAGAGGGTTTGC
>CAIJMU010000117.1 GCA_903821875.1 uncultured Spirochaetota bacterium
AAGAGGAGGCTTTCCGAGCCCTGGTTGCAGAATTCCGTAGGTAGCTGACCCGATACCGCGCAGACCTGGACCTGCACCAGGCCGCTCTGCGGTCGCGTGAAGCTCCGCATGGGGAGGCCCCGGTTGATACCCCGCATGTAGCGTGACCAGACGTCGCCCGCGAGGACGGCGCCTGATTGGTTGACCCCGAGGGAATTGCCAGGCTTGTCGAAACCGAACCAGATGGCTGTCGTATAATATGGTGTGAAGCCGACGGTCCAGGCATCAGCCCAGTTCTGGGTTGTTCCGGTCTTTCCAGCCGAGGGTAGCGTATAATCCTTTCCCTCCACATCCTTGTACTTGAACATCTGGCCCGACGCTGCAGGACCGGCGAGGGTTCCCGACTGCACCGTTCGCTGGAGCATGTCTACCATTACTGCCGCAGTCTGCGGGCTTATCACCTGGGCGGCGGGCCCCTTCCGTTTCTGTTCCGCCCGGAGGTCCTTTTCAGGCTCAAGGATGATGCGTCCATCCCGGTCCTCGACCGAGATTATGGCTATGGGATCGGCTGCCCGCCCCTGGTTGGCGAAGACCGTGAAAGCACGCGCCAAGCGTATGGGAGAGACGCCGATGACACCCAGCCCAAGGGGGTAGACGCGCGGGAAGGTGCGCTGGATTTCAGTCGGGTCGGTGATGTTGAGCAGGGCAGCAGCCCGCGTGATGGCAGCGTCGAAGCCGATACCATCCAGGACCTTCAGGGATGGGACGTTCATGGAGTGCGCGAGCGCGTACCAGGTCAGCACTGTCCCCTTCCATTCTCCCTTGAAGTTGAGCGGAATATACGGAGTCCCGTCCTCGTTGTAGAAGACCACGGGACTGTCGTCGATGAGGGTTCCTTCCGTGAACTTCCTCGAGTCGATGGCAGCAGAGTAGTACAGGGGCTTGAAGGTCGAGCCGGGCATCAGCCGTGCCTGGGTGGCCCGGATCAGCTGGTTGGATTGATCGAACTTTGAACCGCCGACGATGGCCATGACCCGTCCGGTATCGTTTTCGATCGTTATCAGGGCACCTTCGACCCTTTCCTTCTCGAGATTCAGTTTCTGCTTGCCGTAGCTCGCATTTGTCATTGTCTTGAGATCGGAGATCCCGAAGAGGAGGGCTGCGGCGTCGATGGTGGGGGTGAGCTTCCTTTCGAAATAGTCGAAGGTCCTGGACCGCACCTTTGATTCAGAAGCGAAGAGCGGAGACAGGTCGAAGGCCAGGCCCAGCATCTCGACGATCGGGATATAGGTGTTTGTCGCCTCTCCGAGCCTTAGGGAACTCGAAGCCTGGAATTCCTTGTTGGCCCTGTCAATGCCGCCCTTCATCGTGGAATCGGCCAGGCGCTGCATGTCGAGGTCGAGGGTTGTATGGACAGTGAAGCCGTCTTTATAGATGTCCAGTGAGCCATAGAGCATGTCTTCCAGTTGCCGGCGCACGTATTCGCTGAACCAGGGAGCCTTGTCGTCGCGGGAAAAATAGGCGCTCGAGGCTGCCCTTGTGTAGTCGAAGCTCGTCCAGTATTCATCAAAGCTGGCTTCAGCCTCTTCCTTTGTCGTGAAACCGTGCTCGACCATCTGATCCAGGATTTCGCGGGATCGCTCCCTCGCGTTGTTTGGATTGGAGATGGGATTGTACCGTGTTGGACTGGAAAGCTGGATCGCGAGGATGGCGGACTCGGCCAGGCTGATCTCGCGGGAGGAATGCCCGAAGTAGAATTTGCTTGCAGCCTCGACACCGTAGCAACCCGCCCCCATGTATGTCCGGTTGAGATAGAGTTCAAGGATTTCATCCTTGGTGTAGCGCCGCTCGAGCTGGAGGGCCCACCACAGTTCGACAACCTTTCGCCCATAGCTGATGTCGCTCCGGTCAACATAGTTCAAGGCGCCAACGAGCTGCTGGGTGATAGTCGACCCACCACCCAGGCTTTGGCCTGAAACCTTGCCCCAGAAAGCGCGGACGAGGCTTTTCAGCGTGAAGCCATGATGCTGGTAGAAGGTCTTATCCTCACGGGTAAGCACTGCATCTACGAGGTGCCGGGGCAGTTCCTTGAGCGTGATCATTTCCCTCTTTTCATCGGAGGAAAATTCGGTGACAAGCCTTCCCTTGATGTCGAGGATCTTGGTGGGCAGGGCTGCCTTGAAATCGGTGAAGTTCTCGGAATTGCTGATATTGTTGGTCGCTGCGATCCCGATCCCTGCAAGTATCCCGACGAGTATTGCCACGACTGGCGTCGCCAGGAGGAGGATCCGCGCGATTCTGAGGGTCCGGGAACGGGGAGACATAGCGGCCACACTATGCGAAGCACCCGAAATGGTCAATAAAGTCACCTGCTCCCGGACTGTGGGCAACCAGGGAACCAGCGCAGGAATCAAAGGAAAATAAAAAGGCCGGTTTTTGGGGAAAAACCGGCCAACCCCTTAGGGGATCGAAGGCCAGCCATGGTGTACTGGGAGGGGAACCATGGCCGCTACTTCAACAGTAGCAGTATCGACCGGGGGCTTACCTTAGTTTACCTCATTTTAGCCTGACTTGCGAATCCGCATGCCTGTCTGGATTTATCCTGATCCACTTACCCCATCATCCAGGCACTGTCACGGCGCAGGAAATCCATGAAAGGGGGGCAGGATCCGGGCAGACAGCGCAGCGAAGCACAGCGAAGCACAGCCCGTAAAATCCCGGATTCCTTGTTGACAGAATCCTCTTTTCCCCCTCGTTGACCAGAGAGGGACATTTTCGCTATCCTTTTAACGATTTGGAACCCAGAGCCTCCGCGTTGCCGGGGGAAGGTTTTCAGCGTTTGTATTCCGCCCGTCATGGGCACATCCGTTTCCATTTTCGAGGGGGTTTTCGATGAAAGTTGCCATCAACGGTTTCGGCAGGATCGGTCGCCTCGTGTTCCAGTCCCTGGTCGAGCAGGGACTCCTGGGCAAGGACAAGGTCGATGTCGTGGCTGTAGTCGATGTTTCCACTGATGCAGGGTACTTTGCCTACCAGCTCAAGTACGACTCGGTTCAGGGTCGCATGAAGGCTGCGATCTCGGCGAAGAAGAGCGATGCTTCCCTCGCCGAAGCCGACACCCTCGTGGTCAACGGCCACGAGATCAAGTGCGTCATGGCCGAAAAGGAGCTCAAGAATCTCCCCTGGGCCAAGCTCGGCGTCGAGTACGTCATCGAGGCAACCGGCCTCTTCAACGATGAGAAGGCATGGGGCCATCTCGAGGCGGGCGCCAAGAGGGTCATTCTTACCGGTCCCGCCAAGAGCAAGGACGAGACCAAGAAAATCCCGATGTTCGTGATGGGCGTCAACAATGAGAAATACGAGCCTTCGAAGCATCTGGTTGTCTCCAACGCCTCCTGTACCACCAACTGCCTGGCTCCCCTCGTGCACGTCCTCCTCAAGGAAGGCGTTGGAATCGACAAGGGACTCATGACGACCATCCACTCCTACACGGCCACCCAGAAAACGGTCGATGGCGTGTCGAAGAAGGACTGGCGCGGCGGCCGTGCGGCAGCCATCAATATCATCCCCTCGACCACCGGAGCCGCCAAGGCAGTCGGCGAAGTCATTCCAGAGACCAAGGGCAAGCTCACCGGCATGTCCTTCCGCGTTCCAACCCCGACCGTGTCGGTAGTCGATCTCACCTTCACCTCCAGCCGCGACAGTTCCATCGAGGAGATCGACGGTTTCCTCAAGAAGGCTTCCGAGTCCTACCTCAAGGACATCCTGGGCTATGGCAACGAGGAAGTGGTATCCACGGATTTCATCCACGACAACCGTTCCTCGATCTATGACAGCCTGGCCACGAAAGAGAACAATCTCCCCGGCGAGAAGCGCTTCTTCAAGGTCGTTTCCTGGTACGACAACGAGTGGGGCTACTCCAACCGTGTCGTCGACCTTCTCCGCTACATGGACGGCAAGAAGTAATCACAACTATGAGGGCCGCCCGCGAGGGTGGCCCTTTTAAAAGGAGCCCTCCCGTGATCAAGACAGTCAAGGACATCCCCCTCAAGGGAAAGCGCGTAATTATGCGCGTTGATTTCAACGTACCCATGAAGGACGGGAAGGTGCAGGACGACACCCGCATCATGGCCGCCCTTCCTACCATACAGTACGTACTGGAGCAGGGTGCCCGCAGCCTTGTCCTCATGTCACATCTCGGCGATCCTGACAAGGATGCTGAAAAGGCCAGGGGAAAGGCGGATAAGGAGGGCAAGCCCTTCGATCTCGAGAAGTACCTCGACGGCAAGCATCGCATGAAGCCTGTGACAGAGTACTTTGCGGGCAAGCTCGGCAAGCCTGTCACCTTCCTGCCCTCATGCATGGGGCAGAAAGCCGCCATCGACGCGCTTCCCGAAGGCGGCGTCGCCATGCTCGAGAACACACGCTTCCACAAGGAAGAGACCGCGAAGGACGAGGCGAAGCAGGAAGTCCTCGGCCGGGAGCTGGCGACCTACGGCGACGTGTACGTCAACGATGCCTTTGGCACCGCCCACCGTGCCCATGCCTCCACAGCGACCATGTCGAAGTTCTGTACTATAAAGGTCGGTGGCTTTCTCATGGAAAAAGAAGTCGCCCATCTTGAACCAATGCTTACGAATCCGGCCAAGCCAATGGTCGCCATAATCGGAGGCGCCAAGGTCTCCTCCAAGATCGCAGTGCTCGAGAGCCTCCTTAAGAACGCCTCGGCCCTCATTATCGGCGGCGGCATGGCCTATACCTTCCTCAAGGCCCAGGGGCACTCAGTCGGCGGCTCCCTTGTCGAGGACGAGTTCCTTGATACGGCGAAGAAGCTCCTCGAAAGCGCCAAGGCCAAGGGCACAAAGATCGTCCTCCCGGTCGATCACATCGTTGCCGCCGCCTTTGCCGCTGACTCCCCGGCCGAGACCATCGATTCCCTCGACGTGCCGGACGGCAGGATGGGCCTCGACGTGGGACCGAAGACGATAGCCCTTTACAAGGACCTCATCCTCGGGGCCAGGAGCATCGTGTGGAACGGGCCAGTCGGCGTCTTTGAGTTCGATGCCTTCGCCAAGGGTACCGAGGCAGTCGCGCGGCTTGTTGCCGAGGCTACTTCAAAAGGCGCGATGTCGGTTGTGGGGGGCGGTGACTCGGTAGCCGCGGTCAACAAGTACAAGCTCGCAGACAGGATGACGCACGTATCTACGGGTGGTGGCGCCAGTCTCGAATACCTCGAGGGCAAGGTCCTTCCCGGCATCGCCGTCCTCGAGCAGAGATAGGAGTCCGTATGAAACAATTCTACATCGCCGGCAATTGGAAGATGCACAAGACGGTGGCCGAGTCCGTAGCCCTGGCCAGGGATCTCGTATCGAAACTTGGCTCGACAAGGCAGAAGGTCATGATCGCACCCGCGTTCACCGCCCTTGCTTCCGTGGCCGAGGTGGTCAAGGGCACGCAGCTCCGTCTCGGTGCCCAGAACATGGGACCTGAGGAACAGGGCGCCCACACCGGTGAGGTGTCGGTCCTCATGCTCAAGGACCTTGGTGTCCAGACCGTGATCCTCGGTCACTCCGAGCGCCGTCATTCCTATCGCGAGGACGATGCCCTCATCAACAAGAAGCTCCTCCTGGCCTTGAAGCATGGCCTTGAGCCCATCCTCTGTGTGGGGGAGACGCTGGAGGAGCGAGAGGCCGGGAAGCTCGAATCGGTCATCGGCACTCAGGTCCGTGATGGGCTCAAGGGCGTGGATGCTGCCGCTCTGGCCCGGGTCATCATCGCCTATGAGCCGGTCTGGGCCATTGGAACCGGAAAGACAGCTACTCCCCAGGATGCCGACGCCGTCCACCTCTATATCCGGAAGGTCCTTGGCGGCCTATACGGAGAGGCTGCGGCCAAGGCAATGGTCATCCAGTATGGTGGTTCGGTTAAGGCCGACAATGCTGCCGAACTCATGGGGATGCCCAATATCGACGGGGCCCTGGTGGGCGGAGCGAGTCTCAAGCCCGAGACCTTTGTTCCAATCGTGGATTTCAGCGCCTGAAGTCCAGGCGTCGGCCGGAAAGGGCAGGCTTGCACAATCCCGGGGTTCCCGATACTATGCCTTGCCGTTTTCCGGCCATCCGACCCGTTTTGCGGAGATAGGATCGCAGCACCCAACTGGAGTTTGTCGTATGGGCATCCTTAGTATCTTCCTTCTTGTCATTCTCGTCATTGTCTGCGTACTCCTTGTGTTTGTCGTAGTGATCCAGAACGAGGGTGCTGAGGGTCTCGGCGGGATCTTTGCCGGCTCCAGCAACTCCGCCTTCGGTTCCCGTTCAAGTACGGTAATCCAGCGCTTTACCTATGTGCTTGGAGCGCTTTTTTTCGTGTGTTCCTTTTCCCTGGCCCTCCTTGATAAGGGCTCGATGGGTAATGTCGAGGCTGAGGCTTCCAAGGTCAAAGTGGCCCCGACAGCCTCTGAGTGGTGGAATGCAGCCAACCAGGCTCCCGCTGCTCCGGCACCTGCTGATGCAGCAAGCCCCGGAACGCCATCTCCGGCGACGGATGCTCCTCCTGCAGGAAAGTAGATACGTGAACACATGATCATGAATGGGAGCTGGCTGATGGAGCCGGCTCCTTGCGTTAGGCAGGACGGTAGAATTTCGGTCGCTAGTGTGTCCCGGGAAAGCGATTCTTCCAGCACGTGGAATTGACCTATAATTGGTTTTTTCGGCTCGACAGGAAGGTTTTTTCGAGGAATTCTTTTTTCCTCAGTTCGCAACGACTAATTCAGCGGGGGCATTGCATGTCATCACAGGATCTTCTTGGCAAGCTGTTCGAGGTTGAAAAGCAGGCTGAATCGCTTGTGTCAGATGCCCGCAAGGCTGCCGGCGCCAGGGTTGCCGCGGCGAAGGACAAGGCAGAAACCGAGCATGCTGCCGCCTACGAACAGGCTGTCAGGGAAGCCAACGATCGAAAGACGAAGGCAGTCGAGAGTGTGCGCACAGAGTACGAGACGCTGATTTCATCGTATCGCAAGGAACTCGATGCGACCCCTGTCGCTCCGTCCGAGTTTCGCTCAGTTTGCGAAGCCGCACTCGGCGCGAAGTAACATGGCGTCGAGTTTCCAGCCGGAGTACAGCTATGCCCGCGTCCTGGGCGCGGTTTCACGTTGCCGTCTTGGATCGAAGGCTTCTGTGCTGGCCAAGCAGGGTCGGGTCGCGGAAGTCTGGAAGGTCCTCTTTGCCGAGACCGCACCCCCGCTTCCCGAGCGACTCCTCGTTTCCGCCGCGGAACGCAGGCTTGAGACCGAGGCAGTGGGCGAATTCATTTCCCTGGCGGGGCAGGTGTCCAAGCATGAGGGATTCTTCAAGGCCCTGCTCAGGAAGGGCGAATTCGGCTATGTAAAGCGCCTCATCATCGCCCTCGGAGAGGGCTCTGAGCAGGCTCCCGAACACGCGGCCTTCGTGGTCCGGCCCTCGGTCGACGAAAGCCAATACCCCGATGGCGCCAGGATGTTCACGCACCGTCGCTTCTCCTGGCTTGCAGAATCCGGTTCACGGGAAGGGGCCTTTTCGCGAGAAAACTCCTCACGCGAGGCCACGGCGGCGAAGTGCCGCCTCGATCAACAGTATTATGCGGAATTGTGGAAAGAGACGCGCAGGCTTCCTTCCGGTCTCAAGGGTTCCATGCAGCGGGTCATCAAGAAGGAAGTGGAACTCGAGAACGTGATCTGGGCTCTCAGGCTCAGGCGATATTACGGGATGCGTCCGGATGAGATCCTTCCCCTCCTGGTCGCACTCCGGGGGGCGGACGCGACTCATCATGCGCTCGACGCCCTTGAGCGGGTGCCGGACAACAAATCGTCCTGGTCGGGCTGGGCCTACGAGGATCTCATCAATGAAAACGCCCGCAGCGGCGAGGACTGGCGGCTCGATGTCCGCCATGTCGAGGTAGAGGCGCGCAGGCGCATCTTCTCGGTCCTGGTGCAGGCGATGCACATGAATCTCGGCGGCTATGTGCCGCTCTACTCCTATTTCAGGATCAAGGAATACGAGACTGCCGCCCTGTTCGGCGTTCTTGAGGGCATCCATCTGGAAGCCCCATCCGAAGAGATAGCGGCCTTTGCGGCGCAGTTCACGGGAGCCTACGCATGAGCATCCTCCCCATGAAGAAGGTCGAGATCGTCGCCATGAGACGCGACATTGACGCGATCCTCGAAGTGCTCGGAGCCGAGGGTTGTTTCCAGCTCGTTGCCGAGGCGAAGGCCATCGCTTCAGGCGATGACCTGTCGCTGAGCGGGAACGGGAGGGCTTCAGCCGCATCCAGACCCCGTGAACACGCCGAGTCCTTCGAGCGGGTCCAGACGATCAAGCGGATTCTAGGCTTTGAATTTCCCGATGTCGTGCCTGCCGGGGCGCGGATGCCCGGTCCATCGGACGTAGAGCGGCTCCAGGGGCTCTGGGCAAAAGTTGCCGGCTTCGATGCAGACCTCAGCGCAAACCAGAACCGCATCAACCGCACGCGCGAGGCCCTTGCCGAAGCGGAAGCCTTCGCGGGCCTCGAGCTTCCCTGGCTTTCCCTTGAAAACCTTTCCTTCCTCTCGGTTCGCATAGGAACCGTCAACCCCACGGTGCAGGCCGATCTTGGCGCAAAGCTCGGCGGCAAGGGCATGATCTACCCTGTCGATGGAAGGGGAATGATTGTCGCCGCCACGACCCGTTCAGGTCGTTTTGCCCTCGATGCGGAACTCCAGAAATGCGGTTTCACTCCCAAGGTCTTTCCTGAGGGTTTCTCTGGAATTCCGGTAGAGTTGCCCCTGGCACTGGAAAAGGAGCTTTCGGCCCTCGAGGATACGAGCATCGCCCTCGAAAAGCGGCGACGGCAACTTGCCGGCGAAGTGAGTGCAGAGTGGCAGGCGCTTGCGTCGGTGTGGGCTGTTGCCGATGCAATCGAGACGCTGAAAGCCGGGCTTGAGGGTACGGAACAGACCCTTCGCCTCGAGGGATGGATCCCTCGCCCGCGCATCAAGGATGTGGCTGCGAAGCTTGCCGGGGTTTCAGGAAACCGTGTCGCCCTCCGAACGAGGATGCCCCGTGAAATCGAGTCCGTGCGCAGTGGGAAGGAGGAAGTGCCGATCCTCTTCCAGCGCATCCCCTTCTTCAGGAGCTTCGAGCGCATGGTGGTCTCCTATGCGGTTCCCCATTACGGCTCAGTCGATCCGACGCCCTTTGTCGGAACCTTTTTCGTCTTCCTCTTTTCCATCATGTTCGGGGACGTAGGGCAGGGCGGGCTCATTCTGCTTGCCGGGATCGGGCTCCAGTTCGGGTGGGTCAAGTCCCTCAGGCACTGGAAGAAGTTCGCTCCCATCGTGATCGCGTCCGGCATCGGCTCGATGATCATGGGTGTACTGACCGGTTCCTTCTTCTCGAATGAAGCGGTCCTCGAACCCTTCGAGAAATTCCTCACCGGACACTTCCTCGGTCACGAGGAGGCGCGGTTCCTCGACCTCCTTCCGGGGGTCGATACCATCGGAACCATCATGGTGTTTTTCGGCTTCACCCTTTGCATCGGGGTGCTGATAAACTCCCTCGGACTTATCTTCAACATCGCCGATACCATCAAGCGGGGGAGGGTGGGGTACGCCATCTTCCAGAAGACCGGACTCTGCGGTGCAATCTTCCTCTGGTGGTCGATCGGCATGGCGGTCAGGGTCCTCGTGAACAGCCCCTTCGGCCTGGGCTGGTGGGACGCGGTGGCACTGGGCCTCCCTGTGGTCTTGCTGATCTTCGAGGAGCAGCTTGTGGGCCTCATCGACGGCCACACCCACCACGACGACGACGGCATGTTCGCCAACGTCATCAAGGCCCTGGTCATCGTCATCGAGACCTTTTCCTACTACTTCTCCGTGACCCTTTCATTCCTGCGGGTCGGCGCCTTCGCCCTTTCCCATGTCGTCCTCTCCTTCGTGGCCTTCAAGATGGGAAGCATGGTCAACGACGGCAGCCCCCTCGGTTTCTTCCTGGAAGCCCTCATAGTTGTTCTATTCAATATCATCATCCTCGTGCTCGAGGGCATGGTCGTAGCCATCCAGGTCGTGAGGTTGCAGTACTACGAGTTTCTTTCCAAGTTCGTCACTGAAACGGGAACGTTGTTCGCGCCCTTCAAATTCACCTTTTCCAAGGAGTAGCTCATGAACAAGCGCATCGCACTCGGGATTCTCTTCGTTGTCGGCACGGTCATCGGCGTCGCTGCCCAGACCGCTGAACCGGCTCTTGGCGTCGATCTCAAGGCCCTGAAATACATTGGCGCCGGTCTTGCGGTCGGCCTTGCCTGCATCGGTGGTGGCATAGCGGTCGGCGGCGTCGGCGGGGCTGCCATGGGTGCCATCGCCGAGGATGCGAGCCTTTCAGGAAAGGCACTGCCCTTCCTTGGTCTTGCGGAAGGAATCTGCCTCTGGGGATTCCTCGTCGCCATCCTCTGCCTGACGATGTAGCGTGGCTGGAATCTTTGTCGTCGCCGAGGAGGAGATCGTCCTCGCCTTCAGGATGGCTGGAGTGGACGGCAGGGCAGCCTCCGGCCGTGATGAGGCGCTGGATGCGTTCCGCAGGGCGACCGGTGAGCTTTCCGGAGGCGAGACGATCAAGGTCCTCATCCTGACCGAAGAGGTCGCTGATCTCCTTGAGGAAGAAGTAAAAGCCTGGCAGATGTCGGGCGCCTACCCCCTGATCGTCGAGGTTCCCGGACAGGGAGCCCGTGCGGGGGATCGTAAGAGCATCGTCGACGCGATTCGCGAGGCGATCGGGGTGATGATTTAGCTAAAGCGAGCCAGAGCGCGTCAAAGCGCGCAGAGCGCGTCGATCAGGAGCAGGCATGGAAGAGATAGGAAATACCGAGGCCATCCAGAAGGAAATCCTCGAAGAGGCCCGGAAGACGGCAGAGCGTATCCACCGGGATGCCGACGAGGAAGTGGCACAGACCGCTACAGCCTCTGTCGAGCGGATAAAGGTCTCGAAAAACGAGGTAACCCGTCTCTCCGAGATATGGATCGCCCGACAACGCGCGGAGACCCTTGCCCGCGTGCCGCTCGAGAAGATCCGCTACAAGACCGAGCTTGTCGATGGCCGCGTACGCAGCGCCATGAAGGATTTCATGGCGACGATAGGGGAGGATAAGCTCCTGTCCCTGACCGAAAGCCTGCTCAGAGGTGCCGCTGGCGTCTTCGCGGGCCGCGAAGTGTCGCTTCGCTACAAGGGCTTGCCTGCGTCCAGGGCCAGGGCCTCGGTCAAGAGCGTGCTCGGTGTGCCGGAGCCGAAAGAGGCTGTCGAGGACGCTACGCTCCCGGCCGCCGGTGTCGTGGTCAAGTCCGTCGATGGCAAGCTTAGCCTTGCCGCAACTATGGATCTCATCGAAGCTGAGTTGCTCGACATCAAGAGGGGCGATCTCGCGAAGGCCCTCTGCGCGGAGGCGTTGAAAGCATGATCACAGGTCGCATAACGCGCGTTGCCGGCCCGGTCGTACAGGCCGAGGGACTTGGCGGGGCGGGACTCTACGATGTCGTCGAGGTAGGCGACATGCGCCTCGTCGGCGAGATCATCCGGATGGACGACAAGACAGCCACCATACAGGTCTATGAGGAAAACACGGGGATGAAGCCCGGCGAGCCAGCCGTTTCCCTCGGTCGACCCCTGTCTGTGACGCTCGGGCCAGGTCTCCTCGGCAAGATCTACGATGGCATGCAGCGCCCCCTCGACATGCTCAAGAAGGCCTCGGGTTCCTTTATCCGTGCGGGAGACAAGGGGAAATCCCTTGACCACGCCCAGAAATGGCCGACGAAGCTGACGGTGAAGGTCGGTGACGATATCAAGCCAGGAAGCCTCATCGCGACGATCCAGGAGACCCAGCTCACCGAACACCGTGTCATAATGCCCCCAGGCTTGAAGCCGGGGAAAGTGACCAAGGTCCTCCCTGACGGAGACTATGACCTTGATACGCCTATCGTGTTCACCGACTCCGGACTGGCACTCAAGCTGATGCAATATTGGCCGGTCCGGCTTCCACGGCCCACCAACAAGCGTCTGCCCCCGACCGAACCGCTGATGACGGGACTCCGCGTCATCGACATGCTTTTCCCGATCTCCAAGGGCGGCACCTCGGCCGTTCCAGGCGCCTTCGGAACGGGCAAGACCATGACCCAGCATGCCATCGCCAAGTACTGTGACGCCGACATCATCGTCTATGTAGGCTGCGGCGAGCGTGGCAACGAGATGACTGAGGTCCTCTCCGAGTTCCCCCACCTCGTCGATCCGCGGACTGGCCGTTCGATCATGGAGCGGACCATCCTGATCGCCAATACATCGAACATGCCTGTCGCAGCCCGCGAGGTGTCCATCTATACCGGCATCACCCTGGCCGAGTACTACCGCGACATGGGCTACGATGTTGCAGTCATGGCCGATTCTACCTCCCGCTGGGCAGAAGCCCTCCGCGAGCTCTCCGGCCGCCTCGAAGAAATGCCGGCAGAGGAAGGCTTCCCCGCCTACCTGCCTACCCGCCTTGCGGAGTTCTATGAGCGCGGCGGTCGTGTCGAGACGCAGTCCGGCAAGCCCGGCTCCGTATCGATCATCGGCGCCGTCTCACCTCCCGGCGGCGACTTTTCCGAGCCCGTCACCCAGCATACAAAGCGCTTTATCCGCTGCTTCTGGGGACTCGACAAGGACCTTGCCTACGCACGGCACTACCCGGCCATCTCCTGGATCGACTCCTACTCCGAGTATGTCGATGACCTGCGGGAGTGGTGGGAGAAGATGGATCCTACCTGGTCCGATACCCGTGCCAAGACCATGGAGATCCTCAAGAAGGAGCAGCGACTCGAGCAGATCGTCCGTCTCATCGGTCCCGACGCCCTGCCTGACGACCAGCGCCTCATCCTCGTGGTGGCCGACCTGATCAAGAACGGTTTCCTACAGCAGAATTCCTTCGATGACGTTGACAAGTACTGCACGCCCCAGAAGCAGATGCTCCTCCTTGCTGCGATCCTCGAATTCCACAAGAAAGCCGAGGCTGCAGTGAAATCCGGGACCCCGCTTGCCATGATCACCGCCCTGCCCATCCGTGAGCGCCTCTCGCGGCTCAAGAGCGAGATTCCCAACGAAAGACTCGATGACATCCGCGCTGCGACGCGCGAGATCGCGGTGCAGTTCGACGAGCTGCAGCGTCGCAAGGCAGGGGAGGCAACCCGATGAAGGGACTCGAACATACCGGACTCATCCACGCCGAGGGTCCGATCGTCATAGCCGCGAGGACCGAGACAGTCGGCTACGGGGAACTTGTGGCTGTCCGCGGCCGCGACGGTGGCCGGAGGATCGGACGTGTCGTCGAGACCTCCCTGAAGGCGGTGGCCGTGCAGCTCTTTGCTGCCAATACCGGCCTCACCATCGATGAGACAAGCGTGGAGTACCTCGGGAAACCCCTCGAGCTGCGTGTCGGCCTTGACATGCTCGGGCGCATCTTCGACGGCCTCGGCAGACCTGCCGACGGCTATCCTGAAATCCTCACGAACGAATTCCGTGACGTCAATGGTGCGCCGATCAATCCCGCCGCACGTGTCTATCCCAAGGACTTCATCCAGACCGGTGTCTCCGCCATCGATGGCATGAACACCCTCATCCGTGGCCAGAAGCTCCCCTTGTTCTCGGGCAACGGACTGCCCCACAACCGGCTTGCGGCCCAGATTGTCAGGCAGGCGAAGATAATCTCCACCGAAGGCGCAAAAGACGAGCCCTTCGCCATCGTTTTTGCGGCGATGGGCATCAAGTACGACGTCGCCCGCTACTTCCAGGATTCCTTCGAGAAGTCAGGCGTCCTTTCCCGCGTCGTCATGTTCTTCTCCCTCGCGGACAGTCCCTCGATCGAGCGCCTCGTGACACCGAAGTCGGCCCTCACCGCCGCCGAGTACCTGGCCTACGAAAAGAACATGCACGTCCTCGTGGTCATGACCGATATGACCAATTATTGCGAAGCCCTCCGCGAGGTTTCTGCCTCGCGCGGTGAGGTTCCCTCGCGCAAGGGTTATCCGGGCTACCTCTACTCCGACCTCGCCGCCCTCTACGAGCGTGCCGGAAAGATCGAAGGGTCCTCGGGTTCGATAACGCAGATTCCCATCCTGTCGATGCCCAACGACGACGTGACCAATCCGATCCCCGACCTCACCGGCTATATCACCGAGGGCCAGATCTCCATCGACCGCGAGCTTTTCGAGAAGGGCATCTATCCTCCGATCGCGGTGCTTCCTTCCCTGTCCCGCCTCATGAAAGACGGCATCGGGCCAGGCATGACCCGCGAAGATCACAAGGACGTTTCGAGCCAGTTGTTCGCCTGCTATGCACGGGTCAAGAACGTGCGCAACCTGGCTGCCATCATCGGCGAAGAAGAGCTGGCGCCGCTCGACAAGCAGTATCTCCGTTTTGGTGAGCGCTTCGAGGCCGAGTTCCTTTTGCAGGGAGAGGACGAGAACCGCAGCATCGGGGAGACCCTGGACCTGGGCTGGAAGCTTTTAGCCTGCCTGCCCCGCACGGAACTGATCCGCGTCTCGAAGAAGCTCATCGAGCAGTACCTTCCGAGGGCGGTCGAGAACGCGGAGGCGGCACGGGCCGCAGGCGTGGAGGTCTGATACCATGCCGACGCAGACAATCGCTCCGACGAAATCCAATCTCCTCAAGGAGAAGGAAAACCTGGCCCTGGCGGTCGAGGGTTACGAACTCCTTGAGCGCAAGCGCGAGATCCTGATGATGGAGCTGATGAAGCGCGTCGATCAGGTCCGCATCCTTGAGAGGAAGATCGAGACAAAAGCGAGCCTGGCCTATCCATTGATGCGCCGCATGATACTCTCGATAGGCCGTGAGCGCGCCCGCGAGCTGGCCGAGGGGGCCAGGAATCCGATGCGGATCAGGGAAACTACGGTGCAGGCCGCCGGACAGCGCATCCCCTCGCTCGAGGCTGTCATCCCCGGTCGGACTCTCCAGACTTCCTTCATGAACTCTACGGTCGATACCGACGAGACAGTGGCCGAGTTCACCGAACTTCTTGAGGTCCTGGTCCAGATGGCGGGACTCAGGACCGTAGTCTGGCGTCTTGCGAAGGAAGTAAAGAAGACCCAGCGCCGCGTCAACGCGCTCGACAAGATCGTGATCCCCGAATCCCGTGCGCGGAAATCCTTTATAGAGGCATCCCTGGAAGAGCGCGAGCGCGATGCGATCTTCTCTACAAAACTCCTGAAATCCAAGGGAGAGGCGAAGGAAGACTGAGCTTCCCGCCCGTCGCATGAGTTCAACATGACAGATTTCTATGAGATCCTCGGGGTCCCTCCCGAGGCAGGCATGGTCCAGATCAAGAGCGAGTTCCGTCGAAAGGCAAAAAAACTCCATCCCGACCTTGCCGCAAGGGTAGGGGGCAGAAGGGCCAGCGAGGGGGCGATGCGCCTCCTCCTGGAGGCTTACCGCGTCCTGTCGGATCCCGAGCGGCGAAGGATCCATGATCGTGCCCTCCGGAGGAATGCCTCCGAGGTAGGGGGCTTCGATTATCACGCATTTCTCAAGGCCCGCCATTCAGACCCCGAAAGCCAGGCGAAACTTGTCATCTATGACCTTCTCCACGGACGCGAGGACGAGGCGCTCGAAGTTTTCGAGCGCGCGCGCTCACTCGGTGATTTCAGGCTCGAGCGCTGGCTCGATCGAGGCGAGGCCATGGATGCGCGTTTCTGCATTGCCGAGGAATACGAGCGCCGGGACCGGATCCTCAAGGCCTACCTCCACTACCGTCGCCTGATCGAGATGGAGGCAGAAAAACCCTGGTTCCGATATTTCTTCGATGTTGTCGCACTCCGTTTCAGGACAGTGCTTCTCCAGAAGCTCCCCAAGGTGCTGGACGACGAGGACTATCTCGATCGCCTGGACGAGGCAGCGGGGCTCATGCTTCCCTGCAATGACCTGGCCCAGATCCTCAGGAAAAAAGCGGAGGTCCATCTCCGACACCACCAGACCGAAGCTGCCATCGATGCCATAGCACGGGCCGCCGAGCTTGAGCCTCGCCTGGCGGGTCTTACCGCCCTCCGGAAGCGGGCAGGGATCAGCATTGCCCGCAGCCAGTCCATCTGACTTGCTTAGGCTGCGGATTTCCTGCTATCTTCATTGACAATCGAGTGTTGAAAGACGGGGATGCGTTGTCGCGGACCCGTGCCTGTCCGGAACGGTCCAAGCCGGCAACGTCGATACCTCTTCCCAAGGTGCACTATGAAACGCAGCCTACTGTTCCTTGCATCGATACTGGCCGCGGTTGCCGCCTGGGCCGCTCCTGCGAGCGGTACGCCCCTTCCCCAGGACTTGAAGCTCGCGACCTATTCGCTTTCCAAGACCAGCAAGCCTGAAACCCTGACAGTTTCCCGGTTCAAGCCGAATATCCTGAGGCTTGAAGCCGCCGCAACCCGCAAGCTGACGACCGATGAAAGAAAGCAGCTTCTCGGTGGTACGGTGGACATGAACCTTTTCATGCTCTACTGCGCGAGTGAAGAGGTCAGGCTCACGGCGACGGAACCTGAGGTCGATGCGCGCATCGGGGAGTACAAGCAGCGCCTTGGCCAGGCTGTTTCCGACGAGCAACTCGGAAAACTCTTCATTTCCCAGGGCATACCCTTCGATGTCCGCAGCTATGTGCGCTCCTCCATCCTCTTCGACAAGTACCTCCAGAAGTACAAGGCCGAGGCCCTGAAGTCCGCCCAGGTCATGGCCACCTCGGATGATGTCAAGAAAGAGTACGACCTGAACAAGGCCAGCCTCGTCCAGCCCGACTCAGTTAAAATAACGCTTATCTATGTCGATCTCAGGCCGCTTTCCGGCGCGGACCGGACCAAGGTGTCGAACAACTTCAGGCAGGTCGCGGCCCAGGCTCGGGAGGGTACGGCACGTTTCGACGAGATGGTGCTCAAGGCCACCGATCCCGGATCGCAATACCAGGCCGTGCCCTCGCTCTTTGTAGCCAAGGTTCCCCAGAACCAGAGCAACTATGGCGCAATTTTCATGGACAAGGTCTTCAAGCTGAAGGCAGGTGAAATCAGCGAGGTCATCGAGAATGAGGCTGGTTTGCAGGTGGTCCGCGTGAATGAGGTGATAGCCCAGAAGCAGCTCTCGCTCTCCGATTCCTATCTGGGCCAGTCGACAACGGTGATGGAGATGCTCCAGCAGCGGATCACTGCTTCCAAGCAGGCCACCCTCCTCGACCAGTACCAGAAGGAGCTCTTCGCCGACATCAGGAAGCGGGCGACCATTACCGTCTTCGAAGACAACCTGAACTTCTGAGGACGGGATGTCCTCACGGAGAAAGGCACGGATCATCGCATTCCAGGCGCTGTACGCCTGGGATGCCTCGGGTACGCCCCTCAGGGAACTCCTGGACTTCGCCTGGCTCGAGAAGGACAAGCTGCTGAACCTCGAGGACGAGAACCTCGTGTTTGCCCGACTCCTCATAGCTGGTACGATCGAGAACATCGTCACCGTGGACGAGGCCATCACGAGACAGCTCCAGCACTGGTCCTTCGAAAGGCTCAAGAAGGTGGAGCTGGCCATCCTCCGGGTGGGTGCCTATTCCCTCCTGTTCCAGTCGGACATACCGGTCCAGATCACCATCGATGAGGCGATCGAGATTGCCAAGGAGTACGGCTCCGATGAGTCGTACCGCTTCGTGAACGGTGTCCTCGACGGGATCAGGAAGGCCAGGCTAGGCTAGGCCATGCCGCTGCCGCGTCGTGTGGGGATTCCAGCGCTGCTTGTCCTTGCAGCCCTGGCCGTGATGGCCTGTTCGGGAGCAAGAGCGGCATCCGGCATTTCACAGGGCTTGCTTGATCTCGATACCCTCCTGGCAGCCGGCGGGCAGGACGGCAAGTCACTGGCCGCAGCATTCAATGCCTTGTATCCCCGGGCGAGGGGTTCCGATGATTGGCTTTCGCTGGCTAAGCGGTCGCCCGAAGCTGAATCCCAGGGCGACGCCGGGCGAATGCTCCAGACCGCCGAGCGGATGCGGAAGGCTTTTCCCGCGAATGAAAATCTGGCCCAGGTAGCAGCCTGGCTCTATCTCCGCGATGACCAGCCAGGGAAGGCCCTTGCCTTGTTCCCCAAGGTCCTGGATCCAGGAGTCCACGCTGATCTTTGGGCAGAAGCTATAATCAAGCTAGGCCACGAATCCTGGGGCACCGACGATTCAGTCACCGCGAAGCTGGCCCTGATATCGGAGGATCCAGCCTGGTATTACGAGGCTGGACTGCGTGCCATGGCGATGGGAAGGGTCTCCGATGCCTCGACCTGGCTGGGCAAGGCGGGGCAGGCAGGTTTCCATGTGCCGCTCGAGGTGCTTTGGGACGCTGGTCGCCCGGCCGATGTCCTTTCGGCGCTGGGTCGAGCACCTTCGGTCAAGCGCCTTCAGCTTGCCGGCGACGCAGCCTGGATAGCCGGTCACAGGGACCTGGCCGTGGAGTATTGGAAGCATGCACGCCCAGCAGACGCAGACTCATCCTGGAAGCGGGATGCTGCCCTTGCAGTCTCGTCTCCTGATTCGGCCTCCGCGATCAGCGGGGCGCAGGTGCTAACCAGGGCACACTCTGCCTTCCCCTCGGCACGGCGCTATGCAGCCGCCATCTTCCTCAGTGAAGGAAGGATGGACCTGGCAGCGCCCGAGATTGCTGCACTGGCAGCTTCAACCGAGCCCTTGGGCCTCCTCATGGCCCTGGAATTCAAGCAAGAAGGACTAGTCGAGGATCGAAGCGCGGCTGCAGCCATCAGGCTCGTCGAGGCACATCCCGATTCGGGACAGGCTCTTGACGGGGCTCTACGCTATCTCCTCCTCCATGGCAAATACGAGGATTTCTTCGTACTCGAGGACGAGGCGGAAAAAATGAACAGGACATCCCCCGATGCCTGGTTCAGGCGGATGATGGCCCGTGTCCTGGCCGGGGACTTTGAGGCTGCCAGGCAGGAAATCGTCCAGACAGTTCCAGGCGGGGGCACTGCTTCCCTATCCCTGGCCTATGCCACGGGCCTGTTGAGCGAACTGACCCATTCCCCCTCGGAGGCACGCCCCGCCTACGAGGCTGCCCTTGTGCTGGCCCGAAGTCCGGGTGAGCGCTGCGCAGTCCTCAAGCAGATCGGCCGCTTCGAGGCTGGCTTGGGCAACCAGGCCAAGGCCAAGGCAGCATGGAAGGCCGCCGGCGAAGCCGATCCTGATGACCCGGAAGCCCGGATACTTGCGACGAAGGCTCCCTGAATGGTCGAGGAGACGAGGTGACGAAGCTCAAGAACCCAGCCCAGCTTGCCGGGATCAAGAGATCCTGCGAGCTTCTTTCGAGGCTGTTTGCCGAGTTTCCAGCCAGGATCCGCCCCGGTGTGACGCCCAAGGTTCTTGATTCCTTTGCCCGTACCTTTATCGAAAAAGCTGGCGGAAAGCCCTCCTTCCTCGGCTATGGGGGATTTCCGGCGAGCCTCTGCGTGTCCCCAAACGAGGTTGTCATCCATGGCATTCCGGATGGAAGACCGCTCAAGGAAGGGGACATAGTCGGACTCGACTGCGGAATAATCCTGGATGGATATTATTCTGACGCGGCCATAACCTTCCCTGTTGGTGCGATCTCCGACGAGGCGCAGCGACTCATGAGGATTACCAAGGAATGCCTCGACAGGGCGCTGGCGGCGGTGAAGCCTGGTGCGCGCATCCATGATGTTTCGCGCGCGGTTTTCAGCCATGCGCTCGCCCATGGTTATGGGGTGGTTCGCCAGTACTGCGGACATGCGGTAGGCTTCGATGTCCATGAGGACCCCCAGGTTCCTAACTATGTAGGCGGCGGCCCGAATCCTCGCATTGTTCCCGGCATGGTCCTGGCTATCGAGCCGATGATCAACCTGGGAACCGGCGATGTCAAAGTCCTCGAGGATGACTGGACTGTGGTCACCCTCGATCGCCGGATCTCCGCGCACTATGAGCACACGATCGCGGTGAATCACGACGGAAGCGTCGAAATCCTCACTTCCTGGGCTGACCCGACCTGATCGCGGGGGATGTTTCGCCATTTCCCTCGCATTCTCCCGGATCCCTCCCGGCCTTCAAGTAACCTGCGGCTCCTTTTGGCGTTATCTTAGCGACAAGGCCTTCCAAGGAGATGATGATGTCAATGCTCAAGAAACTGCATTCCAGGAATTTTTTCGTGTTCAATCTCGTGCTTGTCGGCATCCTGCTCGGTTTCGGGCTGGCATTCACGGGTTTCTCATGCTCTGCCGGGAAGGGACCGGTGGTTAAGGCGGAGACGCCTTCAGCTTCGGCCCCCCTTTCGAACCTCGCAGCCTCCGGGGCCTTGCAGTCAGCCCTGGCTATCCAGGATGCCTTCCGCGCAATCGCAGACAATGTCCTTCCAACAGTCGTCGAGCTGAATGTGGTGGAAAACGCTGCTCCCCCAGCCCAGCCCTGGCGACCAGCAGCCCTTCCGTTTCTTCTTTGGCCAGCCCGATGACAACAGTCATCCTCAGCAGGATTTCCAGTCCAAGGGATTGGGCTCGGGAATCATCGTGCGACGAGACGGCGATGCTGTCTTTGTGCTCACCAACAACCATGTCGCCGGGGCGGCGACGGAAATAAGAGCTGTGCTCTCCGATGGCCGCGAGTTCAAGGCCGATCTCGTCGGCCATGACGACCGCAAAGACCTGGCCCTCGTGAAATTCACGACGAAGGACAAGGATATCAAGATCGCCACGCTTGGCGATTCCTCATCCCTCCATGTCGGGGATTGGGCGATAGCGATCGGCAGTCCCTTCGGCTACGTCTCATCGATGACGGTCGGCATCGTTTCCGCCCTCGGCAGGACAGGCGGTCCCGAGGGAAACATCTCTGATTTCATCCAGACCGATGCCTCGATCAACAAAGGCAATTCAGGTGGCGCCCTGGTCAATATCAACGGTGAAGTAATCGGTATCAATACCTGGATAGCCTCGCCCACGGGGACAAGCGTCGGTCTGGGTTTTTCCATTCCGATCAACAATGCAAAAAAAGCCATCGACGATTTCATAAGCAAAAAACAGATCGAGTACGGCTGGCTCGGCGTGTCCCTCCGCGAACCGGACAAGGCCACAGCTGATGACCTTGGAGTGGATCCGAAAAAAGGCGCCTTCGTAGCCCATATCTTCAATGGAAGCCCTGCAGCCAAGGCAGGGCTTCTTCCCGGCGACTTCATCGTGAAGATCGAGGGGCGGGATGCCAAGGGACAGAGCGATGTCGTGCGCGTCGTCGGCGATCTGGCCGTCGGCAAATCGGCAGCCTTCACCGTCGTACGGGACGGAAAGAAAGTGGACCTCACCGCACGGATCGAGGTGCGCGACGCCAAGGTCGCCGCCAACGATGGCAACGTCTTCCCAGGCATTGATGCCGTTTCGCTTGCCTCGGAGGACATCGACAAGTCCAAGCTGCCTTCTGGCGCTGTCGGGGCGCTGGTTGTCAATGTGATCCCCAAATCGATGGCGGCCATAGCAGGGATAAAGCCCGGGGACATCATCACCTCGATGGGTGGCAGCGACGTGAAGAGCGTCCGGGACTTCTACCGGGGACTCAACCAGCCGTCGTCGAAGAACCTTTCCATCACTGTCAACCGCGATGGGGAATCCGTAACGCTTGCGTATGCCCGGAAATAGTACTATAGTTACCGTATGATTGAGCATGCGCCGATCGGGTCTATCCGGTCGGCGCATGTCGTTGAAAGCCGTCATGCGAGGTAAGCTGTGTCGACCGTGAAAAAGGAATTCATACCCTACGACATAGTGCGGAACAACGCGCTTAAAATGGCACACCGCATACACGGCGAGGGATTCATTCCCGACGTGATCTATGTGTCGCTGCGGGGCGGTGCATACATCGGCAATGTAATCTCTGAATACTTCAAGATAGTGCGCTCCGATGGCAAACCGGTCTTCTACGCGGCTGTCGTTGCCCGTTCGTATAGTGACATCAACCAGCGCGAGCAGGTGCGGATCGATGGCTGGACCTACGATCCCGATCACCTGCGTCATGGTGACCGCGTCCTCATCGTCGATGACATCTACGATTCAGGCAGAACGATCAACCACCTGGCCGATGTGATAACGGGAAAGGGGCTACCCCGCAAGGACGTCAAGGTTGCGGTCCATGACTACAAGATCTGTGAATACAGGGGAGAATCTCTTCCCGTGGTGCCCGACTACTGGTGCAGGAAGCACGTGCTGAAGAGTCCCGAAGACGAGGTGTGGATCCATTACATGAGCCATGAGCTCATGGGGCTTACGGACGCTGAGCTTGCTGAGCACTACTATCCTGCCGATCCGGAACTGCTCGAAGTCTTCAGGAGCCTGGGGAAGTAGGTCATGCGAACGAAGGCCATCGGCACCATCGTGATGATCCTCGCAACTGCCCTCGCGGTGGGGGCGGAACCCCTTCCCCTGACCGGCGACCTGGCTGTCACGCCCCCTGCCGAATCTGGTTCGCAGTTCAGGTTCCTGCCTGATGGTCCATGGCTTCCCTTCGACCGAGTGCTCAGGCTCCAGGCCTCCCCCGGAGAAGAACGTCAGTACTCGTACGAAGTGAGGACGGAGGGGACGGTAGTGCGAAGGGACGTCCTTGTCGATCGCAGGGCTCCCCCTCTTCCCCTCGCCTCGCCCCTGCCCAGTGTCTACCGCGATGCAGTGGCCATCAGCCTGTCCAGCGAGCCGGGAGCCGAACTGCGTTTTTCCCTGAGCGATACGCTCTCGGGGAACCTCCCCTTCGCTACCTTCAATCCAGGCAGTCCCATCGTATTGCCTGCATCGCCAGAGAATGTTCACACGTGGGTGCTTGTCGCCTTTGCCATCGACCGTGCGGGAAACAGGGGTCCGGAAGCGCGCCTTGTCTACAGGATAGCGCCGCGGGGGCTTCCAGCCACTGCAGGTACCCCAGTCCCCGCGCGTCCTGCCCCGCTTGCCGACCCCCAGCTTAATCCGGGTTCGCCGACAATCGCGCTGACCGAGGGGCGATCCTCGGTCTCCTTTCCCCTACCCGCCAAGGGCAGGCTCATGGCTGCAGTCAATCCCGGATCGGCCCTCTCTGCCCTGGATGCCTGGGTCGCGCTGCCCGTTAAGGATTCCCTGGCTACCTTGACGCTGGAATGTCCTTACGGCTGGGCTGGGCAGCTGGACGCCTATATTGGCATCGAACTCGATGGGAGCCTCAGATACCGACCCTCTCCATTCAAGCTCCAGCTCTCTGCACAGGGACTTCCTGCCTTGATATCCCCCGTTCCCGAGGCGCCCCGCCTGGTGGCCGGAGCCGCTGGCGCGGATTCCTACCTGGTGTTCCCACGATACGAAGGGACTATCTATTTCAGTCTTGACGGTGGAGACGAAGCAGCCTACAGCGATCCCCTCGCCGTTGCAGCGACATCGGCGCAGTTCAGGGTGGCCTGGCGTGGTGTGGCCGCCTTCTCCGTCTCGAGTGACCGAAGGGAAGTGAAGCTGGCCCGTCCTGTTTCCGCGGTCACCGTCTCATTTCCGGGCGTCGATGGATCCACTTCGGCCCAGCCCTATCATCTCAAGGCCCCCGAAGGCGCGGTCATTCGCTATCTGATGACGGATGACGGGAGTCTTCCCGCAGAACCTGATGCCGCTTCGCCTCTGCTTGGCCCTGACCTGGCCGTGGATGCCAATCAGGGAAGCACGCGGAGGGTCATGTTCCGGTACCGGGTGTTCTCCGGTCTCGGGCAGGACACCAGCGCCGACGATGGGAGCATCCTCCGCTTTGTCATCGACCGCGAGCCGCCCCCCCGGCCAACGCTCGGCTCTGATGCCCCGGCCTACTCCCGCAGCGTCGTCTCCCTCGACCTCCATGCCGCTGAGGGCAGGCTGTTTGTTTCCATCGCGGAAGAAGGGTCTGAGGCGCTTGTCAGCGAGCCTAGGGGTCCCATGGAACTCCAGGGCTCGCCCCGCGGTCCCCGTATCTGGACAGTGCTCGCCTGGACCCTTGATTCGGCAGGCAACCGTTCCCAGAACCTCGGTCCTCTTCGCTTTGTCATAGATACCTCGACAATCTACGTAGACCCCTCGTCCAAAGCTTCGCCGCAGGGAACGCCTGAAGCGCCCTGCCTCGACCTGGCCAGCGCCCTGGATATGGCCAGGAGGACAGCCCGGTCCGTTATCAGGATGCGCGGCGACCTTTCGCTTTCTGATTCCCTTGCCTTGGATGGACTGACCCTCAGGATCGACGGCGGCTACGGGACTGACTGGATGGCAGCGAAAAAAGGTCGCTCCATCGTTACTGTGCAGTCACCCCGTCCCGGGTTCATTCCCATCACGATACAGGCCGGCACCCTCTCCTTGACTAGCCTCGACCTGCGCGCAGCCCTGGGTGAGGGCCGCCTCATTTCGGCTAACGATTCCACTCTGGAGATCTCCGATACCCTGCTTCGCGCCTCGACATCCCGTGACCTGGTGCTGGTTTCAGGCAAGAACAGCAGCCTGATGATCAAGGATTCCAGCTTCAGGCTTGAGGGATCGGGCGGCGGTTCGCTGGTAGCCATGGAAGCAGGCGAAACCTCCATTTCCTCGAGCACCCTGGCTTCTGCTTCCGAGGTGGCCTGGTTCTCAGGTCTCAGCCAGAAGGGCGGCAAGCTCTCCATCATCGACTCAACGCTCGAGAGTTCGGCTGCGGTTAACCTGGTAGGCATCGCGGTCGACAAGGGCATTTTCTTCGGGAACGGACTCCGGATCCGGCTGTCCGGTGAAGCGGGCTATTTTCGCTGCGGCAGCTTTTCCTCGACTACCGGGGAACTTCTGAACAGCCACATCGAAGTTGACCGGCGCTCTATCACGACGCTGTTCAGCCTTTCAGCCTCCCCACTGGCCTTTGTGCATGACACAATGGCCTTGGCTACTGGCACGATCCTGGTCTTCGATGCCATCGGAGGAGCTCCACGCATCATCAACGATCTCTTTATTGCACCGGGAGGCAGGGCCAGCCTTCTTCGTACGGACAGGACGCCTGAGGCTGGCTCAATAGCAGCGTCCGCTTTCGGAGGCTTTGAGCGCCTTGGAAACGGCGCCTGGGATGCCGCGGATGTTGCGGCATTGCAGCGACTGAACACCGGGATGGCCGTACCACCCTCGCTGACGCTCCAGGCTGGACAGTCGGTCTTCCAGGCCCTGAAAGGTGGCTACGCGCTTCTGCCAGGCAGCCCTGTCATCGACGCGGCCCTGCCTCTCGACGGTCCCGCCTACCTGCGGGACTTCTCCGGATTGCCGCGTCCGTCGAAGGGCGGATCAGGGAAGCCGGACATCGGGGCCGACGAACTCCAATAGCCTCGCAGGATCCTCCCCTGTGCGAAGGGCCGACCGGAACTTCCGGTCGGCCCTTCGTGTCATGGGATTCCCTGCACGCGACGCGAGGCGCTACACGGAGGTTCCGGGGAGGAGGGTCGCGTTCTTCGGTATTATGATGATTCCGTCGACGATGTGGTAATTGCCATAGTCACCGTCCGTGCGCTCGATATCGTCGATTCCGATCCTGCAGTTCTCGCCGATGCGCGCGTTCTTGTCGATGATCGCGCCCTTGATGATGCAGCCCCCGCCAATGCCCACAGGCGACCTGCGTGCCTTTTCGTCGGCACGACGCTCGGCAGGCGTCTCATAGTAGTCTGCGCCCATGCAGACCACCCCGTCCAGGCTCGCCCCGGACTCGATTATCGTCCTGATGCCGATGATCGATCTCGAGATGCTCGCGTTCGTGATGATGCAGCCGTCAGCCGTCAAGGAAGTGTTGATGTTCGAGTAGTTGATTTTCGACGCAGGCAGGTTACGCATGTGCGTATAGATGGGCCTTTCCATGTCGTAGAAATTGAACTGGGGATTAATCGAGCAGAGGTCGATGTTCGCCTCATAGAAGGAGGCAATGGTACCGATGTCCTCCCAGTAGCCGTCGAAGACATAGGCATTGACCGGTTCGGAACCCAGGATCATCGGGATGATTTCCTTGCCGAAATCCACCCTGTCGTTCTTGAGTCCTGCCTCCATGAGGTCGGCATCGAAGATGTAGATGCCCATGCTCGCCAGGTATTCCTTGCCCACCGCGTCCTTGCCAGCGAGGAGTTTGGGCGGGATCTTCCAGTCGGCTATGTCCTTGGTCTTTCCCGGCTTCTCCTGGAAATCCATGATCTTGCTGTCGCCATCGATCTTCGCGATGCCGAAATCCGAGGCCGCTTCGCGGCTAACCACGGTGCATGCGATGGTGAGCCGCGCGCCTGAGTCGATGTGCTTTTGCAGCATATCCTTCATGTCCATGCGGTAGAGCTGGTCGCCGGAGACGATGCAGTAATGCGTCGGATGGTGGTTCCGGAAATGCTGGAGGTTCTTGCGAACCGCGTCGGCCGTCCCCTCATACCATCCTGAGTGGTGGAGGGTCTGCTCGGCAGCCAGGATCTCGGCGAAGCCCTTCGAGAACTGGTCGAACTTATAGGTCCTCGAGAGGTGGAGGTGGAGGGACGCCGAGTTGAACTGGGTCAGGATATAAATCTGGTTGAATCCTGAGTTGATGCAGTTGGATATAGGAATATCGACAATGCGGTATTTCCCGCCAAAGGGGACTGCGGGCTTGGATCGGTCCTTGGTCAGCGGGTAAAGACGTGTTCCCTTGCCTCCCCCCAATACGATCGAGAGTACCCTGGGCACCTGGTCCTCCTTCAGTTGCAACGGTTCGAACGGCAAGTACTGGCGCCAGCTCGAATCGTTGGCGCTACTCCCGCTTCGTGGTATGAGTATAGGCCATGATCGAACTCACCGCTACCACGAGAATCGACGATCTCCTGGACGATCCCGCCATCGCGGGCTCCCTGGTGCATGTCAGACGTGAGGCTGCGAAGCCTCCGCTCTGGGCGGATTTTCCTCCCGATCTCGAGCCGAGGCTTCGCTTGGCCCTCGAAAAAAGGGGCGTAGAGCGGCTGTGGTCCCACCAGAGGGCTGCCTGGGACCGCATCCAGGCGGGACATAACGTCGTCGTGGTGACGCCCACCGCGAGTGGCAAGACCCTTTGCTACAACCTCCCCGTCGCCGATGCCCTGCTCCGCGATCCAGAAGCGCGGGCACTCTACCTCTTCCCCACCAAGGCCCTCTCCCAGGACCAGCAGTCCGAGCTCAACGAGTTGACGATCGGCGGCGATCTGGGCTTCAAGGTTTTCACTTACGACGGGGATACGCCGGACTCGCTCCGTGTTGCAGCCCGGGATACCGGACGAATCATCATCACCAATCCTGACATGCTCCATACCGGCGTGCTCCCAAACCATCCCCGCTGGATACGTTTTTTCGCAGGCCTTCGTTATGTGGTCATCGACGAGTTGCATGCCTATCGCGGGGTCTTTGGCTCCCATGTCGCGAACGTCATACGGCGGCTGAAGCGGATAGCGGCCTTCCATGGCGCCCATCCGGCTTTCATCCTCTCCTCCGCCACGATCGGCAACCCACAGGAACTCGCTGAGTCCCTGATCGGTGAGGAAGTCGAGGCAGTTACGGAGAACGGGGCACCGCGGGGCGAGCGGGTCTACGCCTTCTACAATCCGGCCCTCGTCGATCCTGTCCAGGGAATCAGGAAGAGCACCGCAACCGAATCGGAGAAACTCGCCCTCATCCTCCTCCGGAAGGGCGTCAAGACCATCCTTTTCGCACGCTCGCGGATGCGAGTCGAACTCATTGCCTCCTACATCAACGAGGCCCTCGCCAACATCTGGACGGACAACTCGCGCATCGACGTCCGGCCCTACCGTGCAGGGCTCCTTCCCAGTGAGCGACGAGCCATCGAAAAGGGACTGCGCGAGGGCAGCATCCAGGGTGTCGTTTCCACAAATGCCCTCGAACTCGGCATCGATATCGGGGGGCTCGACGCCGCAGTTGTTGCCGGCTTCCCCGGCAGCTTCGCGAGTTTCTGGCAGCAGACGGGGAGGGCGGGCCGCCGAGGCGATCTTTCAATCGCCTTTCTCGTCGCCTCCTCAGCACCCCTCGATCAGTACATCATCAACAATCCTGAATACTTTTTTGGACGTTCTCCTGAGTCGGGACGCATTGATCCCTCGAATCCGTATATTTTTATGGACCACCTCAAGTGTGCAGCCTTCGAGTTGCCCTTTTCCGAGACTCTGGAAAGACTAGAAGACGATGGAACGCAGGGCGTCCCGGCTGGGGAGGCGGTATCCCTCGAGTCCCCGGCGGGAGAAGCCCTCTCCTTCCTCGAGGAGGATGGCATCCTCAGGCGCACGGGTGGCCGCTGGTACTGGTCCTCCCAGGGTTACCCGAGCGAGGGTGTTTCACTGCGGTCGGCGAGCTCAGACAATGTCGTCATCATCGATCGAAGTGGCGGAGGGTCACGGGTCATAGGCGAGATGGATCGACCCGGTGCCAAGGAACTCATCTTCGACAACGCCGTCTACATCCATCTTGGACGACAGTACCTCGTCGAAAAGCTTGACCTTGAAAACCGAAGCTGCCATGTCGTCGAGAAGTCGGTGGATTACTGGACCGATTCCATCGTGAAGACCGACCTCTCGGTCCTCACAGAAGATGTCACAGGGCCCCTGGGCCCTGGATCGGCCGCCAGCTATTGCCTCTGTGATGTGCTGGTGCGCAGCCAGGCTGAAAAGTTCAAGAAACTTCGCTTCCACACGCACGAGAACATCGGCTATGGGGAAATCCATCTGCCTCCCGAGGAAATGCAGACACGCTCCATCGCCCTCGTGTTCGGTGAAGCTTCGCCCGGCGGACAGGTACTAGCCGCCATTCCCGAAACCGCGAAGGCGGCTGTCATCGGAGCCGCCGGAAAGCTGATCAGGGACATCGCACCGGTCTTCCTCATGTGTGATCCCCGGGACCTCGGCCTATCAGAACGGGTGCGCGACCCCCACTTCAACGCGCCGGCCATCTTCATCTACGACCGATATCCGGGAGGCACCGGACTTGCCGAAGGCCTGGTGGACAAGCTTGACGTGGTAATCAGGGCGGCGCGCGACCGACTTGGAGCCTGTAGTTGCGCTGATGGTTGCCCCTCCTGCATAGGTGTTGATCATGTTCCCGGCTCCGGCCCGGCTCCTCTGGTCCGCGGCCGGGACCTGAAACAGAGGATTCGGCACTTCCTGGCTGTCCTTGGTGGGCTGGATACCAAGGAGGGCTGATGGCTGCTTCCCTCTCCTCGCGGCTGAAACGCCTTCGGGAAACACGGGCCGCCACCTCTCCTTTGCCAGAGCTGGCCATCGAGTCTGCTGAATCTGACCATCCCGAGTTCCTCGCTCTCTGGGAGAGGATAGCCCCCCACGCATACCGGCGCTCGGTAACCAGAGCCCTGGACAATCTTCCTTCGGTCCTCGACGCAGATCCCTTTGTTGCCCGGCTAGCCAGCAGGTACTCCCTCCCTGCCATCCTTGAGAGGCGGGAGACTCGGCTACCTTGCGATGTACGTGAACTCCGTTTTTTTGATCTCGAAACAACCGGCCTTTCCGGAGGCGCCGGCACGATAGCCTTCCTCGCGACAGTCGCACGCCCCTCGGAGGGCAGCCTTTTCCTCGAGCAGTTCTTTCTCTCTGACTATCCGGGGGAGGCCTCCTACCTCCGGGCTGTGCTCTCGGCCCTTGGCCCTGCGCCACTCCTGGTCACCCACAATGGCAAGGCCTTCGATGTCCCCCTCCTCCGCACGCGCTGCCTCATGCAGGGACTACGCTTCCCCGAACCCTGCCTCCACCTCGACTTCCTGATGACCGCCCGAAGGCTATGGCGCTCGATGCTCGGCGGTGCTTCCCTCGGCATCCTTGAAAGGGGAGTGCTGGGGCTAGAGCGCAGTGGAGACGTCCCGGGCCAGGATATTCCCGGAATCTGGCTCGCCTCGCTCAGATCGGGATTCCACCCCCTTCTCCCGCAGGTCATCACACACAACCTTCTCGATGTCGAGAATCTGGCAGCCCTCCTGGCCCGGGCGAACCAGGTCTTCACTCATCCCAGGGATTTCGCAGATGGATCTTCAGTCGATCGTTATTCCCTCGCGCGGATCCTGGTCGCCACAGGCCGGGCAGGGGAGGGTGAGACCCTCCTGCAGGCCGCGGCAGCTGAGGGGGATCCCCGAAGCGCCCTCTTCCTCTCGCGGCTACTCCGCGCGATGCATCGGGGCCGGGAAGCACGAAACCTGCTCGTGGGGCTGGAGGGAAGCTGGGCGCTGCGCATGGAGTCATCGAACATCGCGGAAAAAGAGGAGGGCGACCTTTCGGTCGCCCTCTCATCCGCGAGTGAAGCCGTTGCCCTGGCCACAACGCGATCGCAGCGCGAAAGTGCTGAATCGCGGGTGCGGCGTCTTGAACTCAGGGTCGCGAAAGCCTTGTCACTGCGTCCTGGACGTAGACGTTCCTGATTCCAAGGCGCTGGAAATCCATGAGCGCCTCGAGGGCCTTCTGCTTTTCTCCCATGGCGAGGTGGCACTGGGCGAGTTCAAGATAGAGCCGATAGTTCTTCGGGTCGTTCTGGATCAGCTTCTTGAGCGAGACTATCGCATCCTGGAACTTGCCCTGAAGCCGGGCGATCATTGACAGCCCGAGAACCGCATAGACGTCGAACTCGATGTTGAGGGCACGCTCATAGTACTCGGCGGCGCTTTCGTACTGGCCCAGGTTCCTGTAGGCATCACCCGCCCTCGTCAGGATCACCTTGTTCCTGGAATCCTTGGCAAGGATTCGCTTCCAGTAGTCGAGGGCCTTGTCCGGCTGGCCAAGTCCTCGATGGCAGTCGGCCAGGCCGAAGAGGGCGTAGAAGTTCTCGTCTTCCTTGGCCAAAGCCTTGGTGAAGGGATCGACGCCGAGATCGAATTGCTTGAGTTTCCTGTAGCAGTTCCCGATCGAGGTCAGGACACGGATATCGACCGCTTCTCCCTGGAGCTCAACCATCCGCTGCCAGTAGCCCAGGGCGTCCTTGTATTCCTTGAAGTCATAGTGGAGGTGCCCGAGGCCGATGAGGGCGTAGGGATTGTCGGCTTCCATCTCGAGCACACGGAGGTAGATGGCCTTGGACTTGCGGAAATCGCGGACCTTCCGATAGGCATCGGCGACGCGGGTGAGCACTGTAATGTTCTTGTTGTCATGGAGGAGGTACTGCTCCCAGATCTCTATGGCCTTCTGGTATTGGTTGAGGGCTTTATAGCAATCGGCCAGGCC
>CAIJMU010000118.1 GCA_903821875.1 uncultured Spirochaetota bacterium
AGGCACTCTATCGTCTTAATTATGGCGATGAAGGCGTCGTGTTCTGGCCTGAGTACGCGCGCTTTTTCGACGAGCTCGAGCGGATCTTCCCCGGCGCCCGGCCGGAGCTCGAGTCCTTCTACGGCGAGATCCGCCGTCTCCACGACGAGGTGATCAACCGCGTCGCCGTCTTTACCGCGCCCACCGAGATGCTCATCCGGGATGCCCAGGCACGTTTCCTGAAAGCCCCAATTGCCCATATCCGCATGCTGGCACTCCTGGGGAGCAACGCTGCGGACCTGGCGCGGAAACATATCCGCGACCGGCGGCTCCTTACCTTTTTCGACAAGCTTACCTCGACCTACTGCTACACCACGATGGAGGAGACACCAGCAGTACTGGCCGCGACGATGTTCTCGGAGAACCACGAAGGCGGGGGCTTCTATCCAGCCGGTTCCGCGATGGTCCTCGCCTCGAGGCTGGAGCGCGCGGCCGAGACCGCTGGTGCGGATTTCCTCTACCACGCCGATGTCCGGGAACTCATCTTCGATGGGGCGAGGGCTGTCGGCGCCCGCCTGTCCGACGGCCGCGAGCTGCGCGCAAAGGCCCTCGTGTACGCGGGGGCGGTCAAGCACCTGGCGGGCGGGATTATCGGCGGTGAAGCCATCAAGGCTGGGGGAGGCAGGGCCCGCCGCTGGATCGACAGGGTGCGCGCCCTCGTCGATTCCTATCCCAGCTTCGTCGTATATGGTACGGTCAGGAGGGAGGCCATACCCGAGGGCACCCTCCCTGTCGAGATGTTCATCGACAACCGCGAGGCCATCGACGACAATGACATCACCCTCTACCTGCCGACCATCGAGGATCCCCGGCTCGCGCCGGCCGCTGTCCATGTATTCCTGATAATTGGTCCTAGTTTCGCGCCTTGGCCGGCCTTTGCTGGTGGCGCCCCCGCTGGCGCCCCCGCCGCAGGCGGCGCGGCGTACCGGAGCGCGGAGTACCGCGACATGAAGGTGGCCGAGGCTGACAGGATGCTTGCCCTCGTGGAGCGCCGCTTCCCCGGCTTTGTCGCCGCGATGGAGACACGCATCGAGGGCAGCCCAACCACCCTCGAGCGCTACCTCCGGAAATTCGTCGGCTCGGTGGCAGGTCCGAAGCAGTGCATCGGTCAGGACCTCCTGAAGCGGCCCCATGCGCGGAGCCCCTGGCCCGGACTGTTCATCGCCGGGGAAGCCACGGTGATGGGCACCGGCACGCCAGCTGTCACCGTCTCCGGCATCAGCGCAGCGAATGTCGTGCTCCGTGCGCGGGGCCTGAGCGAGTACCGGAGCGCGGCCGTCGTGCCCGAGGGAGCCCAGGCCCGTGTCCGCGTGATACCTGCCGGAAAGCCAGGGAACCTCCCTGCTTCGGAGGCGGGCCGCCTGGCAGCCTCCTGCCAGTGGTGCGAGGCGCCTGCCTGCGTACGGGCCTGCCCGGCATCCATCGATATACCGCCAATCATGAGAAGGCTCGAGATGGACAACCCGGAGGGCGCCCTGAAGCGGCTCAAGGAGAGCGACTCGGGCTTCCCCTCCTGCGCGGCCTGCACGCCGCCAGGTGGGGCGCCGCCAGGTGGGGCGCTGCCAGAGGGGACGCCGCCCTGCGAGGCTGTGTGCGTGCGGAGGTCCAGCGTCGGGGGGGCTGTGAAGATACATCAGATTCTCGGGGCACTCGGGGCTTAGTCAGCGGGCCCTAGCAAAGCACACCCCATCATATGAACACATGAACATGTATTCATATGATGGGGTGTGTGTTTCACTAAGGATATGGAGGGCAAACCATCAGGGTCTGCCCCCCGCATGAGTTCCCACTCCTTGGGTTCTGCTACTTCTTCTTTTTTCCCTTCTTGCCCTTTTCCTTGCCGCCCGTGGGGGCATCGGAGCTGCGACTGCTGTGGGTACCGGTGCTATGGCTGTGGCTGTGGCCATGGTCCGGCATCAATCTGGATCCAGAGTCGTCGGGAGCTGCAGCCGGATCAGCGGCCAATCCCTCGGCCGATACGTCCTCAGCCTCACCGTCGTCCGACCCCTCAGCCCTTGCGAACTTCCCCGGGTACACCTTGGGAATCCAGTGCTGGCTGTCGATGGGGGGCCGGGCGTACTTGCCGGCCTTCTGGCGCGGTGGAAGTTCAATGACCTCGGGAGTAAGGTCCTTGTAGGGAATGCGCCCCAGGAAATGGGTGATCGTGTTGAGCCTTGCGCAGCGCTTGTCGTTGGCATCGACGACGTGCCAGGGGCAATCGAAGGTATCGGAGAACTCGAACATCGCGTCCTTGGCCCTCGAGTAGTCCACCCACTTCGAACGTGCGGTCATGTCCATGGGCGAAAGCTTCCAGCGCTTGGCGGGATCATCGAGGCGCTCGCGGAACCTCTCCTCCTGCACATCGTCGCTCACGCTGAACCAGTACTTGATCAGTATCACTCCCGAGCGGATGAGCATGCGCTCGAACTCGGGAACCGACCGCGCGAACTCTGCGTAGTCGGAATCGCTGCAGAAGCCCATCACGTGCTCGACGCCGGCACGGTTATACCAGCTCCGGTCGAAGAAGACGAGCTCGCCTCCGGCGGGAAGCTGCGCCACGTAGCGCTGGAAGTACCACTGCGTTTTCTCGCGCTCGGTGGGGACGCCCAGGGCGGCAATCCTCGCTGAGCGGGGGTTCATGCCCTCGGTGAGGGTCTTGATGATGCCGCCCTTGCCTGCTGCATCGCGGCCCTCGAAAATCGCTACAACCTTGAGACCCTTGGCCTTGACCCATTCCTGGAGCTTGACGAGCTCCACGGTTAGCCTCTCGAGTTCGTCCTCATAATCCTTTTTCCGCATCGCTGACCCGTCGCCCATTTGATGCCTCCGCTGCCGATCATAACCGATCTTCGGTGGATTTGCATAGAAACCTGCAAAAGGAGGGCGGGAAGCGCGCCACAGGAATAGGGGCGCGCCTCCGCGCAGGGCTGTGCCCCAAGACTAGGGCTGCGCCTCAAGGTCTGCCAGGAGGAGGGCCATCCGGCGTCCCGCCCGCCCGCGGTGGGAGACAAGGTTCTTCTCATCCTGACTAAGCTCGGCCACGCTCTTTCCAAGCTCCGGCAGGAAGACAATGGGGTCATAACCAAAGCCGCCATCGCCTCGCGGGGAGCGCAGAAGCTCGCCGGGGCAGCTTTCCTGCAGCACGAAGGCGCGCTCACTGTCGAGGACCAGGGCGAGGGCACAGACGAAGGCGCAGCGCCTGTCGGCGAAGCGCGAGGTATTGGCCAGAAGGAGGGCGTTCCGCTCGGCTGACTCGAGCTTGCGCATCCCGTCCTCCGAGCCATAGCGCGCGGAGAAGATGCCCGGAGCCCCGCCGAGGGCGCGGACCGAGAGGCCCGAGTCGTCTGCCAGGGAGGGGCGGCCGGTCAGGGCGAAGAGGGCCTCGGCCTTGAGGAGGGCGTTCGCGATGTAGCTGTCACCGTCTTCGACGACATCGAAGCCGGGATGGCCGATGTCGGCGGGCCGCCTGAGCACATGGCCGGGGAAGAGGGGGGCAAGTTCGATGAGTTTATGAGCGTTTCCGGTGGCGACAAGGAGTTCCATGGCGGAAAGGTATCCTGTCTGGCGAGCGTGCCACAAGCGGAAATGGGGGGGGCGCCAGCTGTACCAGCGGCGGCGCCAGCTGTACCAGCGGCGGCATCCCGCTTCAGGAAATGGAGCCCTGAATCCACCGAGCCCTTGGGCACGCCAAGGATGCGAGCGATGACGCTGTTGGGGACGAGGGGCTTGAAGCGTGCAAGCGCCGCCAGGGCCCGCTCGTGCTCGGTACGCGCCCCTTCGACAAGGGGTTCGTAGGCTTCGCGATGCCCGGCGTCGAGTATGTCGGAGGACCTCGCTTCCACGATCCTCAGACGTGCCCATGCACGGTCCCGCCGGAGGCTGAGCCGCTCGTAGCGCATCCTTTCCTTTTCGAGATAGGCCCGTGCCTGCCGGAGCGACTCTGAAAGCTCCTCGGGAGGGCTGCCGGTGCGGCGGGCAACTTCGGCTATCTCGTGGTCACCCGCCTCCCAGGCGCACTTGAGGAAAAGGAAGAGGAGGCGGCTGTCCTTGGCCCTGCGATGACGGCGAGTATCGGAGTGGGCTGGCCGGGAACAGGCTTCGGCTGTGTATTCTGGCGTCGGAGTCTCGACCCACTCCCCCTCGGGTGCCGTCGAAAAGGAGATGGCGCGCTCCGAAACGTATTCCCTCTCGTGCCTCCGCCTGGCAAACCTTCTCCTGCTCTTGGCGATAAACCGGATACTTGTCGCCACATAGGCGTCAAAGGAACTGCCCGCCTCCTCGTAGTGGTCGAGGAGCGAGGCGATCCGCTGGCGATGTACGATGAGGGCATCGGCTGCCCCGTCGGCATCGATAAAGCCGAAGCGCCAGGGTTCGGTGAAGATACCCTTTGCGACTGCGTCGATGAATGAATCCCTCCCTCCTGGACTGTTCCTCCACTCCCTCCACTTCCCCTCGAAACCAAGTTCTTTCATAGATGCCTCCAGCCAGGTCCATTGCAGGAAACGCGCCAATGTACCGGCAGGAAACTGTCTGAAAAAACATCTCTCGCATGCGAAAGAAAATATACACGGCACCCCGGATGGGGTGCCGTGGCTTCGGAGAACCTGAGGCCCTTCGCTCTTACATAGCCTTACATGAATCCGACATCCTTGAAGGCGGGCTCAAAGGCCCCGACGAGGAGGGTCCGTACCTCCTCCATACTGCCCCGGATGAGGAGTCCCGCCGCCAGCCGATGCCCGCCTCCGCCAAAGCGCGAAGCGATGGAGCCTACATCGACCCGCTCGAGCGAGCGGAGGCCGACGGTACACTCGGTTTCGTTCTCCTGCCTGATTATCATGGCAGACTCGCAGCCCGAGACGGTAAGGAGAAGCTGGTAGAGCATGTCAGAGTCGCGGCTCGCCAGCCCGAAGCGGCGTTGGTCGTCCAGGGTTACGTGGGAGACCAGGAGGCGTCCGTCGAAGTGGGGTTCCACCCTCGAGAGGATCTCACCCATCAGCTTGCGAGACAGAAGGGACTTGCCGCCGTTCATCATCGAGAAGATCTTCTTCGGCGAAGCTCCGGCCTTCACGAGGCGGCCCGCGGCTTCCCAGGTCTCGGTCGAACCATCAGCGAGGTGGCGGAAAAATCCTGTGTCGGTGGAAAGGCCAAAAAAGAGGAGGTCAGCCTCTTCCCGTGTCGGCTTGTCGCCACGAGCTTCGATGAGGGCGAGCACCAGGAGGGTCACCGAAGGAGCGGTGTCATCGATATACAGCACGTCTCCCTTGGCCTCGCCCGAGGCATGGTGGTCGATGAAGGCCAGGGGCATCTTGGGAAGGCTGTCCGCAAGGGAGCCGATGCGGTGGAGGCTCGAACAGTCAAGGATGATGGCACCGACGCGCTCCGATCCAAACTCCTGGGGCACTACTGAGGAAAAGCGATGTTCGAAGGGCATGATCTCGGTGCGCGTGAAGGGACCGGCCGAGCAGAGGTTTACCCGTTTGCCCTGGCGCCTGAGCCAGGAACCCAGGGCAAGCTGGGAGCCCACACAGTCACCATCCGGCTCCTTGTGGCCAATGATGTGGAAGCTGCCGTGGTCATCGATGTAGTCCAGGAGGGACTGGGGTACCGCCTTCAGCATGGGAGGCTCTTTCGCGATCTGGGGCGACCGCTGCCGGGACAGAGGGCTTTCATGAAGCCCCGCAGAGGAGGAGGGCCGACTGGGGCTTCCCTCCGGAAATAACTGGTTTGCCGTCCGCAAGGTAGACATCGATCTCGGTGCGGAGCCCGAAGTCGGCGAAGTAGAGACCGGGCTCTATGGAAAAGCAGGAACCGTCGACGAGCTTCCGGCGATCGGGGAATTCCAGGGAATCGAGGTTGACTCCTGAGCCGTGGACCTCCACATCGATTCCGTGGCCGGTCCGGTGACGGAGGGCAGCCTCGTAGCCCGCTCCGATGAGGCAGTCGCGCACGATGGCATCAACCTCCGATCCCGTCGTCTTCCCGGCCTTCTCGGCGATAAAGGAAACAGCCCGGTCCCGCGCAGCGAAGAGGTCCGCGCAGGGCTTTTTCACCCTTTCGGGCACTGCGCCCCCATAGATGCCCAGCCAGGAGATATCGGCAAAAATGCTTCCCTTCTTGGCGAGCCGGGCCCAGAGGTCGAGCTGGATGACATCGTCTTCGGCGAAGGCCCGGTCTGTGGCGGGGTCGGGACCGAAGTGCGGGTCGTTGCTGTGGATGCCAGAAGCCACTATGGGTGGGTGGTCTGTTTCCATGCCCATCTCGTTTATATATGCATGGATCCAGGACTGCACCTCAAGCTCGGTCACCCTGGCCTTGGCACGGTAGCGCTCGTCGATGCGCGCCCAGACCTTGCGGACGATCTCGTGGAGCTTTGTGCCGGCAGCCTCGTGGCTTTCGATGTCGGCGGCACCGAGGATGCCCTGGAGACGCTGGATGAGGCTGTCCCCCGGCACGAGGGTGAGGCCCGATTTCCGGAGGAGGTCTGCTGTCCCGAGGTCGAGGTAGGAGATCGCGGAGACTGTCTCGGACCAGTGCACACCCACGCGCCGCCCCTTGAAGGCGGCCAGGCGCTCTTCGAGCGTCACCCGCGACGAGTAGCCCAACAAGACGCCTGGCAGACTGTCGAGGGCGCCGCTTTCCACGCCGTGGACGATCCGGTAGGGATCGCCCTCCGCTGGCACGAGGTAGAACCAGTAACGGCTGTTTGTGGAATCAAGGGGAAGCCCCAGTATCCGGTCGGCCAGGAGATCCCGGTGATGGAAATTGCAGAAGAGCCAGAAATCGACGCCACAGGCCTTTACGGCTGCGCGGATTTTCCCGATATCCACCATTCTTGTTTCCTTTCTATCTCACCCAGCCCCGCCATAAGGGTCCTGGTATGAAAAGCCGGCTCCAGAGGGAGCCGGCCATGTCGACATGACAGAATCCTGCGTCAGAGCTTGAGGACTATTTCAGTAACACTGTCGAAGATGCCATGCCCGGCTGCGGGACTCAGCTGGCCCCAGGTCGCGTCGAGCGGGTTATTGACCAGGAAAAGCTTGAGATGGTCGAACTTGCCATCCTTGAAGTACACCATCGCGTAGGGATAGGCACTGCCGTGTCCGAGGATGATCTCGGCCTTGCCGCCCGGCTGGAACCACGCTATCGGCACGAGGAACTCGGCGACGCCGACCGCTCCCTGCCTATACATGACCCTGTATCCTTCGGAATGGGAAAAGATCTTGAGCACATCAAGCCTGACCGGATAGAAGACGGAGCTCTCGGCAAATGCCGAGAACGCGAGCAGTCCCACCACGAGTAGGGCGATAACCTTGCGTTTCATGCTTTCCTCCCTGACAATACGAGTATATTAGGATGTGGGCAGGTTGCAAAGGGAGTTAATCGCAAAAGTCGTGGAAGGAAGCTATCATGACCCCATGAAAAGCACGCTTCCCCTCCCAAAACGACTTTCCACCATCCTTGAAGTCCTCGGGCCCCTCTGGCCCCGGGCCGTCCCCCTCCTTGACCACCGTAGCTGCTTTGAACTCCTGTGCGCCGTCGTACTGTCCGCTCAATGCACCGATGACCAGGTAAACCGCGTCACACCCTCCCTCTTTGCCGCCTGGCCAGACGCGGCTGCCATGGCCGAGGCTGCCCCGGAGGCTGTCGGCCTGGTCATCCATTCCACAGGTTTCTACCGGACCAAGGCCCTCCACCTCGTGGGGTTGTCGAAGCTCCTCCTGGAGCAGCATGGGGGGAAGGTTCCCCAATCGATGGAGGAACTCCTCGAACTACCGGGTGTTGGCAGGAAAACGGCCAACCTCGTCCTTTCTTCCTGCTTCGGACAGCCGGGCATCATCGTCGATACCCACGTCCTCCGCGTAGCGCTCCGACTGGGGATCGAGGACAGGCGCGATCCCCTCCTCGTGGAGAAAGCCATAGCTGCAAACCTGGAAAAAGCTGGCTGGACTGCCTTTTCCCACGCGGTCAACCGCCATGGGAAATGGGTCTGCACAGCGAGGAAACCCGGCTGCGATACCTGCCCGATAGGGGAGCTCTGCCCCAGGATCGGAGTGGAATCCCTGCCTCCCTCCCATTGAAACCGAGGCTTTTCTACCTATAGTTCAGGGATATGTCGCCCTCGGGGTTCTCAGCCTTCCCGCAGAGTCCCATTCCCGCCTCCGCACGAAGGATGACCAGGAGGGCAAGGGCTACGAGGAGGTCATTGCAGCCCTGCGGAAAATCAAGGCCGGTTCCGATGGCATGCTCGCGGACAGCAGGGACGTGATCAGCGAGGGTCAGGCCCTCGGCACCATGACAGAGGAAGTGGCCGGCAGCGTCGCCGAGATGGTCGAGGGAGTCCTCCGGGTCTCCTGAGCCGTGGAGAAGGTCCAGGACATGAGCCGCAGGAACCAGGAGAGCATCGACGTCCTCTTGTCAGAGGTCCACGGCTTCAAGATCTAGCCGGGACTCCCCCGACCGACGCCGCCAGGGCGCGAAAGGATTGCTGGTCATGACACTACCCACCTTCTGCGGCAAGGACTGCGGGGGAGGCGCCTGCCCCATGCTCGCCGAGGTCGAGGGAGGGAGGGTCATCCGCACCCGGCCCAATCCCGCAGGCGCACCCTGGATCCTCCCCTGCTCCCGGGGCCTCGCCCTCGCGGCAGAACACTCCTCAGGCAATCGTCTCCTTGCGCCCCAGGTAAGGAAAGGACCGCGCGGATCAGGGCAGTGGCGCGAGGCCGGCTGGGACGAGGCCCTGGACCTCGTTGCCTCCCGCCTCTCGGAAGTATCCGCGCGTTCGGGTCCCGATGCTGTACTGGCCCTCGCCGGAGCCGGCTCGATCGGTGCCCTCCACTCCACATCATCCCTGGCGCGGCGCTTCCTGTCCCTCGCGGGGGGCTACACCAGACTCGGCGGGAGCTACTCCAACGGAGCGGCGCGGACTGTCCTGCCCTACCTCCTCGGGCCCGAGTGGAAGAATTCCGGCTTCGATCCCGCGACAATGAGCAAAGCCCGGATGATCGTGCTCTGGGGTGCGAACATCCTCGAAGCCCGCCTGGGCTCCGAGCTGCCCACCCGCCTCCTCGAGGCCAAGCGCCGAGGGGCTGCCATCGTGGTCATCGATCCCAGGAGGAGCCAGACGGTCGAGCGGGCCGCTACCTGGCACATCCCCTGCCGCCCGGGGACGGACACCGCCCTCATGCTCGCCCTCCTGGAGGTCCTCCTTTCGGAGGGCCTGGCACAGCGCGAGTGGGCCCAGGCACGCTCGACGGGATTCTCACAATTGGCTGCATATGTCCTGGGGGAAGCCGACGGAAAGCGGCGCGGGCCCGAATGGGCCGAGCCGGTCACCGGCGTGCCCGCCGGGGAGATCCGCCGCCTCGCGCGCGCCTGGGCGGAGGCAAGCCCGACCATGCTCCTTCCGGGCTACTCGATACAGCGCGTACGGGGCGGGGAGGAGCCCTATCGCCTGACCCTCGCCCTCCAGCTCGCCACCGGCAATTTCGGCATTCCGGGAGGCTCCACGGGCTCGCTCAACAACCGACTCCCGACGCCCCGCGTCGGAACCATCGATCCCCTCGATGTCGAAGGAAGGCCCGAGCTCCCCGTCCTCCTCTGGCCCGATGCAATCCTGGGCGGCCGTAGTTCTGGCTTTCCCACCGACATCAAGGCAGCCCTCGTCGCAGGAGGGAACTGGCTCGGGCAGGGCGCCGATGCCGGAAAAAGCGCGAGGGCCCTCGACAGCCTCGAGTTCTCAGTCTGCCTCGAGATGTTCCCGACCCCGACCGCAGGGCGCTGCGATGTCATCCTCCCCGTCGCCTCGCCCCTGGAAAAGGAAGACATAGGCATTCCCTGGCTCGGCAACTGGCTCAGCTACAAGAGCCGCGCAGTCCCGCCCGCCGGACTGGCGCGGAGCGACTATGACATCTATGCGGATCTCGCCGCTCGCATGGGCTTTGGTGAAGCCTTTACCGAAGGGAGGGGAGAGGCTGCCTGGATCGAGGCCTTCCTGAAGGACTCCGAGATTCCCGATCCTGCTGCCTTCAGGAAGAGTGGCTTCTATCTCGCGCCTGAGCAGGAGCGCGTGGGCCTGGCGGACTTTGCCCGCGATCCTGTGGCTCATCCCCTGGGAACGCCCTCGGGCAGGGTCGAACTCGCCTCGGCACCCTGGGCGCGCGACACAGGAGGAAACCCGATTCCCCAGTGGGAGGGCCCAGCCGCCCTGCCCTGCGAAGAGGGGGAACTCTTGCTCGTAACTCCCAAGGTCGCTGCCCGCACCCATTCACAGGGCGGAGATCCCGCCTCGGTCGCCGCTTCGGGCGGCCACTTCCTCTGTCTCCATCCCGACGACGCCTCTGAGCGCGGGCTCGGCGAGGGCGACCTGGCCAGGCTCTCGAACGCGACGGGGGCGACCAGGATCAGGTGCAGACTGGACGGCAGCATCATGCGGGGGGTCGCCTGCCTCCCCGAAGGGACCTGGCTTCCCGAGGATACCGCCAACTATGAGGATTCGGGGTCGCCCAACGCGCTGACCTCGACAGTCGACCATGGCCCCGCCAGGGCGGCATCGATGCACGGCCTCCGGGTCCGCGTCGGGCGCGCCTGAATGGATTCGGGCGCCTGGAACCCCAACGGGCAAGGGGGACCACCTTGACTAGATTGTCTATGGTGCTATAGTGGCGCCTCCCAATAGCTGTATGCGGCGCAGTGATGTCCGCCTTCTGGATTCGATCCGGAAAGATCGAAAGGAGCAATGATGATGACTATTGCCAAGACAAGGCTCGGGGTGGCGCTCGCGCTTGTCCTCGCGGCCGGCACGGCCTTCGCGGCCAACGACTATGTGAAGATCGCCTTCACCAGCGACCCCGGCACGGCCGATTCGCAGTTGACCACGGACTGGTATGCCATTCCGCTGAACATCTATGACCGGCTCGTCGAGGCCCAGACCACCAAACCGGGCGTCTCCGAGCTCGTCCCCGGCCTCGCTGAAAAGTGGACCCCCTCCGCCGACGGCCTCACCTACACCTTCAACCTGCGAAAGGGTGTGAAATTCTCCAATGGCGAGACCTTCAAGGCCGACGATGTACTGTTTACCTTCGACCGCATGCTCAATCCCGCCACCAAGGCCCTCAACACCGACTTCCTCGACATGATCGCGGGTGCCTCGGACAGGATGGCCGGCAAGGCCGACTCGGTAAGCGGCATCAAGGTCGTCGACGACTACACGATCAAGATCACCCTCGCCAAGCCCTTCGCTCCCTTTATCGCCAACCTCGCCACCCCAGCTGGCTCGATCTACAACCGCAAGGCGACACTTGCCGCCGGCGACCAGTTTGGCATCGACCCCAAGAAGACCGTCGGCACGGGCGCCTTCACCCTCGAGTCCTGGGTCGTGAACGACAACATCCAGCTCAAGGCCAATCCCTCCTACTTCCGCGGCAAGCCCACGCTCGGCGGCATCGACATCAAGATCTCCCCCGATGCGAACACCCAGCGCATGCAGTTCGAGAACGGCGAGCTTGACGTCCTGGACCTCGACAACGCCACCTCGCAGATCCCCTACTTCCTTGGGGATGCCAAGTGGAAGTCCCAGATCGCCAGCGGCCCCCGCGTCGGCATCTACTATTACGCGCTCAACGAGAGCATCAAACCCCTCGACAACGTCAACATCCGCAAGGCCCTCCAGATGGCCATCGATCGCAAGACCATCCTGGACAAGCTCTACAACGGCAGGGGCGCCCTCGAGAACGGCATCTTCCCGAAGGGCCTCCTCGGCAACAATCCCAAGCTCCCGGTCATTCCCTACGACCCGAAAAAGGCCAAGGACATGATCGCCAAGGCTGGATTTCCGGACGGCTTTGACATGGAGATCGCCCAGGTCACCGACAGTCCCTCGACCCTCAAGATCAACGAGGCCGTGCAGGCCATGCTCGCCGAAGTCGGCGTGCGCGTGAAGATCACGCAGATGGATTCCGCCAGCTACTTCGCGACCCGCAAGGAAGGCAAGCTCCCAGCCTACGAGTCGAGCTGGTCCGCCGACTACAACGACCCCGACAACTTCATCTACACCTTCTTCTCGGAGAAGAACACCGTCGCGCGTTCCTACAACTACGGGAACAAGGACGTCTTCGCCAAACTCGAATCCACCCGGACCATGACCGACCAGGCCAAGCGCATGTCGATCTACCAGGCCCTCGAGAAGACCATCGTCCAGGACGATGCCGCCTGGATTCCCCTCTTCTCCCTCGAGCACCTCTTCGTGCTCCAGCCCAGGGTCAAGAACTTCAAGGTCTCCTGGAACGGCTGGAGCGACATGCCCTATTTCGGAATAACGCTTACCAAGTAAGAAAGACTGAAGAAAGCCAGCAACGCAGGGCAGGCGGAGGAGCGCGGGAAACACCGTCTCCGAGCCTCCCTGCGGCTTTCTACCCTCCATTCCTGAACAGGGAGCCGACTGTTGGGCAGATACATCATCAAGAAGCTCCTCATCTCCATCCCGGTGATGTTCGGCATAATGCTGACGACCTTTTTCCTCCTCAACGTGATTCCCGGCGATCCCATCGCCCTCATGATGAAGGATCACATCAGCGTCGATGTCGTCGCACGGGTGCGCGCCCAGATGCACCTCGATGACCCGGTCTTCATCCGCTTCTTCCGCTTCCTCGGAGGCGCCCTCCACGGTGACTTCGGCATTTCCTACAAGCTCAACCGGCCCGTCTCCTACCTCCTGGCTACGGCCTTTCCCAACACCCTCGCCCTCGCCCTTTCGGCTGCCCTCGTATCCTGGATCATTGGCATCCCGGCAGGCATACTTTCGGCGGTCAAACGCTACTCCCTCGTCGACAACTTCTTCATGGGCTTCTCGGTCCTCGGCGTCTCCATGCCGGTGTTCTGGACCGGACTCCTCTTCCAGTACATCTTCTCGCTCAAGCTCCATCTGCTTCCTGTGGCAGGCTTCAAGGGACCCCTCTATCTCATCATGCCGGCCATCGTGCTCGGCTGGAGTTCGGCCGGCACCATCGCACGCCTGACGCGCTCGAGCCTCCTTGAGGTCATGCGCAACGACTACATCCGCACCGCCCGCGCCAAGGGGCTGCGCGAGATCGCCGTGGTCGTCAGGCACGCGCTCAAGAACTCGATGCTGCCCGTCGTCACAGTGATGGCACTCCAGGTCTCGGGCCTCCTGTCCGGCGCGGTGATCACCGAGAGCGTCTTCGGGATTCCCGGCGTCGGGCGCATCGCCGTCAACGCCATCCAGAACCGGGACATGCCCCTCCTCCAGGGTTCGGTAGTCCTCACCACCTTCCTCGTCATCATCGGAAACCTCACGGCGGATATCGTCTATTCATGGCTCGATCCCCGCATCAGATACGGAAACCCGGAGGGCAAGAAATGAGCGATCTCACGCTCGGGCCGGAAGTGGCCCAGACGCTTCCCGAGCCCGTCTGGAAGGAAATCGTCGCGGCCTTCGCGCGGAACCGCCTTGCGGTCGTGGGCCTCGGGATACTCCTCATAGTTGCCTTTGTCGCCCTGGCCGCACCCCTTCTGGCGCCCTACGATCCCTACAAGGTCAAGCTGGGCGAGCAGTTCCTGAATCCGAGCTGGAATCATCCCATAGGCACGGACATGTTCGGCCGCGACGTCTTTTCGAGGATACTCTACGGGACGCGGATCTCCCTCCTCATCGGCCTCGTGCCGACCCTCATATCCATGACGATCGGCGTCATCCTGGGCCTGGTCTCGGGCTACTTCGGCAGGCGCGTGGACTTCCTCATCATGATGCTCGCAGACATGGTGCTGTCCTTCCCTTCCCTCCTCCTGGCCATGATCGTCATGTACACCCTCGGCGCGAGCCTCCTCAACATCTTCATAGCCCTGAGCGCCGTCGGCTGGGCGGGTACGGCCCGCGTCGTGCGCGCCCAGACCCTCGCCCTCAAGAACAAGGAGTTCATCGAGGCCTCGAGGGCGATCGGGACCAAGGACATCGCGATCATGCTGAAGCATATCCTGCCCAACTGTCTGCCCCAGCTTCTTGTGCTCTTCACGCTCAACATTCCGGACTCGATCCTCTCCGAGGCGAGCCTGAGTTTCCTCGGCATCGGCGCCCAGCCTCCAGCTGCCAGCTGGGGACTCATGGTCGCAGGCGGGAGGGAGTTCCTCTTCAACGCGCCCTGGGTCGCGATAGCCCCCGGCATCGCGATCCTCATAACTGTGTTGGCCTTCAATTTCCTGGGCGATGGCCTCCGCGATGCCCTCGATCCCTACCTGAAATCATGACGGACGGGGTGACACCGTGAGCGATACGCAGGGCGATACGCGCCGCGAAACAGCTGGCCTCCTCGAGATACAGGGGCTCAAGACCCAGTTCAGGACCCGGCGCGGCGTCGTTCCCGCAGTCGACGATGTCAGCGTCTCCGTGGGCCGGGGCGAGGTGGTCGGCATCGTCGGCGAATCGGGCTGTGGCAAGAGCGTCACTTCCCTCTCCCTCCTTGGACTCGTCACCCACCCGGGCAAGGTGGTGGGTGGCAGCGCGCTCTTTGACGGCGTGGACCTACTTACCCTCGACAACAAAGGCATCCGCGCCATACGGGGCAGGGACATCTCCATGATCTTCCAGGAGCCGATGACCAGTCTCAACCCGGTGTATACCGTCGGCCAGCAGGTCTCTGAATGCCTCCGGAGCCATGCCTCGGGCGTGAGCCGGAAGGCTGCGCGCGCCTCCGTAGAAGAGATGTTCGAGATGGTCGGAATACCCGAGCCCAGGGCGCGCCTCGACGCCTGGCCACACCAGCTCTCCGGCGGCCTCAGGCAGCGCGTGATGATCGCGATGGCCCTCATCTGCAAGCCGAAGCTCCTCATCGCCGACGAGCCCACCACCGCCCTGGACGTCACCATCGAAGCCCAGATCCTCGCGCTCATGAAAGACCTGCGCCGTGACACGGGTACCGCCATCATGCTGATTTCGCACAACCTGGGCGTCATCGCCGAGACCTGCGACCGTGTCTACGTCATGTACGCAGGGAGGGTGATGGAGGAGGCGGAGGTCTTCGAGCTCTTCGATTCCCCGACCCATCCCTATACCAGGGGCCTGTTGGCCTCCATGCCGCGTATCGGTGGCGAGAGGGGCCCGAGGAAGCCCCTCTACTCGATCAGGGGCAACGTTCCCGACATGCAGCAGCTGCCCAAGGGCTGCAGGTTCGCTCCCAGATGTGATTTCGCGATGGCCCGCTGTGTCGAAAGCGAGCCGCCCCTCCTTGATGCAAGCCACGCCACGGGCAACCCGGGAGGGAAGCCGCACCTGTCGCGCTGCTGGCTCGCCGAAGCCAGCGGCGCTGGAGGCCAGCAATGAGCGGCGCACTCGTCGAAGCGCGGGCTCTGACAAAGCTCTTCTCCGTCGGGGACGGGATGTTCAGGAAGTCAGGAGCCACGATCCGGGCCGTCGACGGGGTCGACCTCGACATCCGCGAGCGCGAGACCCTGGCCTGTGTCGGGGAATCGGGCTCGGGCAAGAGCACCCTTGGCAGGCTGCTGATCCGATTAATTGAACCTAGTTCCGGCTCGCTTTCCTTCGGGGGGAATGACCTCCTGGCCCTCGGAAGCCGTGCGCTGCGGCAGAGGAAGCGGGACATGCAGATCATCTTCCAGGATCCCTATGCCTGTCTCAACCCCAGGATGCGGGTCGAGGACATCATCGCCGAGCCCCTGGTGTCGCACGATGTGGGCAGGGGAAAATCCGAGCGGCGCGACCGCGTGGCCGCCCTCATGGACCTCGTGGGCCTCAACCGGGGCTTCATGTCGCGCTATCCCCACATGTTCTCGGGTGGCCAGCGGCAGCGCATCGGAATTGCGCGGGCCCTCGCCCTCGACCCGAAGTTCATCGTCTGCGACGAGCCTGTCTCGGCCCTCGACGTCTCCATCCAGGCCCAGGTCCTCAACCTCCTCGAGGAACTCAAGGAAAAGAAGAAGCTCACCTACTTCTTCATCTCCCATGACCTCTCCGTCGTGCGCCACGTCTCCGACTCGGTCTGCGTGATGTTCCTCGGCAAGGTCATGGAATCGGGCCCCACCGCGGAGGTCTACGCGAAGCCCCTCCACCCCTACACGATGTTCCTCGTCTCTGCGGCACCGCGCCCCGATCCTCGCCAGCGCTTTGTGGAAAAGCCCATCCTCCAGGGCGAGATCCCCAGCCCCGTGAACCCTCCCTCGGGCTGCAGGTTTCGCACACGCTGCCCCTTCGCCGCTCCACTTTGCGCCGAGATCGAGCCTCCGCTCGCAGGCAGGGGTCCGGATGACGAGCGCAGGGTTGCCTGCCACTTTCCGCGGGCCTGAAACAAGGCTCGGGCCGGGCTCCGCTTGAGGCTCAAAACAGGGTGCCCAGACAGGGCCAGAAAAGGAGAACGCCATGATACGGAAGCTCTACGTGAGCGCGGATATCGAAGGAGTCTGCGGCATCGCCGACTGGAAGGAAACGAACATCGGGGAGGCCCAGGGCGCCTATTTCCGCGAACAGATGACCCGGGAGGTAGCTGCGGTCTGCGAATCGGCCAACGCCGCCGGAGTGACCGACATATTCGTGAAGGACGCCCACGGGAGCGGACGCAGCATAGACCCCTCGATGCTTCCCGAAAACGTACGCATCATGAGGGCCTGGACCCGCGATCCCTGGTCCATGATGGCGGGCATCGACGCGAGCCATGAAGGCGCCGTCTTTGTCGGATACCACTCCGCAGGGGGGGCGAACGGCAATCCCCTCGCCCACACGATGGACACCACCAATCTCCACGTCACCGTGAACGGGCAGCTTGCCAGCGAGTTCCTTATCAATGCCTATTCGGCCGCAAGTCTCGGCGTTCCGGCCCTCCTGCTTTCTGGCGACCGGCAACTCTGTGAGGGCGCGGGCGGAATCTGTCCAGGCGTCCACACGGTGGCTGTCAGCGAGGGCCTCGGAAACGCCTCGATTTCCATTCATCCCCAGCTCGCCTGCCGACGCATACGAGAGGCTACGGCAGCTGCCCTCGCCGAGCCCGCACCCCTATTGAAGCTGCCCGAGCGCTTCTCGGTCTCCATCCTCTACCGGGAGCACTACCTGGCCCACCGCGCCTCCTTTTTCCCGGGTGCACGCGAGACAGGGCCCCTTGAGGTGGCCTTCGAATCGGGCAATTGGTTTGATGTCATCCGCTTTCTCTATTTCGTCCTGTAGGAGGGCCGGCATGAAGACGGTTAAACCCAAGGCCCTCGGAAAGGGCGACACGATCGGCCTCATTGCCCCCTCGGGAGCCGCCCTGTACCTCGACCGCATAGACCCCGCCGTCGAGGCAGTGCGGAGCCTGGGCTTCAAGGTAGTGGAGGGGAAGAGCTGCCGATCCATCTACGGCAACCTCGCCGGCAGCGACGAACTCCGCACGGCCGACATGAACGCATTCTTCGGCAACGACGCGATAGACGGCATCTTCTGCCTGAAAGGCGGCTACGGAACCCCGCGCATCCTCGATCGTATCAACTATGATGTCATCCGCGCCAACCCCAAGGCCTTCGTCGGCTACAGCGACATCACCGCCACCCACCTCGCCCTCGGCCGCGAGTGCGGACTGGTCACCTTCCACGGACCCATGCCCTACTCCGACAAGGGCGAAGGCTGGGATGCGCCGAGCATCGCAATCCTCCTTTCCACAATCGGAAGCAGTGGCGGGAAGGGCCGTTTCGAGAACCCTGCCGGAAGGGCCATCGGGTCGCTCGGGGGTGGGAAGGCCCGCGGACGCCTCGTGGGAGGCAACCTCTGCCTGATCGCATCGACGATGGGTACGCCCTGGGAGATCGACACCAGGGGCCGCATCCTCTTCATCGAAGACATAAGCGAGCGCCCCTACCGCATCGACCGCATGCTCAACCAGCTCAGGCTCGCAGGCAAGCTGGAAGAGGCCCTGGGCTTCGTCATCGGCGACTGGTGCGACTGCGGCCCAGAGGAGGGCAAGCGCTCGCTGTCCATCGACGAGGTGCTGAGGGACCACCTGGAATCCACAGGCAAGCCCATCCTCTCCAACCTCGGAGTGGGCCACTGCCGCCCCAATTTCACCCTCCCCCTGGGCGTCGAGGTCGAGATCGACGGGGATACGAAGACCCTCGATATCCTCGAGGCGGCGACTTCGTGAGAACTGCCAGGGCGAAAGACGTTGCAGGAGAAACCAATGCTGAATGATTTCCTCGAAGACCGCGGGGGGCTGCTCCATTTCGACGGCTGCGACCTGGTCGCCCTCGCCCGGGAGCACGGGACGCCGCTCTACCTCATGTCCGAGTCCTCCATCCGCGCGCGTCTTTCCGAGCTTCGGCTTTCCTTCCTCGACCGGCACGAAAATGTCTCTGCCGCCTACGCGAGCAAGGCCTTCCAGACCCTGGACATCCTGGGCCTCGTGCGGGACGAGGGACTCTGCCTCGACGTGGTCTCGGGCGGGGAGCTCTTTGCCGCAGCGAAGGTCGGCTTCCCCATGGAGCGCGTCTTTTTCCACGGCAACGCGAAGACCGGGGCCGAACTGGCCATGGCAGTTGACCTTGGCGTCGGCCGCATCGTCGTGGACAATTCAAGCGAGCTGCAGGCCCTGGACTCCATCGCGCGCGCGCGGGGCCGGGTCCAGCCCATCCTGTTCCGCGTGACGCCCGGGGTGGACAGCCATACCCACCAGAAAATATCAACTGGTACCATCGATTCCAAGTTCGGCATCCCGCTGGACAGGAGCGTACGCGACGGTTACATCAAGGCCGCCCTGGGCATGGGAGGTGTCTCACTCAAGGGCTTCCACTTCCACATCGGTTCCCAGCTCTTCGACAGGGGCTCCCACCTTTTGGCCATCGGCATCGCCCTCGACCTCCTGGCCGAGTGCCGGCGCGACTACGGCTTTATTGCAGAGGACCTGAACATCGGGGGCGGCTTCGGCGTCCGCTACATCGAATCCGACCATCCCCCGCCCCTTGCCTACTTCACCGACGCCATGATGGAAGCAATTGACAGTGGTTGCTCGGAGCGCGGCCTTTCCCGCCCCCGCGTCATCATCGAACCGGGCCGCTGGATGGTGGCAGAAGCCGGCGTCACCCTCTACACGGTCACCTCGATCAAGGACATCCCCGGCCAGAAGAAGTGGATAGGCGTCGACGGCGGAATGACCGACAATATCCGACCCTCCATGTACGAGGCACGCTACGAGGCCCTCCTGGCGAACAAGGCCGGCACGCCACGGAGCCAGACCGTGGACATCGCAGGACGCTGCTGCGAGTCGGGTGATGTACTTATTAGAGGCATCATTCTGCCCCCCGTGGAGGAGGGCGACATCCTCGCGGTCTTCACAACCGGGGCCTACCACCACACGATGGCGAGCAACTACAACCGCGTGCCCCGAGCCGCCCTCCTTTCGCTCCGGGAGGGCACGGCACGTCTGTCGGTGCGCCGCGAAACCTACGAAGACCTCATAGCCCGGGAGGCGTTCCCGTGACAGCACTTGATCTTCATGATTCACTTGTCATCGTCGATGGCCACTGCGATACGGTCCTGGACCTTATAGGAGCGTCCTTCGCCAACCAGAATTTGCCAGCCCGGGATTTCTTCGAACGCGGCTCCTACGGCCACATCGACCTGCCCCGCATGGTCGAGGGAAACGTCTCCTGCCAGATCTTCGCCCTCTACACCGACGACAGCCACGTTGAAGTGGCGCGTGAACGCACCTGGCGGCTCCTCGAGGCCATGGAGGCTGTCTTTGCGCGCGATGGCGGCATCGTGCTGGCGAAGACGGCCGGCGACATCCTGGCAGCCCGGGCCGCAGGCAAGCGTGCGGGCATGCTTTCCATCGAGGGGGGCGAGGCCATCGGTGAGAGCCTCGAAGAACTGCGGGCCTTCTACGCGCGCGGCGTCCGCCTCATGGGCCTCACCTGGAACCGGAGGAACGCCATAGGAAGGGGGGCCGGCACGGGGACCGATGCCGACGGCTCGGGCGGACTCACCGACTTCGGACGGAGGGTAGTCGCCGAGATGGAACGCATTGGTATGGTCGTGGACGCCTCCCACCTCTCGGACGAGGCCCTCAAAGACCTCCTGAAAACAGCAAGGCGTCCTGTCATAGCATCCCACTCCAATTGCCGCGCCCTGGTACCCCACCGGCGCAACCTGGACGATCGCCAGCTTGAGGGCATCGCCGCCACGGGAGGCCTCATCGGCCTCACCTTCCCCGGCATCTTCATCGACTCGGACCCGGCCAAGGTAACCAAGGAGCGGGTTTTCGAACACCTCAGGCACCTCATCTCCGTGGTCGGAAGCGAGCACATCGGCCTCGGATCGGACTTCGACGGCTTCAGCGACAAGTTCGGGACTGCCTTCTGTTCGCCCGCCGAGCTGACCTGGCTCACCGAAGCCCTCCTGTCCGCGGGCTACGGGCGCGAGACGATAGCTGCAATCATGGGAGGGAACTGGATGCGCGTCCTGGGAGGGATCTGCGGATGAGCACGAGGGAAAAGGCAGAGGCTGGAAAGTCGGCTGCCACTGCGATGCTGGGCCTTGACCTTAGGTCCCGGAACGAGGCCCTGGCCTCGATGGCGACTGCACTCCGGAAGGGGACGCAGGAAATTGCCCGGGCCAATGCAGAGGATCTCGAGGATGCGCGGCGCGAGGGCCTTCCTGCAGCCCTGCTTTCAAGGCTCCACTTCGGGGATGAAAAGATCGAAGCCTCGATCGCAGGCCTGGAAGCGCTCAGGGCCCTCCCCGATCCCCTGGGCCGCCAGATATCCGCGAGGCGCCTCGACGAGGGCCTCGTCCTCAGGCAGATCTCCTGCCCCATCGGCCTCATTGCGATGATATTTGAGTCGAGGCCCGATGCCCTTGTCCAGATGGCGGCGCTCTGCGCCAAGAGCGGAAACGCAGTCCTGTTGAAGGGAGGAAGCGAAGCATCCCGTACCAACCGCGCCCTGGCAGCCCTCATCCTGGACGCAGGCATGAAGGCCGGCCTTCCGCCTTCCTGGCTCAGCCTCCTTGAATCGCGGGCCGAGGTCGCGGAGCTCCTCTTGCTCGACGAGTTGGTCGATCTCCTGGTCCCCAGGGGCTCAAAGGAATTCGTCGCCCGCATCAAGACCGAAAGCCGCATCCCCGTCCTGGGCCACGCTGACGGCATCTGCCACCTCTACCTTCACGCGGACGCCGAGCTGTCCATGGCCTCTGCGCTGGCGGTGGACAGCAAGACCCAATACCCGGCGGCCTGCAACGCTGCCGAGGTGCTGTTAGTCCATGCTGACTTCGCCCCCAAGGGCCTGCCCAGAGTCGTCGCCGCCCTGGAGTCGGCCGGGGTCGCCATCGAGTGCTGCCCCCGTAGCGCTGCGATACTCGGCCGTCCTTCCACGATGCCCGAGTCAGGCCCCTGGTCAGTGGAATACCTGGACCTCCGCATGGCCGTAAAGATCGTGGACTCCCTCGACGCGGCAGTGGTGCACATCAACCGCTACGGCAGCCGGCATACCGATGCAATTGTGACCTCATCGGCTGAAGCCGCCGGGAGCTTCATGGAAAAGGTGGACTCAGCCTCCGTGTACTGGAACGCCAGTACGCGCTTCGCCGATGGCTACCGCTACGGCCTCGGCGCCGAACTGGGCATCTCCACGGGCAAGCTCCACGCGCGGGGACCGGTCGGCCTCGAGGGGCTCTGCACCTACAAGTGGAAGCTCTGTGGCTCGGGACAGACGGTCGCCGACTACGCCTGTGGCCGCCGCGCCTTTACCCATGAGGAGCTCACCGATGGCCAGTGAGGGCAGCGATGACCAGGTCCCCGCGGCGGCTGCGCGGGCTTCCCTAGCATCGGCGAACAGGATCGTCATAAAGATCGGTACTGCCACAATCATGAAGAAAGGCGAAGCAGGCGGGACGGCCAGGCCCGGCTCGGCCGGGGGCGTGGATGTCGAGTACCTCCACCACATGGCCTCCGAGGTGGCAGCCCTTACGAGATCCGGAAAACAGGTCATAATTGTGACTTCCGGGGCCATCGGCATGGGCGCCCGCGAGCTCGGCATCCCGAAAAAGGTCAGGGAGCTCCGCATGAGGCAGGCCTGCGCCGCCATCGGCCAGATCGCCCTGATGGACGAGTACCGGCGCGCCTTCGGGGTCTTCGGCCTCCTCCCTGCCCAGCTCCTGGTCACCCGCGACGCCTGGGACAATCGCTCGGCCTACCTCAACCTCAGGGCCTCGGTAGAAACCCTCCTCGAGGCCGGGGCCGTCCCCGTCTTCAACGAGAACGACGTCGTGTCGACCGCCGAGATCGGCAATGCCTTTGGCGACAACGACCAGCTTTCAGCCTACGTTGCGAGCAAGGCCGACGCAGAGCTCCTGGTCATCCTCTCTGACATCGACGCCCTCTACGACGCCGACCCCCGGAGCAATCCCGGAGCCCGACCCATCCCCTACGTCAGCGAACTCAGCCCCGCCATCATCGCTGCCGCAGGAGGAGCCGGCTCCGAGTTCTCGACAGGGGGGATGGCCACCAAGCTCAAGGCTGTCGAGATAGCCGGGGACGCGGGCTGCAAGGTCGTGATCGCGGACGGTCGCCTGCCTGGAGTCGTATCGCGCATCCTGGCCGGCGAGCCTATCGGTACCCTCTTCGACGCTCCCCTTGGACTCAGGAACCGGCAGCGCTGGATCAAGAATTCGAGTCCCCTCGGCAGCCTGATCATCGACGGGGGCGCACTGGAGGCCATCCGTGCGAAGAACTCCCTCCTCCCCCGCGGCATCAAGGCCGTGGAGGGCAGCTTCGAGCGGGGCGACATCGTCCTATTGAAGCTGGAGGGCTCGGGGGAGGCCGTGGCCAAGATTGTCAGTACACTGTCTTCTTCGGAGCTGGCCCGTGTCGCGGGCCTGCGATCCGATGAGGTCGGCGAGGCCCTCGGGAGCGGAGCCGCCAAGGTAGTGGCGCGCCCCGAGGAGACGGTGTTCCTGGGGGAGTAGGGCACAGCCCCTGCATCTCAACTCTGGAGATGAGTTCGCCTATTCCATCGAAGGTGACCGGGTCGCCCTCTCATAGGCCGCCAGGGAGGTCGAAGACGATCCCATTGCGACCTGGGGCCTAAGATCACTGGGTCGGGCAGGGGACGATCTGTCCCGATCATGTTTTCCTGTCAATTCAAACTGCCAATTGCCCTTTGCCACCTTGCATACTGCAGGTCGCTCTGTCCCTGTGCCGAGGGCGTGAATGTCTGAACGCTGAAGGACTCGGCGATGGCATTTCGCGCCTCCTGCAGGGAGGCGAAGATCCCGAGGGTCGCGAACTGTGAGACGACATTGCCAAGTGCTGTTGTCTCCGCGCTTCCCACCCTGACAGCGTGACCGGTTATCGAGGCGGTGAGTTGGCAGAGAAGACCATTCCTCGCTCCACCGCCGACAAGCCAGAGTTCATCCACTCTTGATCCTGTGACCTCTTCCAGCTCCTCCAGGCTCGAGCGGAACTCGCAGGCAAGGCTCTCGAGGATGATCCGGAGTACAGCTCCACGGCTTGCGGGAATGGGCTGAGCGGATTCCTGACAATACTGCCTTATTCGATCAGGAAGGTTGCCAGGGTTCGCGAAAGATTGATCGTTGACATTGATGAAGGCTGTCGCTTCGCCGGCAATTTCAGCCAATGATGCCAATTCGCCGTATTCGAGGGGCTCCCCTGCCGACTCCCAACAACGTTTGCATTCCTGGAGGAGCCACATTCCCATGATGTTCTTGACCAGGAGGGTCTTTCCCTTGTAGCCGGCTTCGTTGGAAAAGCGCCCGATGCGTGCCGCTTCGGTAGTGATGGGTCCATCAAGCTCAGTTCCCAGGATCGACCAGGTCCCGCAATTGATGAAAGCGAAGGATCTGCCCTGCGTGGCAGGCACCGCAAGCGCTGCCGAGGCAGTGTCGTGGCTTGCGGTGAGGGCAAGCGGGATACCCGGAGGAAGGCCCAGCTCGAGGACTATGCCGGTGGAGACGGGACCGAGCAGCGTCCCGGAATAAAGCACCCGCTGCATGAGCCTTTGTGGCAGGCCGAGGCGGCTGAAGATTTCTTCATCCCATGACAGTGATCCGGAGGCAAGCAGCTGTGATGTGCTGGCAATGCTCTGCTCGCAGGCCTTGATGCCCGTGAAAAAATAGTTCAGGAGGTCTGGAACGAAAAGCAGCGCTTCTGCCCGGTCGAAGAAGGCGGCGTTCCGCTGCAGCGCACCAGTCATCTGGCCTACAGTATTGAACCATTCGTCCTGCACTCCTGTCTTCCGGAAGAGAAATCCGGTTCCGAGGAGCTCTTCAAGTCGTGACAACTCTCCGGTCGCGCGCGCGTCCCGATAGTGGACCGGATTTCCGAGGAGCTGCCCGTGGCTGTCCAGCAGGCCGAAATCCACACCCCAGGTGTCAATTCCGATGCAGCGGAGGCAAGAGCCCGCAGGGAGGAGCTGCACTGCCTTCCTGATGCCAAATTTGATTTCATGGAAGATCCTGAGAATGTCCCAATAGAGGGTACCATTGACATCCACCGGCTCGTTGTTGAATCGATGGATCTCTTCGAGCTTCAGTTTCCTGGCTGGGCTGTCCCAGGTTCCCCGAATGACTCGTCCCCCGGATGCGCCGAGGTCAATTGCCAAGACAGAATACATGCCCCGAGTCCCAGGCAAGGCTAGGCCTTCAATCCGAAAGTGCTGGAAAAGAAGGCAAGCCCACGGCGGACGAAATCCTCGGGATCCGGGCAAAGGTCTTGATAGATGCCCCGTGAGAATCCGAAGCCCGCGGGTCCCGTGTTATAGGTCTCAAACAGCATTCTTGTCGGAACGCTCCGCCCTTGAAGGGCTTCCATAACGCTCGCCCAGGGGACGAGCCCTCCCCCTGGAACCCCGCGATCGTTCTCGCAGGCATGGATGCCCCAGAGCAGGGGGAGGCAGGTCCTGATTGCTCCACCATAGTCCCGCTCTTCGGTGATCATGTGAAAGGTATCCAGATTGACGAGGATGTTGCGATGCTGCGCCAAGGCGATGAGTTCCATGATGCGCGTGGCTGTAGTGACGAGATGGTTCCGGAATCGACTCATGGGTTCCAGGACCAGCTTCACCCCGAGCCGATCGGCGTACTCCGCCAGTACATGGAGGTTTTCGGCCGCGGTGAGGAACTCATCCCTGTCGGGCGCCTGATGCAGGATATAGCCAGGATGGCTGTAGATCGCTCCGCAATAGGCTGCAGCATCCATCTCGGAGGCGCGATCGATAGTGGCTTTGTGCCACGCGAGGCCCCTCTTCCGATTCTCCGATTCTCCCGAAGAGATATTGCAGTGTGCCGGCCACGAGTTGCCAGGTCCAACGGTCAGCTCGATCCCGAGTGAGTGGGCATGCCTTCCCATCGCCGCGTAATCGAACTCGACATCATCACCCAGGGAAACCTCGAAAAGAAGCAGACCGAGCGAGCGAACGACGTCCAATAAGCCGAGGTCCTGATCGGTGAAATGGCTTTTCCAGAGAAACTGATGCGCGCCAAACTTCGGCTTCAGGAGAAACGGGCTCATTCAGCAGGTCCGGGGTTATTCATGAAAAGTACGCGAATGCCGCCTGGAGGCTTGCCCCGGGAATCGGAACGTAGGGTCTGTACAATCAGCTTACGTACAAGATTGTTGAGGGTGGCAGCGAGCCGCATGGCTCGGCGCGGCACCGGCCTTGTGGCGAGTGACCCAGGGGGGCGCAACGGGATCGGGGTTGGCACTGGAAGATTCCTGACGCACTCCATTCTCAGGCTTTCTCCACCTCTTCTGCAGTCAAGCCCGTACCCTCCGCGATAATTGCAGAATCGATTCCAAGTCCTTTGAGGCGCCGTGCAGTTTCCACAGCACCTTCGGTTTTTCCCTCGATCCTGCCATCGGCCAAGCCCTTGGCCAGACCATCGATTAATCCCTCGGCCCTGCCCTCAGCCCTGCCCTCAGCCTTGCCCTCGGCCAAGCCCTCGGCCCGGTCAACGATGTGCCAATCCTTGACGCGGCTGATCCAGTCCATGCGCCGGTCGTAGGCCCAACGTGCCCGCTTAGACTTATAGAACAGAGCCATCATGTTCGCCGCCTCCTGGATGTCCGAATCCAAGCCCTGAAACCGGGGGCTTTCGAGGTCGATGTCCTGGCCGTACCACAGCAGCGCCAACCAGCGATCGATCCCTGTCCTGAACATAGCCTCATCGCCGAAGTCCGGCAAGGCCGCCCGCTTCTTGAGCTCGATGATCACTATCAGGAACTCCTGCCCGACGGGCTGCCCCGAGGTATCCCTGACCGCCTGGATGCAGTGGAGCCACTGGGGCTCCGGATAGAGGTTGTTGGCGAGTATCCACACTGAAATGACGGGTTTGTGAAGTAAATACGTTTCACCGCGCTTGATCTGCTCGGTATAGATCCGGGACCAGGTGTCGTGCATGCGGGACGCGGGGGCTCCGTCGGGACGAATCTGCATTTCCAAAAGGAAGTCTCGTTTCGTTTCGTCCTGGGCGCGGACATCGACCGAGATCTCCTTTTCCTTCAAAAACTCAGCCAATCTGTAGGGATTGGTAATGGTGACCGTGGCAGCCTGCGGTCGGTGCACCAGCGGCAAGAGATCATTGAGAAAGTGCAGCGTAAGGAAGGAATGCCGGGGAGAGCCGAAGAGCATCTTGAACACAAGGTCATTGGTTGGCGTGATGCCGATGCGCATGGTGTTGCCTCCATGCGGATAGAACGCTCGAAGGGTGCGCGCCTGCTTGCGTTTGGCGGGGGAAATCTCTGGAAAAGCGTAGGTTCTACAGGCGAAGAAAAAGCCTGGGAAGGGTCCTGCCGTGCTCCCTTCCCAGGCTGTGTCGTGGCGAGGGTTCCATAGCCCGATCTTCCCTCAGCCCCAGCCCTCTCTCACCACGGCCTCGACATACTCCTTCGTGCGGGCCTTTCTCCCTGAAGCGACTGTATTCTCATCCTCGGGCACCAGGACTTCGTCAGGGGTAATTGCGAAGAGTGGCTGCCCCTTGTGGACGACGCTGCCGTCGCCTCCGCCTATCAATATCCTGTCTATGGTCCCACAGAAGGGCGCCGGGATCTTGTTGAACATCTTCATGGCTTCGATGATGTACAGGCTCTGGCCCTTGTCGAAGTGCATGCCCTCGGTGACAAAGGGTGGAAGCCCTGGGGCTTCCTGACCGTAGTACATGCCTCCGACGGCGGCCACAATCTCGTTGACACGGGCCAGGGGAGGAGGCGCGAGGGCGCGGCGCATCCTGGCCTGCAAGGCGGGATCGGCTAACCTGTCAGGAATGGCGATCTCCAGATCCTCGCCCACGCGGAGGTCCCAGAAGCCCACCCGCTGTCCCACCAGGAAGAGCATGCTGAGGGCTTCGAGGCCGGCTTCGTAACCATAGTGGGCCGATCGGATGTCGTCCCACTCGATCTCCGAGTAGTCGCCCTGGACTTCCTCGCGGGCAAGTATCAGCTCGAGCCTGTCGTACTCCTCGCGCTCGAGGCCGAAGCGCTCGCGGAGGGTTCGGTAAAAGGAGAGGGCCTCGCTAAGGAGTTCGTGGTCGTGGCTCCAGATGAGGTCGGCGGCCGGCTTGTGGGGACGGGCTGCCATGTGGAGGAAGATGTAGGTCTCGCTGAGGACACCTAAAGGATTCCTGATCCAGACGACCTTTCCGCCCTCGAAGCGGAAGTTCTTCGTGTTCATGCTGAGCCAGCCGGAAAGCAGGTGGGGGTCGCCCAATAGCCTTTCCATGGGGCGGAGGACGAGGGTCTGCTTGCGGTCGAAGACCTGCGACATGGTCTTGCCCGCGTGCTGGTTGCCGGGAATCTCGGCCTCTATCTTGCGGACGTAGCGGGCCTTGAGGAGGTCCCAGGCGTGGTAGGGATCAACGAGGGCCCCTTCCTCCTTGAGCGCGCCGACAGTGGCCAGGTAGGGAAGGACAAAGCGCGTCGTGGGCTTGGCCCAGACATTGCGCCCGAGGAACCAGTGCACAAGGCCAATGTGGAAGCCGAGGTTGGTCGCAAGTCCTGGGCCATCGATCGTCGTACTTATGAGGACTTCGGCCAGGGCGGCGAAGCTTGCCTTCCTGCCCTCGCCCGCCGTGAGGAGGAGGGCAATGTTGGAGTCGTAGGCGCCTGCGACGTAATAGCGCATGAAGTGTCCGGTATCGGGATTGAACATGCCGATGCCCTGGTCGTCGCGGATCTCAGCGGCTATGGGCTTGGACCAGTAGCGGATGGTCCCTCCCGCATGGGGCGCCAGGGAGGCGTCGGTCGCATTGAGCCTGGCCTCGACAGCGGCACCGAAACGGGGAATTCGCCTAGGTTTCGGCAGGCGCGGGCCGTGGCGGGCGACGAGGGCCATGGCCTCGACGAGGGACTCCACCGTGAAGGAGTCCGCGGCGTCGGCGGGATTGGTAAAGCGGAGACAGTAGCAGAGTTCGGTGACCCGGTGCTCCACCTGGATCCTCGTGTTCACCTCCATGAAATAGTGCTTCTCTCCATCGACGATGCACTCGAAGGTCGAGACGGAATCGAGGCCGACAGCCTGGCCGAAACGCTCCGCGTCGGACTCCATGCGCTCGAGGACGGCGAGGTCAGCTGCGAGTACCGATGCTTCCACCGCCCTGCCTGCCGCTCTCGCGTCAGCGATGGCTGCCTCGAGGCCCTCCCGCGTGACGGAGACCTCGAGGAGCTTCTGCTCGTGCATCTGGAGAGAGCAGTCGCGGCCGCCGAGGGCGAGGCACCAGGAACCATTCCCTATTAGCTGTATTTCGTTGTGCCTCGTCCGCTCGACGTTCAGTTCGAGGAGGACGTTCTTGTTGTCGCCAACACCGGTGGCCTTGACTTCGGAGAGGGCTTCGCGCAGGGCAGCGGGAGCCTCGGCGGCTGCAAGCGCGATGGCGGCGGTATCGGGGCGGCCTGCTCCCAGAAGACTGGCTCCCAGGATGCGCTGCCCCTTTCCACCGCCGCCCCCGATGGCCTTGATGCGTACACGGCTTCCCGGATGGGCCTGGAAAAGGGCGGTCACCTCAACCCGGGCCTGCTCTCCGAGTTCCTCGATGCTGCAGAGGTCGAGCCCACGGGCGTAGGAAGCCTGGAGGACCATCTCGGCCAGCTCTGGCAGGGCGCAGCTCCCCTCGGCGAAGGCCGCCGCGTCCAGATTGAGGCCATGCTTTTCGGCGCAGGCTCTGAGGGCGGCCCGGTCGGGGCATTTCGAAAGGAGGGTCCTTGCTGCAAGATCGTCGACGCCGGGGGTTACGCTCACGCCAACCGCGAGGGCAGTGCGCTTGGCCTCGTCCTTCTTGCCGGCACGGGCCTGCACCGAGGATTTCGGCCCGATGAAGAGGAGCCCCGCCCCCTCGATCGCCGCAACGAATTCCTCGTCCTCTGCCATGAAGCCGTAACCGGCAAAGATGGAATCGTAGCCGTTCTCGAGGGCGATGCGGATGATCTGGCCGATCCTCTCGACGCGCTCCTCCCTGCTGGCGCCCGTGTAGTCAGGCACACGGTGCACACGCTCGGAGTCGGTCAGCGAGCGGAGCTCGGGAGCGAGGGCGCGGGGGTACACGATGGAGTCCTTCTCGGACAAAAGGATGCCGAAGCGTGTAATCCCCATCCCGGAGAAGACGTCCATCGCCTCCTTGCGCACGGGACCGCGGCAGACGATGAGGGGACGGAGGGCCTCGCAGGAAAAGGACCGGACCCAGGCGGAGCCCTCGGCAGAACCCGCGGCTGCGGCCAGGCCCGCGGCCGCGGGTTCAGTACTAGTTACCATGAGTGCCCCGATTCGGCGCCCGGCAGGCGGACGCGCTTCTTGTGATGCATGTCAGTGGAATTCGCGCTGGACGCCCGCGAAGGGCGAAGGACGGTAGTGCCTGAGGAGGAAGGCCATGTTCTCGCCCAGGACCCGCCTTAGGTCGGTCGGCATGACTAAGGATGAGATGGAGCCGAGGCTCAGGGCCTCCCTGGGATTCATGAGTTCCTTCTCGTAGCGGAGGTTGAGCTCGCCTTCTCTGCTTTTCAGCCAGTCGGCGGCCTCGCGCCCCGCGTCGGCCCTGGCTGCGTCCTCGGAGCTCCCCGCCTCGACGCGCTCCTGGATGCCCTTCTTCACCTTTTCCGCGATCGAGGCCCGGAGCTTCCGTAGTTCGTCCTTGTAGACATATTCCTTGCCCGCAGTCCCCATGACGGCCAGGCGGGCGGTGGGGAGGGCCAGGACAAGGTCAGCGCCAGTGGGGTAGTTGTTGAAGGCAGCATAGGCCCCGCCGTAGGCGTTCCTCAGTATGAGGAGGATCCTGGGCGTGCGTATGTCGATGATGGAGTCGAGCATGGCCCGGCCGTGCTGGACGATGCCCCGCGTCTCCTGCTCGCGGCCGGGGAGGAATCCCGTCGCGTCCTCCATGAAGATCATGGGGATGTTGTAGAGGTTGCAGAAGCGGTTGAAGCGCGCCACCTTGAGGGCCGCGTCGACGTCGATCTGCCCCGAGGCCACCGCGCTGTTGTTGGCCACAAAGCCGACGACGTGGCCGCCCAGTCGGCCGAAGGCTGTCACGATGTTCCTGGCCCGGTCGCGCTGCAGCTCGAAGTAGTCGCCATGGTCGCAGACCTGCTGGATGACGATGGTCACATCGAAGGGCGTGTTGAAGCCGGTCGGAGAGTTGAAGGCCTTCTTGAGAAGGGTGTTGATCTCCCAGGTCTTGCGGTCGAGGGGGTCGCTGGTCGGCTGATAGGGAGCCATGGCTGAATTGTTGTCGGGAATGTAGTTGAGGAGCTGGATGGCCGCGCGCAGGGTGGAAACCTCGTCATCGGTGGTAAGATCCGCCACTCCCGAAAGTCCGTGGACGCCTGGTCCGCCGAGTTCTTCGGGACTGACATCCTCACCTATGACCGACTTGACCACACCGGGGCCGGTGAGGCCGAAGAAGGTGTCCTTGGGCTGGATGATAAAGCTGCCCTGTCGCGGCAGGTAGGAGCCACCGCCTGCGTTGAAGCCGAACATGCACATGATGCTGGGAACTACGCCAGAGATTTCCCTCATGGCAGTAAAGGCTTCCGCGTAGCCGTCGAGACCGCCCACGCCGGCGGGGACGTAGGCTCCCCCCGAGTCGTTCATGCCGATGAGTGGAATGCCCTTTTCTCCCGCCATCCGGAAGAGCCTGGCGAGCTTGCTGCCGTTGGTCGCGTCCATTGAACCGGCGCGCACGGTAAAGTCGTGGCCGTAGAGGGCTACGTCACGCTTGCCCATGCTGAGGATGCCCGTGACCAGGGAGGCCCCGTCGAGGTTCTTGCCCCAGTTCTGGAAAAGGATGTTGGGTTCGCGGTCGGTGAGCACCCGGATTCTCTCCCAGACGGTCATGCGCTTCTTGAGGTGCTGGCGCTCGATCTGATCGATGGGAACCGAGTGGATGGGACGCTGGATGAGGTCGTAACCCTCCTGCATCGCCTCCTCGTAGGGGCCGGTAGCCCGGGCAATCTCGAAGGGTATGTTGAATTCGACCTTTTTTTGGGACTTGAAGGGGTTTTTCAGTTTGGGCAGGATGGCTTTGCGGGACAACTCGTCACCTCCCCGCGCTTACAGGAATGGCTTTGACGAGCGGCGGGAGCCAGACTTCAGCCAATGTGGCGCGATGCCCCAAATTACAGACTGGGCAGGGCAAGGTCAACCATTCCTCAGAGCCAGAAGGCCCGGGGCCTCACTCCCCGGAGCCTCCGCTAGCAGCAGCCTTGATCAGGATGAACTCCACGCGGCGGTTCTTCCAGCGGTTGACCGCGTCCTTGAAGTCCACGACAGGCCTGCCCGAACCCATGCCCAGGACCGATAGCCGCTTGGCGTCAACACCGGCGGCCACGAGCATTTTCCGCACGAGCTCTGCGCGGTCGGTGGACAGTGGAAGGAGTTCGCCCTTTTCCTCGGCTTCCACCTTCGCGGCCGAGTAGCCGTAGATCTTGCCGATGGAGTTGGCATGCCCCTCGATGGCGATGCCATAGCCCCTGAACTTGTTGAGGATCTCGGCGATGCGCGCGATAACCCGCGAGTTCTTGCTCACCGTAGCGGCGTCGAGTCCGTTGAAGTCTGCTGCGTTGGCCCTGAACACGATGGAAGGAACCTTGATCTTGAGCTTGTCCGCCTCGCGGATGACGAGCACGTCGACAGCGACCTTGCCATTGAGTTCCGAGCGGTTCCCGTAGACATCGGCGATCCCGAAGCGGAGGTTGTAGTCGGTGGCCGATTCGACCGTCTCGCCCTTGCTCGACTTTCCGTCCCAGGTGATGACGCCGGCGGGTACGCCCTTCCCCGACCAGGAGGCGAAGAGCCGTTCCTTTGGCTTGGATCCCGGTGTCTCCTCGACAGAGACCTCGTTGATATCGAGCTTCCAGGCCGTAAGTTCGCTCTTGTCCTTTACCGCGATCCTCATGGTGAGCTCGTCGTCAACGCCGTCATTGTCGGGGCTGAAAAAGTCCGGAGAGAGCCCGAGCTCCACCGCCGGAGGGGTAATGTCGACGATGATGGTTCCGGTCTTCGACTCGACGCGGTCGCCCTTGCTGTAGTCAATGCGGAAGAGCCCCGTATAGGCTCCCTCGACAACCTGGCCGTCGGAGTTCTTGCCGTTCCAGGACAGCCGCGAGGGGACGTCCGAATCGGCGCCGGAAAAGGAGACTCGTTCACTGCCGGCGCTGTCCAGGATGGAAAAACGCCACTCGGAGACGCCGTCCCGGAGGTTGACCAAAAGGGAGAAGGAAACGTCGTCCATGACCCCGTCGTTGTTGGGGGAGAGGCCAGGTGCAGAGGCAGTGACAAAGACCTGGGCCTGCCGTGCATCCACGGCTATGGAGGGAATGACAACCCGGGTCGCGTTGCCCGCCGAGTCGGTTGAGGAAACTTCGTAACGATAGCTTCCGTCGGCCACCCTGTTGCCAGCCGAGTCGGTGGCGTCCCAGACCAGGTCCTCGACCTGGCCCTTCCAGGACCAGCTTCGCAGCGCATTGCCCTTGGAGTCGAGGAGCTGCCCCTCCCAATCATCTCCGGGTACGGCCCTCTGCACGATCTTCGAGGTCCTATGTCGGCTCTCCGGGTTCGGTGAGAAAAGGAGGGGGAAGGCCGAGGCGCTAAGGGCAGGGGAGACCGTGTCGAGGAGGATGGGGAGGGTCTGGGCTTCGGCAGTATCGTCGTTAGCCCAGCTCACCTCGAGAATGGCCACATAGCGTCCTTCTGGAGCCTTCAAACCGTCATCCCGGTCGCCGATCCAGGTAAAGGCAGGAAGGATCGAGGTTGTCCCCGACCAGGTCCTGATCGCCCGTGTGCGGTCTGCCTGCTGGCCCGATTCAGGCGCCGGGTAGATGGCGAGCTTCCAGCCCTTCACGCGGTTGCTGCCGGGAACGGTGTCGGAAAGGGCCAGGACATCCTTGATGCCGTCGCCATTGGGCGAGAAGGCCCTGAGGTCAGATCCGAGCCGCGCAGTCTTCTTTTCGGTATCGAGGGCTACCGGGAAAACAGGTGACTGGTAGGAATTTCCGGCGCGGTCCTGGGACCGGAGGCGGTAGAAATAGCTGCCATCGAGAACCGGTGCGCCATCGTCGTTCGTGCCGTCCCAGACGAGGGAGGCTTCGGGCCCATCCTTCCAGCTCCAGCTGCGTTGCACGCTGCCGTCGGAGGCCAGGATTTCAGCGGCCCAGCGCTGCTCCTCGCTCCCGCTCTGGGTGAAGGTGACGTGGCTCTGCGCCTCCTTGCCGGCGGGATTGAAGGCGCTCCGGTCGGCCGTCACCGTTGCCACCGGGGCAGTCACGTCGAGGACAAAGTTGGGAGAGGTGGCGACCGGGTGGTTGCCGTTTGTGTACATGATGGTCAGGCGGGCCTTGTAGAGGCCCTCCACGAGGGTTCCCGACGCTGACAGTCCTTTCCAGACATAGGTTTCCGGGATGTTTTCGCGGCTGCCGGAAACCGACAGGGACTCGGCTCCTGAAGCGTCGAGAATGTTCAGGGTCCAGTTGGAGATGCCCTCCCTGACGCCCTGGTCGTGGTCAAGGGCGAAGGTGATGGTGTCGAAGACTCCGTCGCCGTTGGGCGAAAGTCCTGGAGCCGAGGCAGTGACGGAAACCTGGGGTTTTCTCGCATCGACGCGGATGGCTGAAACCTGGGCGCGGCCGGCATTGCCTGCCTCGTCGGTCGAGACAATCTCGTAGCGGTAGCTGCCATTGACAACCGTATTGCCCGAGTCGTCGCTCCCGTCCCAGACCAGGCTCTCCACCTGGCCCTTCCAGGACCAGGTCCTCACCGGATTGCCCGAGGTACTGAGGAGGCGGGCTTCCCAATTGTCCCCGGGAACAGCCTTTTGCGAGATCGTGGTCGTCTTCTGGAGGCTGTCTTCGTTCGGTGCGAAGTCCAGGGGGAAGGCGGACACCGAAATCGAGGGGGCTACCGTGTCGAGAAGGATGGGCAGGGTCTGGGCTTCGACGGCATCGTCGTTGGCCCAACGCACTTCGAGGAGGGCTACATAGCGCCCGTCCTGGGCCTTGGAACCATCGCTTTTAGTCCCCGTCCAGGAAAAGCCGGGGGGTATCACATTCGTACCAGCCCAGGACTTGAGCGGCTTGGTCGTGTCCACATGCTGGCCAGCTTCGGGAGCCGGATACAGGCCCAGCTTCCAGCCCTTCACGCGGTCAAGGGCCTGCACGGTGTCCCCGAGTGCCAGGACATCCTTGATGCCGTCGCCGTTGGGCGAGAAGGCCCTGAGATCCGTGACGAGCCGGGCGGTCTTCTTTTCCGTATCGAGGGCCACCGGGATTTCGGGCGACTGGTAGCGGTTGCCCGCGCGGTCCTTCGAGCGGAGGCGGTAGCTGTAGTCGCCGTCGGGGACAGCGGCTCCGGCGTCGTCGCTGCCGTCCCAGGCGAGAACAGGCGCGGGTTTCTGGTTCCAGTTCCAGCTCCGGCTCACCCTACCGTTGGCAGCCAGGATTTCCCCGGTCCACAGCTCTTCCTCGCTTCCGCTCTGCGTGAAGTTGACGCGGTTCTGGCCCTCGCTCCCCGCAGAGTTGAAGGCGACGCGGTCGGTCCTCACCGAGGCTACAGGAGCAGTCACGTCAAGGACAAAGCTCGGCGAGAGGGCCACCGGGCCAAAGCCGTTCTGGTAGTTGGCCGCGAGGCGGGCCTGGTAGCTGCCCTCGGGGAGGTTCTTTCCGTCGAGACCCCTGCCGTCGAAGAGGAAGCGTTCGGGGATGGCTGCGGGATTAGTAGAACCAAGGCTGAAGACCTCGCGGCGGGCCTTGTCGAGGATGGAAATCTTCCACGACACGAGGCCGGTGCGGACCGGGACGCTCGGCCGGAGTCCGAGGCTGTCCTGTACCCTGTCGCCGTTGGGGCTAAACACGCTGGCGTCGATCATGATGTTGACGGGCGGCTGCTGGGTGTTCACCACCACGTTCTCGAGCCGTTTCATGAAGGGGTTGGCCGCCCTGTCAGTCGAGGCCAGCGAGAATGAATAGACGCCGTCAGGAACAACCGTGCCCGCATCGCTCTTGCCGTCCCAGATGAAATCGGAGGGTCCCGCATTCTTGTACAGGGAGCTGCGTACTGCGGTACCGGCCGCGTTCAGGACCTTGAGGGTCCAGAGGTCCTCGACCGAACCCTGCTGCTTGAGGGTAATTGTGTCCTTGCTGCCGTCGCCGTCAGGGCTGAAGATCATCACTCCGTCAGCTACCGCGAGCTCAGCCAGGGGCGGCGTGGTGTCCACGGTGACGGGAAAGGGCCCCACCTCGCTCCTGTTGTCGTTGTCGTCGATCGCGGAAATCCGCACTTCGTAGTCTCCGTCGGGCACCCGTTCGCCACCGTCGCCAAAGCCGTTCCACATGAGCTTTTCCGGCACAGGGAGGCCGGTCTTGACGTAGAGGAGGCGGTTCCAGAGCCCCGTGAAACCCTCGTTTTCCGGCCTGCTCTCCTTGTTGGCGATAGTCCGGACCGGCTCCGCCTGGCCGCTCGGGGAAATAGCCATCTGGTAGGAAGCGATGTAGCGCTGGTCGACAATGTGGATGGGGATGTCCAGGATGTCGAGCTTGCCATCGGCATTGGGGGACAGGTACCAGGGACCCCAGTCGGTCGTCGGGAACTGGGCGCTGATGTCGGGACCCTTCTGGTCAACCACGCCCAGGGGCAGGGTGAGGCCCGTCGAGATGCTGTAGACAGAGCCGTAGAGGGGGGTGACTGCCAGGGCTGGCCTGAGTTCGCTCTTGTCCCAGCCCTGCTGTGCCATAAAGGAATCATCCTTCAGGCCCGAGAGCGGGAAGGTTCCCATGAAGGCGAGGGAGGGAAGGAGGTTCTTTTTTGCGCCTCCCGCGAGTTCCCGCACCGAGGGGAAGCCCCAGCCCAGCCTGAGGGTCAGCATGTCCCTCCACACGAGGCTCCCGGAAAGTCCCAGTCCGAGGTCAATGAAGGAGGGCAGGGAGAGGTCCAGCCCCGCACCGATCTTGAACTCGTCGCTCCGGATGAGGAGGGCGCGGGCCCCTCCGGACAGCGTAAAGGGAGCCTGTACGGCCCAGGTGGAAGCAGCGGTCGAGTAGCCCTTCCCTATGTTCGCCAGGACCGCACCGTAGCGGAAGTCCTTGAGAAAGCCGAGGTCGCCCAGTTTATGGATGACACCGAGGTCAAGGCAGAGGCCAAAGCCATAGTCCTGGTTCCAGCCAAAGCTCGTATCGAGGGCAGCGCCGACCAGGAAGTTCGGGAAGAGATCCTTCGAGATGCCTCCTCGTAGCTGGGCGAGGGTGCCCAGGGGAAGGTCGGTCATCGAGCCGGGCGTGGAGACAAAGTAGAGGCCGCCGTTCCAGACCCCGTAGGGCTGGGGAAGGTCAAAGCCAAGGTTGATCGCCGTGCCTAGGCCCTGGATACCGAAATCGCTCAACAGGCCGTAGCCGATATCGAGGACGGGGCGCTGCTGGGCCCCCGAGGCAGCGGGGTTGAATCGGTCGGCCCAGGGTGCGTCGAGGAAGGTAGCCGAGGGACCCGAGCCAGCCGGGATAGGCGCACCGAGGAGGGGAAGAAGGTAGCTGCCAGCGGGGGGATCGCTCGCGGCGAGTGACGAGCTTGCCAGTACGCCGACTAAGGCTGCGATCGCGAGGGGCTGTAGTTTCCGCATTCCGAAGTCCTCAGGGGAGTGATGTCGTGTAACTCATGACCGGGCTGTCCAGCTACGTACACGCTGGGAATATACCACAATTATGCTGTCAAAAGTCGTTTCTAATCGAAGCGATAGGTGAAGCTCCCGGTTACCGCCTCGCGCGTCGCGTTGAAATAGGAGCCCTTCCTGAAGGCATAATCCACGGCCTCGTCGATGTCCCCGTAGCCTGAGGAGGAAACCAGTTCGAGCTTGTCCAGGCGGGGCTTGCCCGAACCGTCGGCGGCAGCCACGGTAAAGCGTAGGGTCACCGCCTTCGGGCGGGGGTTGCGGGACTTGAAGTCGGCGGTGGAAGCGTCGTAGCCCGCGTCTTCGAGGAGGGTCCAGAGCTCTTCGCGGTTGGCCAGGGGCACATTTCCGGAGATCCGCCAGAGCCCCTCGCCGCGGGCATAGAACTTCATGAAGACCCTGCGCCGCTCGGCAGTCGAAAAGCCCGGAAGGTCGCGGAGCTTGTCCGGCAGGGATTCATCGACCACGAGGGGAAGGGGAAGGAAGAGGTAGACCGGCACGTAGAGGTTACGGCCAGCCTTCCCCGCCTCGGCGCCGAAGACCGTATCTGCGGAGTTGCCCTTTTCCGACGTGCGGTAGGTCTGGTTGGGGGTGGCTGCCGGACTGCCACTGGTGACAGCAGTGGAGCTGAAGGTCTGGGAGGAGCTGGTCTCGGTCGTGGGACGGACAGTGGTGGCCGCTGTCGGCGGCGGCGTGGCTTCACGGCTCGGCACGCTGACTTTGGGCGTTGCCCGCGGCTTTTCCGGCGGGCTTAGCGGAGGCGGAGGGCTGGGCAGGGCTGAAGCCTTGGGGGCAGGTGGTTCCGCTACGCCCGGGGGAGGCGTGACAGCCTGGATTTCAGGCCCGGGCGCCGGGGATGCGGCCTCGACCGTGGCCCCGTCCTCCAGGGTCACGTACACCGTGCTCGGCAGGCGGTCGAACACAGTGGGCCTGAGCAGGCCGAACACAAAGAGGGCAGCCACGAGGAGGCCGAAAAAGGCGAGAGACACAATCCAGCTTTCAAGGCCGCGCTTCCTGTCGGCAGCGCGGAGGAAGATCTCCCGCGCGGAAAGACCCGGCGAGAGGGGGGACGGCGCCGTGGGCCGGAGCGTCACGGCGTGCCGGCTCCTGGTTTGACGCTGGCCGGGTTGGTGGCCGTGCCGCCCTGGGCCGTGGAGGTGGCGAGCCCGACGGAGTCGATGCCATTCCGGCGCAGGGCATCCATGGCCGATACGACAAGCTGGTATTCAGCAACAGAGGGAGCTTCAAGGATGGCCCTGATTGGCGCGTCGGCAGTCCCGGCCCTGTGGATGATGGCCGCTTGGGCAACAGCCGCCTCGAGTCCCAGAAGGTCGACCCTCTCGCCATCGACATAGATCTCGTCCGAAGAGACCGCCACGATGCGGATCTCGCCCAGGGGCACCGGCTGCGCCGTGGAGGAACCCGGGAGGGAGAGGGAAATGCCGGGGGCAGTCCTGAAGGTCGTCGTGATCATGAAAAAGATGGTGATCATCATGATGACGTCGATCAAGGGAGTCATGTCGATGGAAGCGCGAGGCACCAGGCGCCTTTGAAACCTCATGATCCTGCCTTGATGTCGGCAAAGAAGGAGGGCGAGGGGGCTTTCGGCGGGCGGGCCTTCCCCGAGTTGATCATGAGGATGAGGGCGTTCACCTGGTTTTCGAGCTTGATGATCATGTTGTTGGCCTTGCCCACGAGGTAGTTGTAAAAGGATACCGAGGGGACTGCGACGACGATTCCACCCACCGTCGTAATGAGGGCCTCTGCCACTCCGTTGGCCAGCACCGAGGGATCGCTTACTGCCCCGAACTGGCCCAGGACGCCGAAGGCCTTCATCACGCCCGTCACCGTGCCTAGGAGGCCGAGGAGGGGAGAAATGCTCGCGATCGTCCCGATGACCTGGATGTTCTTCTCCAGGCGGGGGACTTCCTGGGCTGCGGCGTCCTTGAGGACCTCTTTCTGGACGCTTTCGGGATAGTCGCGGTGCTCGATGCCCACCTTCATCAGACCCGACAGAGGCGAGAGGTTGGTGTCACAGATGGCGAGGGCCTCATCGTAGTGACCTTTTTCGAGGGAGACCTTGATCCTGCGATAGAGGACATCCTCGTCCACCGAGATCCGGCGGAAATACAGGAGACGCTCCACGACGACGGCAACAACCACGACCGCCAAGGCCATGATCACCCAGAGAACGATGCCGCCCTTTTCCACAAACCCGAGCATGATGCCTCCCGCGGGATTGGCTCCCCGCCTTGCCTGACGATAGCGGGTCTGGGCAAATCAGGCAAGGCAGCGAGCAGTCGCGGGGGCCGGCATCGATTTCACCCAGGCTGCTTGATTCATGGCCCCAGTGTTCCCCGGGCCGTGAAACCTCCGCATCAGCCTCAGAGCTGAATACCCAGAAAGGGCCTTGAAAAGGCAAACACCGTTGCCCCATCGAAGAGGATAGGTAGCATTCCAGGATTCCCGCTCCCCACCGAAAGGCCATCGAAATAGAAATGCTGGTCAAAGCCCGCAAGCAAACCTGGCCCTCCCTCCACGGGGCGATACGAGAGAAAGAGCCTCGTCTGAGGAATCAGGTCACGCCGCAGGTCATTCTGGCTAGCGCGGAAATCGAGCTTGAAGCCGACGCGGTTGTAGGCGATTCCCGCATCCATGTGAAGGGCAAGCCCAGGCAGAAGAATGGGAAAGCGGAATCCCAGTCCCGCCCCAAGGGATATCGCCGGAGGAGCGGTCGCGGCATCTTCGACGCCGGTCCGGGACTCAAAGAGGAAATACTTGTAGAACCATTCACTTCCAAAACGGATCACCATGGTGGGCACAAGGTTCCGATCCCAGGCATTGCCGGTCCCCGAAAAAGCCAGGGCGAAATCAACGTGATTCTGCCCGTTGAACTGGATGTCGATGATTCCGATCGGCAAACCGGTCAACTTCCGCGAAATGTTCACCAGGCCGATCTGGAGACCGGTTCCTTCATCCGCATAATTGACAAAACCCAGCTGGATGCCACGGAAATTCCGCGCGAGGTTGAGGCCATAGGCAACTTGCAATCCCGTGAACTCACCCCAGGCCTGGTTGAGCAGGCCTGCCTGGAGGAAATTGCCATCCTGGGCGAGGTAGTTGGAAAGACCGATCTGCCCCAGCCGCAAGGTCCCCTCGATGAAATTAAAGGCCCCCAGCTGTACTCCGGCGAAGTCTCCTCGCGTGACGTTGAGCAGCCACGATGCCTGGCCACCGATCGCGTCTCCGCCTGTCCAGTTAAGCCCCGCGCTCAGCTGGAGGCCGATCAGGTCTCCCTTGGCCAGCGAGCCGCCCAGCGCCGATTGCAGCCCGACGAAATCACCTCCGGTCCAGTCGAGCGCGCCGGCGAATTGCGCCCCGGTGAAGTCCTGCGCCGCCGTAGCGACGAACATCGCTCCCTGCGCGCCTTGCGAAGAAGTATCGATCGTCCCATAAACAAGGGAAAGCATGAGGCCAGAAAGCTGCTTGCTCTGTCCTCCAAAGACATCGAGAACCAGGGAATCGCGGCCGTCGCGATCGGAAATGGAAATGCCGGTACCAAGCCAGTCCAGCCCGGGGGATGAGCTCCCTCGATTTCGTGTGGCGCTTTTAGAGACCGCCTTCAGGGTTTCCGGCGAGACCCTGTACAGCCCCGCTTCGTCGGCGATGATCATGGATTCCAGCAGCGAGCCGCCTTCATCGACCGTTACCCGGTAGTAGCCTTCCTCCACGCGGATCGACAGCTCACGCTCTTCTTCCTTGGCGAGTTCGACCACGAGCTTGTTTGAAATGTCCCTGATCGCCACGCGTCCCCGCAATCCCTTGGGAAATAGTATGATCGGCCCGCCCTGCCTGATGTCCGTCAGCACAAGGTTGCCTTTTCCGTTCAGCTTGATGTCGAAGGCCGGATGCTGCGTGCCGCCGCTCGCGCGCTCGGTCTCGGCCAGGGTGCGATCATAGGCGTAGGCGTAGGCTTCGTTGAGCGTTACCGTGCCGTCGGCGTTGGAATCCGCCGCACCCCGCAGGGCCTCGATCAGCGAATGCGTGAAGAAGGACGACTCGATCCTGTCGGATTCCTGGGAGACTTCGTCAGCCGTGCTGGAGGTGATGAAGGCGTGTCCCTCGACCTCGGACGAAAGGTCCTGGAGGAAGGGCACGCCGATCTGCCCACCCTTTTGCCGTGTGAAGGCTCCCGACGAACAGGAATCAAGTATGACGATTTCCACCTCCGCCCCGACGGCCGTGATACGTGACTTCAGGTCGGCGTAGTCCATGCGCTCTCCGTCGAGAAGGAGCCCCCGCTCGTCGGAGTGTCCCGAGAAATAGAAGAGGAATTGCGCCTGTCGCGACGCTCCTGCGCCTTTGCGCAGCTTCGACTGAAGGAAGGCCAGCCCCCTCGCCAGGCTATCCTTGTCGGGATTGATCAGCAACAGGCTGTTCTCGTCCTTGATCCCTCCCATCCTGACCAGGAGGTCCTGGAAGCGTTTTGCGTCGCTCGCGGCGTACTTCAGTGTACCCGTACCCTTCCCGCCCGAGTTTGAGCCCGCCACCAGGGCGAAACGCTCGATGGCGTCGAGGGCGAAGGCCGGAAAAGCCTGCGAGGCGATGCTTGCGAACAAGGTAATAATTATGAATAAGCGTCTCATCGTACGGGCTCCTTGTCTTTCGCTTTCTTGATAATGTGGAATTCCGCCGCCGAGAATCCGCGCTTGACCGCATCGGCGCCTTCTCCTCGGGAGAGCGCCTTCGCCATGTCCTCGGCGGCCGAGACCGCGAAGGGCCGTTCGCTGGCGAAGGCGACGAGCAATTCGAAATCCGGCGCATCGTCCAGTCGGTAGGCGTAAGGAAGAAGGGCCGGCTTCCCCGGCTCAAGCTGGCCGGAACGGTCGGAGTCGAGGGGGAAATGCCTGGTCACGGTGCCACGCCCATCCACCGAAAGGATCACGACTTCGCGCTTCGTCGCTGTGACGCAGGCCAGCTGGATCTCCTCTCCCTGACCCAATTCCACTCCATCGGCGAGAATCTCGGACCCAGAGGGAGTGCGGTGGTAGACGAGGAGGCCGAGATCGCCCCGCTTGATGCGCAGCCCATCGTCAAAAGACGGCATCGCGAGCATGACCACAGCTGCCAGCGCGGCAGATAGTGCCAGCACGGCGCCTGCCCTTGGAATCCAGACCCCTCCCCATCGACCTGCCACAGGGCGAGTCGGCAGGCGTGGATGCGCGCTGATGAAAACCCGATCTGCGGACCGCAGGGCTTCAACGGCCACGACAGCGTCGGCTTCCAGGCCGCTGTGCAGCTCCCCAGCAGCGATTCTCTCAAGTTCGAGGACGCTCCTCATGGGCGTGCCTCCTTCCATCGGCTGGCGTAGCTAGCCAGTTTCGCCAGGCGTTTGCGCGCTCCAGAGACGGAAAGCCCGGAAGCGAGCGCTACTTCATCCCAATTCATGCGATCGACCCAGCGGTACCAGGCCAGCTCGCGGGTGAGCGGCTCCACACGCGCGAAAAGACTTTCCAGGAATATCCGCCTTTGCCAGCCATCCTCCGGCGCGCCAGCGGGATCGGCGCCGTCAAGATCCTCACCCGGAGAGACGCTCCTGTGCTCACGCTTCAAGCGGTTCAGCGAATAGTGGGTCGCCATGCCGAAGAGATAGGCCGTCATTGAAGCGACAGCGTCGAAATTGACGCGATCCTCCGCCAATTTAAGAAAGACCTCCTGAACGCCATCCCATGCCTCCTCGTCATTCCCGAGTATGGCCCTGCAGCGGCGATGCACCATGGCTCCATGGCGAACATAGAGCTCCTCGATCCGGCGCGTCATCGCAAGGGTCCTCCTCGATTCACATGCACGCTAATGACAAGGCAGAAGGCAAATTCTGTCACCGGAAAAAGAAAGAAGTGAAGGAAGGACGGGGAAGCTACAGGGAATTCGGCGCCACAGCAGGCAACTACGACACGAAATACATCTCCATCAAGCCCTTGCCCTTCACTTCGGTCGGGGGCCGCCGCTCGAGGGGCACGCGCCCGGCCAGGAGCTCCCTGGTGGTGCGGGAAATGTTGATCCTGCCGACCTCCGACAGGCTTTCCATCCTGCTCGCAGTGTTCACTGTATCACCGAAGACGTCGTAGATGTACTTCCTGGTACCGACGATTCCCGCCACGACGGGACCCGAGTGCATGCCCACCCGGATGCGCCACTGGGTTCCTCCGAGCTCGTTCCTCTGCGCAATGAAGGCCACCATCCTGCGCGCGGCCTCTACCATGGCAAAGGCGTGGTCCGGATGCTCGTCGGGCAGGCCACAGGCCGCGAGGTAGGCGTCGCCGATGGTCTTGATACGCTCGCAGCCTAAGGCGAGCATGATGGAGTCGAAATTTGAATAGATGTCGTTCAACTCTTCGATGATCTCCTTGGGGCTGAGGACAGCCGAGGTTTCGGTGAAACTCTCGAAGTCGGAAAAGAGGATGGTAGCCTGGCTATAGAGCTTCGGTTCGCTGTAGCCCTGGGTCAGGAGGTCCTGGACAACCTTGCGAGGCAGCATGGCGTGGAGGAGCGCTTCGGAGCGGCGACGCTCGCGGAGGAGGGCCAGGTGGGTCCCTACCCTCGCCAGGACCTCCTCGGGCTGGAAGGGCTTGGTGATGTAGTCGACGCCCCCGGCAGCAAAGGCCTGGACCTTGCTGGTGGTCTCCATGAGGGCGCTGATAAAGAGCACCGGCACGTCCTTGATCGCCTCGCGCTGCTTGAGCAGCCGGCAGAGTTCAAAGCCGTCCATCTCCGGCATGGTGATGTCGAGGATGAAGAGGTCGGGCGGCTGACGCTCTGCTGCGCGGAGGGCCATGTCGCCCCGGGTAAAGAGGACAACCCGGTGCCCGGCCCCCTGCAGGACCTCCTGAAGGAGTCGGAGGTTGTCCGGAAGGTCGTCAACCACCATGATTGTTTCATTCTGATTCTTGTTCAGATCGG
>CAIJMU010000119.1 GCA_903821875.1 uncultured Spirochaetota bacterium
CGGAGTTCGCCATCGTCTTTGAAGTCACCCTTCGGACCTCGGATCATCAGGGCGATGACTTTCTCGTTCCGGAAGTGAACTTCCAACCACCCTCTGATTCCAGAACGCCGATGTGCCCCTCGCCTCGAAGGGCTGGGGGCATTTTGTCGTGTACCTGCAGGGCTACAGCCCTACGGCAACCTTGTGATGCCAAAGAATTGCAGCCCGCCACCGGCTTTGCAGGCCTCTCTCAGGACGATGGTCACGGGAATTTCGGGATTGCCCAGGAGGACCACTAGACCCTCCCAGTTGTTGCGAAGGCGGTGGATCCGACAGGATTTTCCTGCGTAGGCATGTGAAGCTGACCTTGACTTCCTGCGGGTCCCCCATCGTAGCGGAAAAAAACCGGTGACTACACCGTGTTTTTTCCGTTCGGCGCTCTATACTGGTCGTATTGGATTGGGTATCGATTTCTGCGATATAATGATAATTGTATCTGATGATAATCAAGGAGTTATTTTGTGTTGAAAAAATAGAGAGCGGACTTTAATCGAACAGCAACGGTTTCCTTCACAACACAATGATATAAGACAGGAAAATATGTCGCATTATATTTGGAGCGTCGCTCCAATCTGGAATATATTTTAAGGAGGATTGCATGAAAGTATCTCTCTGGAAGTTTGCGCCTGTGCTTGCCCTTGTGGCAGCAGTGGTCCTTGCTGCTTGTCAGCAGCCAATGACCACGACTTCAACGACGGTCTCGACAATCTATGGAAGCCTCAAGGGGCAGGTCACCAACGAAGTGGGCACTGCGCTCGCCGGGGTTGTCATCACCTATAGCAGCCCCACCGTAGTCAGCACAAGCAATACAATGGTTGACAGCAAGGCGAAATCAAGGGCGATAAAGACCGTAACCACGGATGCCAATGGCTACTACGAAATCGACGGGTTCGTAACTGGCAGCTATAATATCCTGTACGCTCCGCCTGTAACCAATTCTTCGGTCAACAACATGTACAAGCAGGATACCTTTACTGTGGTGGGACCCTCTCAATTCCTGCCCATCCTGGCCGGTAACTCTACCGCTGCAGGCGCGGCCAGCATCGGCAGTCTCTCTACCAATGGAACGAGCGGCTATTATACCCAGACCAGCAATGTCGTCCTCCCGACCCTCGGTGGGACGATCAAAGGCAAGATCGTCCAGGTAAGCAGCGGAACCACGTACAACGCAACTGCCACGGTGGTAGCAAGCAAGGGAATAGCCATGCCATTGACCAATGGCTATCTCTACCCGACGTACACCAGCGCAACCTCGGCCGTCACCTACACCAACGCCATTGCAACAACCACGGATTCTGCTGGCCTTTTCAGTTTTGCTAACGTCCCGCTTTCCTATTATGGAACGGGTTCAAGCTCGGACGTCGCGAGGCTGATCAAAGTGCTCAATGGTGACGGCACTGCCACGATCGATGGAACTCAGGTCAGTACCCCTGACGGTAGTACCCTTCTGGCGAATGAGTTTGTTGCCAGCCTTCCCGCTCTTGACCTCTCGAACAAGGGGGCTATGAGCAAGCTCCTCGATCTCAGTGGCACGCCTATTGTCGTAACTGCAATTATCGCCCCGACTATCATCGCCCAGACTCCTGCCGCGATTACCGGTGGCTTTGCTCCCCTGACTGTCGCGACCGCCACTGTCCCCAGCGCGATCGTTCCCCTGACCTTCACCTTCAGCAAAGCCATGGACAGCACAGTAGGCACGGTTGCTGTTACTGGTAGCAGCGGAACAACCTATGTCGTTACGCCTACTTGGGATACTGACAAGAAGGTCTTGACTGTCACGCCCAGCGCTGCCTTCAAGAAAGGCGACAGTCTGACTGCCACTTTCAGCAATTTCAAGTCCGGAGATGGCGCATTGCTCACGAGTGTCTCCAAGACCTTCACGGTCATGAACGGCATCACCCTAGTAAGTTCGAACGTGCTTGATTCCTATCTTGCTTCGACCCTAGCAACGGTTACCGTCACCAGCGCACTCGACTTTACCTTTAATATCGATATCGTTTCCTATAGCCTTGTGACGCTTACCCAGGGCGGTACTTCTGTACCCTTCACGGTCACCACTGTCGCTGCCACTACGGGCGGAACTGACAAGAAGGTTCTCCGCATCACCCCTGTTGCCTCACTGCTCAACAACAAGCCCTACGTGGTCAATGCTACGGTTTCCTCCGGAGTGACCGGGGACTCGGCAGCAGCCATCTCCAATGCAACCTTTACTACGGTCGCAGCCTCAACTCTTTCGACTCCCGTGGTTGCGCTCAATTCGACCGCGAAGATTATCGCAAGCAGCAGATCCACCTACAATTCTGGCGATTCCATCGTCTACCTGAGCTGGCCAGCCATCACCGGAGCGAATCAGTACAAGGTCAACCATCGCGTAGTAGGTGCAGCGACGTGGACCGCTGGTACTAACGCTACTGACAGCAACTCTACGGTTACCGGAAGCACCTGGTACTATGACCTTACGGCTTCAAGCCTTGTTTCCGGGCAGTCCATCGAAGTCCAGGTCATCGCAAGCAACAGCAACGGCTACGGCCCTGATTCCGCTGCTTCCACTGCTGTGTCTGTCAGTGACACTACGGCACCGATATCCACGACCCTGGCCGCTTCAACCGCGGGCGCCACAAGCGGGACGACCAACAATGCTACTGGTACTGTGGTTTCTTACGCCAAGAAGACCTTCACCCTTCCTTCATCCACCGAGAAGATGGGTATGCCAGTCATAGCAACGACTGGGACTCTTACCTCGACGATTGGTACGGTTACCGTTTCCCTGGACGCGGCCGAGACCACTGCAACGATCCTTGTTACGGTTCTGGCTGGCCAGGACGCCAGCGGAAAGACCGTAATCTTTACCGTGACCGACGCTGCCGGAAATGCCTGGGTGACTTCCAGTGCGGTCGCCACCCAGTTCATTACCTTCTAATCAAATCCTGAAACCAGGCTGCTGATTCAGCCCCCTCCCGAAAGGGAGGGGGCTTTTTCGTGGGTGCGCCTGGCAGGGCTAAGTCCTGCAGCTTCCTTGACGAAATACTTTGCCTTGCTGTCGATGTCGACCAGCTGCAAGGGCTTCCCAATCGGAGTGGCGAAGGTTGCGGGGATCGCGCTGAATTCCGACGGCCATGGCGAGCTTGCGATCTACATTGGGGTAGGCATCGGTGGCGACGAGATCGTAGAGAGGAGCGAGGTGCCAGCCGCCGGCCCGATCGTCGAGGAGAAAGGAGATGTTCTTCCCGTGGCCATCGGCATTGCAGAGAAGGGTGTTGGCGATGATCCAGGAAAGAGCGGTGCGGGTGTCGGCGGCACGATTGTCGCTGATGGCGCCGATGCTGCGGAAAATTGCGACGAGGCCAGGCCCTCCGTCCTTCTCATACTTGCGCGACGAGGGGATTCCGAGGGCTTGGCATGCGTCCTCCTGGTGGAGTCGACGGAGAGTGTCGCCTTCTCGGATACGATCGTAGCGGGATATGAGACTGTAGCCGTCCCGGGGCTGGACGCGAGGAAGGTGCGTCGCCGACAGGAGCAAAAAAAGTTGTTGTGGGCATCGAGGTATACGGCCCATTTGTCCTGGTGCCCGGCGAAGGAGAAACGGACGATGCCGCCAGGATAGTGACGCTCGCCGTCAGTGGTGGCATGGGCGGCACGCGTAAGCTCGGCGATGGGAAGGGGGGCATAGTCGATGTCGCGCGGCACGGGGTTGTCGCATTCGGGGACAATGACCAGGGCTCCGGCGCAGTCGCGACCGAGGCGGGCAAGGAGCCCGAAGTCGCTGTCCTCTGCAATGCCCAGTCGGCGGGCGATGGCCTGGCGGGCGAGCCCTTCGGGAAGGAGGTTGGCAAAGTAATTATGGTCGGTGACACCGCACTTCCACCCACGGTCGAGGGGAAGGCTTTGAGAGATGGGGAATTCACGAGCGAGCCAGTCTCCGGCATACGTGAACTCCATGCGGTCAGTCTCAGTGCGGATGATGATGCCGACGAGAGAAGTTCCGTACCAGACACTCAGGCGGTCAGCGCTCATGGGAGGGGGAGCTTGCGCACGCTTCGGCGGGAAAGGGAGAGGTCAAGACCAAGCGCGGAAACGATCTGGAGGACAAGGACTAGGTCGAGGCCGGCCGTCTTGGCTGTCGCTGTTTCCGGTTTTCCCCGTTCGAGGTTGATGACAAAGTGGGTTGAGACATTGGCGAGGCCGGCAAGGTCGTCTTGGGTGACGCCTTGTCGCTTCCGTTCCTCCCTAACAAGGTGTCCAATATCCTGAACGGTCGTGATCTTGTTCATTGGACCTCCTGAAGAATCTTCATGAACATGATGAATAAGGGATTCTCCAATGGGCAGTCGCGCCAATATTCACGTTCATGAAGTTATTATCAGCAATGGTCGAGTCCCCGAGCTATCACGCGGATGTGGATCACGAGGTCAAGGATGGAAGTTAGTTGCAGTATTTCGGTGAATGCCCGGTCCAGAAGGGGGCGGTGGATAGGAAATCCGCACGGCTAAGGTTCGGTGACTGCAAGCTCCACGTGCTGACTGCCGCCCGCGTCAGCCGATGGATAGCAGGCAGACGATGAAGGCCGCCACGATTCCCCAGCAGACCCCGCCCAGGACCTCGGGCAGGCTGTGGGCTGCGACCTGGGGGGCCTTCTCCAGCCTCGTGAGCCCCGCGCCTTCGATGAGGCGGTCGAGTTCGACCTTCGACTGGGCGATGGTCATCCTGAGCCTGAGGATGTCATAGGCGAAAATACAGGCTGCGACGACTCCGAGGGCGAAGGTGCTGCTCTGGAAGCCCTCGGTGAGGCCGATGGCGACGACGCAGGCTGTGATGAAGGCCGTGTGGGAGGAGGGGAAGCCCCCATATTCGACGATCCGCTTTATATGGGGTCGCTGTCCCCGGGCCAGGGACCGCAGGTACTTGAAAAGCTGGGAGGAGCCCATCGCCAGGAAGGCGGCCATGAGGGGAGGATTATAAAGCGCTTCCCAAAACCTGAGGTTGAGCATGGGCGGATTCTATTGTATGGACAGCACTTCGTCCATCGCTGATTTCGGCGTCCTGAGCCAGATCCTGCGCATCCAGGAAAGAAGGAAGGAAGCTACTCCGCAGGTTGTGGCCAGAGCCGTGCCTGCCTCGACAGGGGCTTTTGCGGGCTGCGAATCCGGTCGCTTCGCCATCGAAAGTCCTGGCTGCCTAATCATCCCGGTTTTTCAAGAACAAGCCAAAGTGCCGGTCTTCCCGTGTAGTGTGGTTTACCAGCCAGTCGACCAGCATTACCTGCATGCGGAACTTGAGGTAGATGGGCGGGAGCGTTGAGGTCTTGAGCTCGCGCATGAGCCGGGAAAAGCCTTCCATGAAACGGCCATGCTGCTCGTGCTGGGACTCTAAAAAAGGGTACAGGGCTTCACCCATGATCCGTTCCTCGGCAGAGAAATGGCGTCCTGCAGCCTCACCGAGGAACTCCGCCTGGGACAGGATTGAGGCCAGAGGCGCAGCTCCTTCCATCATGGCGATAATCTGGTAGGTGAGGGAAAAGAGTTCCTCGTGCTGCACGTCGATCTCGGGGACACCGAGTTCGAAATCGGATCCCCATGCGGGATGCTGGTCGAGCTCCGCAGTTCCGGCGAAGATGCCGTTTTCCAGGAATGCGTCGCATTTCCCGAGGTAGACCCGGGCTGGCCGATCATCGGGATTGATCTCGAGACAGCGGAGGAGGAGGCTGCGCGCGGCGGCGACATCGCGATAGTGATAATTGACAAGAGCTTCTTCGAAGAGGGGGAGGGTCTTCCGCTTGAGGTCCCTCTGCGGTTCAGCGTCTTCGTCGAAGACTTCGTAGACGGTCTGGGCCTGCTTCTTTCCCTTGACGGCAAGGCGGTCGATGAAGCGGATGCAGTGCCCCTCGACATCGGACAATGCGTTGTAGGTGTGCTCGCTTATAAGGAGGCGCACGTGGTAGTGCTTGGTCAGGCTTTCGATGCGCGAGGCGAGGTTGACGGCATCGCTGATGACCGTGCCCTCCATGCGGCTCAGTCCTCCAATGGTGCCCACCATGCAGAGCCCGGTATTGAGGCCGATCCCGATGTCGATGGGTTTGTAGCCAGCCCGCTTGCGCCCTTCGTTGTAGTGCTCGAGCTGGCGCGACATCTGGAAGGCTCCGGCAAGCGCCTCGTCCGCGCTGGTTGGATATATCGCCATGATCGCATCGCCGATGTACTTGTCGATTATGCCATTGTTGACGGTGATGAGCGGCTCCATCTGGCTGAGGTAGGAGTTGAGGAAGTTGAAATTCTGCTTGGGCGTCAGGGACTCCGAAAGGGTAGTGAAGTCACGGATGTCGGAAAACATGACCGTGACCCGTTTCTCGACCTGGTCGCCGAGGGCGATATCGACGACGCTGCCACGTCCGAGCAGGTCCAGAAGCTGGTAGGGGATAAAGCGATCGTAAGCCCTGATGAGGCCGTGGACATCTTCAAACACACGATTGCCCGGGGCAGCGCTGTCCGGCTTCATTGAGCTTCTCCCTGTCCCGCCTGTCGGCATTCGATTCAGGCTACGGCTGCCGGACTGACTACCCTTCGGATGTTGCGCGAGGGCTTGTGCGGAACTCACACATTCCCAGTGTTGTGCATACGCAGGGGGAGCGCAATGGAAGGACAGGAGGATACCCCAGCCCTCCCAGACAGCGCCCATTCCGCGCGTCTTGTGCTACCCGGCCATTCGGCCGTGGCCGACCCGGCCTCCAAAGCGCGATATTCCTTTGTACCGGCAGAATCCGGAACATCCTGAATATCGCCATCGATCCAGCCAGGAGGCTTCCATGAACTCTCAGCTTTCCCAGTTTTCCGAATCATTGTCCACCCTCGCGGCCGAAGCCGGGGGAAGGCTCTACCATGTTCCCTCGCCCCTGGGCGGAAAGACTGCCGTTTCCTTCGACGGGAAGCGCCTCCTCGTACCGGCAGTCCAGGCCGAGCGCGATGAGAAGCTCACTGTTCTTGCACCCGGTGGCAAGGAGGTCGAAGCCCGGGTGATCGGCTTTGATGCCCGGCAGGGTCTTGCGGTCCTTGAACTCAGCGATGCCCTAGCTGCCAGCGCCTGGGTGCCAGAAGCCGCGATGCCAGCCCTCGGTTCCCTCGTGCTTGCCGCTGCCTATCCCTCTCCGGAAGGAGTGGAGGCACGCCTCGACATGGTTCGCATCACCAAGGGTGGCGCAGGGGACGACGATGCCTACCTGCAGACTGACGGCGCCTCCTTTCCGGGCTTTGCGGGCGGCGCCCTCGTGAGCCCCTCGGGGAAACTCACAGGCGTCATTGTCGCCGACCGACCGGGCAATGGAGCCTGGGCCCTGCCCGCCGAAAAGGCGCGGAAGCTCCTCGACAGCATCGTCGCGCGCGGCTTTCCACAACGCGCCTGGCTCGGAATCTCCACGGTTCCTGTCTCAGTGCCCGAGGCCTGGAAGGCGGCACTGGGCGGTCGCGCCCTCGCAACCATGATCGCAGGCCTCGAAACCAGTGGGCCGGCCGAACTGGCAGGTCTCCTCCCTGGCGACCTGATCATCTCGCTTGGCGGTACCCTGGTCGAGCGACCCGGGGACCTGAGCGATGTGCTGGGCGGCCTCGAGGCGGGAGCGGTCGTCAGGGTCGAGCTGTTGCGCGGCGGCAAGAGCCTGGGCTTCGACGTGAAGACTGGCGAGGCCCCCAGGGAGGGCTCGGAAAGCGCGGAAGGCGAGGGGGACTGCTGTGGTGGCGGTCAGGGGCGACGGGGGCCCTTTGGAATGCGGGGCTTCTTCCACGGCAGGCACGGACATGGTGGGCAGGGCCATCACGGCCACCACCGGGGCGGCGATGAGGACGGGGACTGCTGCGGTGGCGGCCACGGTCGGCACGAAGGGCCCTGAGCGTGCGTGAGCGTTCGCCCGCGACATCCTCGGGTCCTGTCCGCCTGAGGCTCGCCCTCGCGGGCGGACAGGCCGCCGAGATGGCGGCCCGCCTCGAGCGCGAGGGAATCGTCATAGTTGGTGATACCGAGGCGGCTGAACTCGTGGCGGGTTTTCCCGAAGGCGCGGCTTCTTTGGGCGGCCGGGCTTCGCCAGGTGCCCCGGCTTCCCGAGGAGCTGAGGCTCTCGCGGGAGCCCGTGCGGCCCTTCCGCGAGCCGGCCGCCCTTCTCCCCATGCCGCGTCAGCCGGCCGGGACGATCCCGGCCTCAGCCCCCGCGAACTGGAAATCCTCGAATACCTCGCGGACGGCTGGTCCAACGCCGAAATAGCCTCGGTTCTCGGAATCGGCCTCCGCACGGTTCGCTTCCACCTGGAAGGCCTCTACGCGAAGCTTGGAAGTTCCCGTCGCGGCGAAGCCGTCCGGGAGGGCCTGCGCCTGGGCCTGGTAAGCTTCGAGGCCTAAGCCCCACACGCGGGCCTGGCCGGCGCCGAGTCTCGAAAATCCATCCACCTGGGTCTGGAAAAGCCGTCGCCACCATCGTACCATGGCAAACAGTACCCAATCTTCCAGAGGAGACAACGTGAAGAAAACCCTGAGCGTGATCGCCCTTGTCATGGTCCTGACAGCCACAGCCCCGGCCCAATCCCTGGCTATTCCCACCCTCGACAGCTTCAAGAGTGCCTTCCAGGGCTTTTCGAATGACATGGCCGGTTCCCTGGCCTTGAACTCTTCCGTTGGCACTACCTGGTCGGATGCCTATACCGGTGGCTTCCCTCACTTTGGTGCAGGCTTCTCCCTGGGCACGGCCTTCGCCAGTGGAGGAGCGCTGAAGAGTGTCTTCGACGCGGTTGGCATTGATATGCCGGTCGAACTCTCCAACATCGGGCTCCCCTTCCCGATCGTCGCAGCCACTGCGAAAATCGGTCTGCCCTTCCTCCCCCTCGACCTGGGAGTAAAACTGGGATACCTCCCTCCCGCGACAGGCGAAAGCATACGAAGCCTCACAGGTGTATCGACTGAATACGTGAACCTGGGCGCCCAGGTCAGGCTGGCCCTTCTCCAGGAAAATCTGCTCTTTCCCGCAGTCAGCCTGGGCCTTGGCGCCAACTACCAGAAAGGTTCCGTTGGAGTGCCCATCCCCCTTCCCGGCACATACAAATCCTTCAGCCAGAATCTCGCGTTGCTCGGCGTCTGGAACCTGACGATCAGCGACCCGAACCTCGGCCTCTCCTGGGAGTCGACGACCTACGACGCCACTGTCCAGGTTTCCAAACGGCTCCTGGTGGTCACACCCTACGCGGGAGCTGGATACACAATTGGTACGAACGCGGTCAGGGCCGGGATTACGAACGCGATGACGGTTACCCAGACCCTGAACGGAGTAACCTACAATAAGACTGTCGAGGAACTGAGCGCCATCTTCGCCTTGGCGGGTATTCCTGCACCCAATCTCGGATTCACCAGCGAAGCCCAGGCCAATGACCCCGTCATGCGCCTCTATGGCGGCATCGCCCTCAACATCCTCGTCCTCATCCTCGACGTCCAGGCAACCTATGTCCCCCTGACCAACAATCTCGGGACGACCTTGACCGCACGGCTGCAGATATAGGGGAGTTTGGCAACATATTTCTTGCCAATTTTCGGATCGACCATGTCCGCGCCGTCCTTGGCGCGGACAAGAGAAAGAAAAGCCATTGACTTGAAGCCTATGCGTGATTACCATGTAACTACATGGAGGACAGTATGCTAGTATCCCTGGTACAGGTCGGAAACTCAAAAGGCATAAGGCTTCCGAAGAGCATTCTTGATCAATGCCAGATAGAAGATAAGCTCGAAATGGAAGTCACAAATAATGAGATAATTCTAAAGCCAGTAAAGAATAAGCCTAGGGCGAAATGGGCAGGGAAATTCAAGGAAATGAGTGAAATTGGAGATGATGAACTACTCATCAATGATAGCTTGGATCTGAGTGACAAAGACTGGGAATGGTAGAATGAATCAATATGAGGTTTACCTAATCAATCTCGATCCTACTATTGGGCATGAAATGAAAAAGACCAGGCCATGTGTTGTAGTATCTCCTGATGAGATGAATGAAAACATTGGCACTATTCTTATTGCACCCTTGACGACTAAATCCCATAACTACCCCTCAAGAGTGGGAATAAGGTTCGATGGCAAAGAGGGATGGGTTGTACTTGATCAAATCCGTGTCATAGACAAAAGAAGGGCAATAAAGAAACTCGGAAAAATAAAGGAAAAGGAGATAAGGAAAATAAAAAAGGTAATTATGGAGATGTTGGTAGATTAAGAATTTGAATGAGGCTGGATGCCATCCATGGCATCCGGCAGATGAATTGAAGAGCAAGAAAATACGTCGCCTAGGACCCAGTCCAGGCTCGTCGGTCTCTGCGCTCCCTCCTCGGGGATTCGCGCGCCGCGACAGGCGCAGGGGCGCCCACCCACATTTCCAGATGGCTTCGAGTACTCAGCCATTTGGCAACGTCCTAGACTGCAAAACGAAGCGCGGGGCAGCACGAGGCTCCCGGGGGTTAGCCCCGGGAGCCCCGTGATCCGGATTCCCGGCTGCTGCTTACTGCTGTTCCATGGTCAGTACTACGACATCATCGTAATCGGTGATTTTATAGAGCCCGTCCCCATCCCCGTCCAGATAGAAGGAGAGTTTCTTCAGGCTTGAGTAGTACGATAGCTTGATCGACTGGCTGGCAAGGGTGACATCTGTATAGGTGATACCATCGGTTGATGTCTTGAAAGTGGTAAGCGTTCCGACGTAGACGCTGTCGCCCTGATCCGCGAGCGCAGTGAAGGTTCCTTTGTAGGCAGAAAGGACTGTTGTTCCATTGGAGGCCTTCTGCGAATAGTCGAAGCTTCCATTGGCGAGGACCATGGTCCAGGTGCCTAGCCTGGATTTCCACGGACAACCATTCGCCTAAGATTTTCGGCGCTTTCAGCTTCCTTGTCATTTGCGAGCTGTAGCAATCTTCCCGTCTGCCTGCCACGATCCAAGAATCGTGTGCCATCGGTCAATCTGCCAATATTATCGAAATGGTGCTCTTAAAAAGCACCGTGACGGTCATTGTTGACTTGGCCTGTTGAGATCCAGGGCGAGTAGTTGCAGGAAATGCCCATAATATTTGATATTTATCACTTTGCTTGATAAATAATATAGAAATAGTTGACGGAAAACAACACAAGTGATATTGTTCTTATATGGCCATAGGAGCACCGAAAGACCTAATGGATATACGCCGCTTCTTCCTTGAACCCCAAGGCCCGAAGCAACGGCAGTATGAAGCGCTCCGCGCCTACTTCGTGGAGAACCGCGCTTCCAAAGAAGTCGCGAGGGCCTTCGGGTACTCGGCATCGGCGTTCGCTGTCTTGTGTCATCACTTCCGGCGCGAAGGTGATCCCGTCTTCTTCGTCACTCCGCACAAAGGACCGCAGGCGCAGCCGAAAAAGTCGGTTGCGCGGGATCTCGTTGTCCAGCTGCGCAAGCAGAACCATTCGGTCTATGAAATCAGCGAAGCCCTGAAGGAGCGGAAGTTTCCTTTGAGCCCGACTGCAGTCCGTGAAGTCCTCAAGAGCGAAGGCTTCTCCGCACTGCCACGGCGGATGGACGATGAGCGGCCGGAACGAACAGGGCCGAGCATCGAAGCAGTCTGCGATGTCAGGGAGTTCTCCCTTACCCCTCGCCGATTCACGACAGCCTGCGGGGGTCTGTTCCTCTTCCTTCCGGACATGGTCAGGCTCGACATCGAAGCCACTGCTGCTTCAGCCGGACTGCCGGGTTCGAAGATGATTCCCGCCGGTCATGCCCTGCGTACGGCCCTGGCCATGAAGCTGTGGTCGGTAGAACGCAAGAGCCACGTGATGGCCCTGCTCGCCGACGAGGGATTTGGCCTATTCACCGGCCTGAACGTCCTGCCCAAGAAGAGCTTCCTGTCGGAGTACTCCTGCCGGATCGATCACGCAAAGACCGTACGGGTACTCTCGTCGTGGCACGCGCAGGTACACGGACAGCCAATATTCCCTGGGGAGTCCTTCAATCTCGACTTCCATTCCGCTCCCTACTACGGCGAGCATCCGGTGGTTGAGAAACACTACGTTTCGATGCGCAGCCGCAGGCAGCCGAGCATCCTCGTCTTCCTGGCCCAGGACGCCACGACGCAGGCCTTCTGCTATTCGAACGCGGACCTGCGAAAGGGCGAAGAGTCAGAAGAGGTGTTCCGCTTCATCGACTTCTGGAAACAGACGCACGGGAAGCTGCCAGCCCACCTGGTGTTCGACTCGAAGCTGACCACCTATGACGGCCTTGCCAGGATCGATGCCCTGGGCATTCCCTTCATAACGCTGCGCCGGCGTTCTCCTGCCCTGCTGAAGGAAGTCATGCTGCTGCCACGGTCCGCCTGGCGAGTCGCCGAGCTCGACGTGCCGACGCGCAAGTACAAGACACCGAGGTACTTCGAGCAGACGGTAACCTTGGCGAAGCACACGTTCCGCCAGCTGTTCATCCAGGACCTCGGGCACGAGGAGCCGACCATCCTGCTCACGAACGAGTGGAAGACCTCGCCGAAGGCCCTCATCACGCGCTATGCCCAGCGGATGCTCATCGAGAACTCCCTTTCCGATGCCGTACGGTTCTTCCACATGAATGCGCTTTCCTCGGCAGTCGGCATGAAGGTCGACTTCGACATGGCACTGCTCGTGATTGCCTCAGGACTCTACCGGATGATGGCGGGACGAATGCGCGGCTACGAGGACTCGCAGGCTCGTCAGATATTCCGTGACCTCGTCGATACGCCCGCGACCGTCACGGTGAGCGAAAAGGATGTTGAGGTCAACTTCCACCGCCGGTCGCATCTGCCGATCATTCTAGCATCGGGCATGATGGACAAGCCCATCGCCGTACCTTGGTGGAATGGCCGAAAAATGCGCATCACGACGCATGCCGGTTGATCGGAATGCAATCAAAGGATTAGGCGAACTTGGGTCCATGGAAATCCAGGCTAG
>CAIJMU010000120.1 GCA_903821875.1 uncultured Spirochaetota bacterium
AAGCTCTACACCAGCCAGATCGGACGGGGCGACTCCTATGCGCTCCACCGACCAGCCATCTCCATCTGGATCATTGGAGAGGCGCACTTCGGTGACGGCTCCTGGCTTCACGTTTTCGAAGCCCACTGCCGCAGGACCGGACATGTCCTGTCGCCGAACTTCCTGATCCTCACCATCGAACTCGAGGTGTTCCGTGGATTGAAGAAGGGTCCCGACTGGGATAGTGTAGGATCGGGGTTACGGAAATGGCTCACCCTCCTTGCGGAGGGTGACACCCTCGATCCGGAGAATCTGCCCGAATCGATGGCAGACGCCGACGTGCGGGAGGCACTACAAATCATGTCCACCTTCAAGCTTCAGGACCGTGAACGCATCCTTTACGATAGTCGCCAGGACTATGAATGGGCCCGCAATGCAGAGATGGCTGAGGCGAAACAGGAAGGCCTGAAGGAAGGCGAGCGCGCCAAGGCCCTTTCCGATGCCAAGAACTTCAAGCGGCTTGGTGTTAGCACGGCAATCATCGTCGAGGCGACGGGTTTGTCACAGCCAGAGGTCGAGGGGCTGTAAGCAATCGAGGCCGATTGGAAGCTCTGGGAGCAGCGATAGATGAAGATCGAACCCTCAGGGTTTACTCCGTCATTTGCTTTTTCTGGAAGAACGGGACACAGCAGGCTGGCAATAGCGCCTTTATCGCCAGTTTCAGCAGATACCAGCGCTCTGGATCCAGGAGCCATCCACGCATCGCAATATACGCTGTTCTCAATTTTTCGTGCTTCATGAAAGCGGCATAGGCGCTGTTGCGATACCCCTCGGCCTTGAAGCTTCTGCCAGCACCATGGCGCTTGAAGAATGACGCGTGCCTTTTATGGATATATTCCCTTGTGGAATGATCATGGTATTTCTCGGTTGTGACATTCCTGGAATCCGGTCGGCGGCGATAGAGGTACAGGGGCCTGGGATGATGGAAGGCGGTCATGCCCTGTTCCATCGCCGAAATCCAGAATTCCCAGTCTTCATTTCCGTGGCGAAGGATAGTGGCTTCCGAATACCCACCGGCACGCTCCCAGACTTCCCTGCGCATCAGCGTGCCGGGGCCGGGTATCCATTGCTCGGAAAGAATGCTGGCACTGTCCTTCACGGTGAATTTCCAGATCTCGTCACTCGCTCCAAATGTCTGGAAATCGGTAAATACGCAATCAATTGCTGTATTGTTCGAGATAATGCCTATGGTCTCGCCAAGGAAGGAGGGAGCCAGCATGTCATCCGAATCCAGTGGAAGGACAAGATCTGATTTTGCTGCCTTGAACCCGGTATTCCGCGCCGCGCCAGGGCCGCGGTTTACCGCATGCCTGACAAGGGTAATCCTGGGATCATCCAGCTTCGAAATGACGGTTGCTGCCTCATCCCTGTCCGGGGAAGCATCATCGACGACAATGGCCTCCCACTTCGTAAATGTCTGCAAATCGAGGCTATCCAGGCAATCCACCAGGTATTCAATGGCATTGTAATACGGAATGACAATGGAAACATCCGGCTTGAAGCCCACCTCGATTGCCTTGGGCAACCCGGCTTCCATGCTCGCAGTGTCAGGTGGTTTCCTGTGCGCGCTTGAGTGCGTGGTCATGAGTAGACAGTAGACTTATGAACCCACACAGTCAAGCGCGGCCTATTTCAAGGCAACAGGAAAGCTAAGGAGACTCATGACCAGGTTACGTGAAATTCCGTACAAGTTGCTCCCTTGCTCAGGGCGACAGGTATCTTCATGCTTATTTCCTTCCCGCCCGATGTCTCCAGTGCCTTGTACATCCATCCTGCCAGGCGGTTCTCGATATAGGTGTCAAGGTTCGGGAAGGATGTGATCCTTATAATTGTCGCGTTCTTTTCTATCTTCACGGTTTCCATCGTACTAGGTCTATAATATGTAGGCAGGATCGTGCTTGCATTTCCGATGATGAATTTCGGTGATCCTAGTACTACGAATAATTTGTAGACGCCTTTCAGGGCGATTTCGGCGCTGAACTTCCCGCATTCAAAGGCGCCCTCGACCGCTCCATCGTAGAACATCTTGCACATGAGCTCCGTCGGCTTGGCCAGGATGGCGTCCAGGTCATACCAATCGGAAGGCATTATTGCCGCTTTGTATACGGCTTTCGCTGCAGGAGTGAGCCCGTCCATCCATTTCCCGAAGTTTTCTGCACCGTGCCGGGTCTTTATGAATTCCGCGAGTGACGAAACGGCTGTGCCTTTTGTCTCAGTCATTGCCAGGACCTCCAGAAATATGAATTGGTGTCTTTGAACGTCACCGTTATGCGAAATCGTATGCCCCATATCGGTAATTGTCAAGGCAGGGATCAAGGCCCTCTGGAATCCATCATGTAATACTTGATTCACAATCCTGCGCCGCTGGGCGACGTGATGCGCGCCTGGGCGCAGGCACCCTGTGCTGCTTCAAGTCCCTCACCGGAATTGCCCCAGCCTTGAAAACCCATGATATACTGGCACCAGATGCGCAAGGCAGCCTGGATACTCGCGACCCTCTTCGGTCTTGTCTTCATTGGAGCCACCATCCTCAACGCGGAACTTGTCGCGAAAAGCAGGTCAGCGCTGACAGCAGCCGGCCTAGCAGGCAGCCTTCCTTCTCCCGAGGCACGGTTCCACCTTCTGGTCATCCTTCCCGACTCCGATGACGCTTTTTTCGCCAAGCTCCTCGAGGGCATCCTGTCCGGTGCCCAGGATGCCGGCGTCGCAATGCAAGTTGAGCGCTACCCAGCAGCCGATACCGAGGAGGCGGAGCGCTGGTTCGATATCGGGCTCCGCTCGAGGGTCGATGGATTGATCATGTATGCGGCCCGGGGAGACGACGTGGCACAACGCGCGAGCCTTGCCAAGGCTGCGGGGGTCGTCTTCGTCGCCGTGGGCAAGGATGCCCCTGCCGGCCCCCTCCCGTGCTTTATCGGTTCCGGCTCACTCCTTCAGGGTTACCAGGGAGGGGGCATCATCGCGGGAAGCCTCAAGGGGGCAGCGAGGATCGGCCTCATCCTGCCCTCCGGCAGGATCGATGGCTCCGACGAGAACTATCTCTACAAAGGTGTGGAGGCATCGATCTCGATGTTCCGTGGCGCGAGGATAGTTGCGACGGCCTGGTCGGAACCTGGCCTCCTCTCGGGCGAGGGAGCCGCGGCTGCGCTCATCCGCAGCCATCCTGACATAAATGCCATCTTCTGCGCCAATTCCAGGGACAGCCTCGGTGCCGCCCAGGTCCTCGTCGACCAGAACCTCGTTGGGAGGATCCTCCTCGTCGGGGCTGACGAGACTCCCGAGCTCCTCCGCTACCTCGATAAGGGGGTCATAGCCGCGAGCGTTGTCAGGAACTCCCGCCGCATCGGCGAGGAGGCCCTGGGTTCCTTCTCGCGGATGAAGGCCGGCGGACCCGATCCGGGCATCATCGAGGTCGACAGTGTCGCGCGCCTCGGGGGGGCGAAGAAGTGAGGCGACCCGCCAGCCTCCGCGCGAAGTTCGTCACGGCGACGGGACTCATGCTCCTGGTTATCGGCGGGGCTACGCTCTACACCGGCTTTGCGACGGCTGAGCTTGCACGCATTTTCGGGCTCCTCTTCAAGGGTAACCTCCTTATGGAGGAGATCCGCGTCAG
>CAIJMU010000121.1 GCA_903821875.1 uncultured Spirochaetota bacterium
CGTGGCGAATGCGGCGCCCGTGGCGAATGCGGCGCCCGTGGCGAATGCGGCGCCCGTGGCGAATGCGGTTGGTACTGCGGATGTCGGAAAGGTTGACCAGACTGCAGATTACCGGGTAGAGCGATATCCCTTCCGAACGGGTACGCTATTGTCCGTTGTTCTTCAATCCATATCGGATCGCCTGTCTCCTGCAGCTGCCCTGCGCCAAGCCGTAGTTCAGCGACCCGGGGAGTCTACTCCGCGGGCTGTGGACATGGAGGCCCTCCTCTATCGCTACTCCAGGGACAATGACCTTGAACTCAAGGCAGGTGACCGGGTTGTCATTCCCTTTGGAGCCTTCGAGGTTTTCGTTACCGGTGAAGCAACCAAGTCATCCTTTGTGAAGATCAGCGGCTTGACTCGCCTACGGCAGGCAGTCGAACCCTTCCTGACAACCTACAGCTCGATCCGAGCTGTGAATGTAGTCAGTCCGAGCGGCGATACTGCTAGTTATGACCTTTTCAGGGCGGACCGCTATGGGGAGCTTTCCCAGGATCCCTTTCTGCGGCCCGGGGATCGGGTTGTCATTGGCCGGTTGCAGCGCGCAGTGACGGTAGTTGGCGAGGTTGAGCGGCCGGGAATCTATCAGTTACTGCCGGGAGATGGGCTTGTCCAGCTCCTGGAAGTGTATGGGGGAGGCTTAACGGATAAAGCTGACCCCACCCGCCTCTTGCTGACGCGGCTCTTGCAGGCTGAAGACTCAGCTGGCGAGCGCAGGAATCTCTCCTATGCCAGCTCGCGGACCTTTACGCTTGTGAACCGGGATACTATCCTGGTCAGACCTGAACAGGACCTTCTTCCAGTGGCTTTTTTCGAAGGCGCAGTCAATGCTGCGATAGCGAGCAAGGACGCTACTGTCAGCCTTGGAATCATGAACAAGTACGCCTACCGCTTCTTTCCGGGGGAAACCCTTTCAGCGGCAGTTCGTGCCAACGAAAAAAACTTCAGCGCCGAGGCGGATCTTCAATTTGCCTATATAGTTCGCTCTGGAAGCAGGACTCCGATCGATCTTTCTAGGTATCTCTACGATAGGAGCGCCAAGGACGACCAACCCTTGGTGGCAGGGGACCAGATTGTCATTCCCTTCAGGCAGTACTTTATAACGGTTGGTGGAGCGGTAAAGATTCCCGGTCGCTATCCCTATGTGCCAGACCGCGATTGGACCTACTATGTAGGACTTGCCGGTGGAGTGGATGTAGACCGTAACGCAGGCAACGAGCGCAGGGTATTAGACTTGAGTGGCAAGACCAGGGCTCCTGGCTCTGCCCTCCAGCCGGAGGATTCCATCATCCTGGCATCCAATAGCTTCCTGTATGGGCTGGGGCAGACATCGGCCATACTTTCGACAACCGTATCGATAATCACGCTGGTATTGACTGTCTACAAATTGGCCTTCCCTTCATCCGTGCCATAAAGAGGATGGAATCCCCTTCACGATTGACAGCGCGCCTCCGCCCCATCACTCTATAGGTATGTCAGCCCTCATTCCGGTCCTATTCATTGTGGTCTTTGTGGTCTTTGCCCTTGTCATCGCAGCTTCGACGCTCAGGAAGGGGCGGGAAGGCCGTGGCGGCGCTGGAAAAAAGGCTAAACAGAAGGACCGCGGCCAGATCCTCAAGGAAGCGACCCGGCGCCTCGCGGCCAATCCCAAGGATGTCGAAGCCCTCGGCATGGTCGCGGACCTTGCCTGGAGGGAGCAGGACTGGGAACGGACCTTCAAGACCTATGGCGAGCTTGTCGAATATGGTGCGGGCAACTCCGAGGTCGATGAATTCACGGCCAATACCCGGCATGGCCTATCCGCAATGCGCCTGAATCGGCTCGAAGATGCCTACAAGGCCTTCGCCGTTGCTCGGACCATCAAGCAGGACGACTTCGACGTCAACTACAACTTAGGCTATCTTGAGTTCCAGCGAAAACAGTACGAGCGCTCTGTGTCCCTTCTCAGGCAGGCAACGGTCATCAATCCAGATCATGCGCTGGCGCTACGCTATCTCGGGCACTCCCTGTTCAGGATCAAGCAGCACAAGGAAGCCCTGGGCGTCTTAAGGCGTGCCATCGACCTGGCGCCTGACGACAAGGAATCGCTTTTTACCATTGGCGAGTGCTTTTACGAGCTGCAGAACCTCGAGCAGGCAGTCAAGATCTTCTCGCACCTGCGCACCGATCCCGTCCTCGGGCCCCAGGCGGCCCTCTTTTCCGGGACCGTACAGCTGAACCAGCACCAGACTGAACGCGCCATCCAGGACTTTGAAATTGGCCTGAAGCACCAGGAAATAAAGCCTGAGACCCTCATCGAGCTGAAATACAGGCTGGGAGCAGCCTTTATCAAGGCCAACGAGATTGCCAAGGCAGTGGCCACGCTGGGCGAGGTGCAATCCCTCTCCCCTGGCTACAAGGATGCCTCCGCCCTTCTGGCCAAGTTCCGCGAGCTCAATTCCAACCGGAATCTCAAGGTCTTTCTCCTCGGTACCGCCTCCGAGTTTGTCACGCTCTGCAGGAAGATGACCCTCACCTTTTTCCCCAAGGCCAAGGTCAAGATCGTGGACATTTCGGTCAACAAGGAAGACTGGGCCGATGTCCTGGCCGAGGTGGAAACCTCCAAGTGGTCCGATGTCGTGCTGTTCCGCTTCCTCCGCGCTAGCGGGACCTTAGGCGAGCTGGCAGTGCGCGATTTCCACGCCCGCACAAAGGACGTGAAGGCGGGCAAGGGCTTTTGCATAGCACCCGGCACCTTCAGCGATGAAGCAAAGCGATTTGTCGAAGCCCGCCTCATTGACCTCATCGAAAAGGACCAGCTAATGAACCTACTTAATACGATCGACGTGCGGCAGAAGGGAATGATGTCCGACAGCTGAGCCCTGTCTGCGGTGCTTCTGAAAAAAAGCCCGGAGTTCCATTTCCGACTCACGTCGGCGCGGAACCCCGGGCTTTTTGTTTTTGGCGTGCCGAGGGCCTGGGCCTCCTCACGGCACTGCGGATATGTGCCGTTTTTTTTCCCATTGCGGTAACCGGGCTTCGGATCGCGTGAGGTTTATTCCCTTGCAATTATTTCCTTCCTGTTAATCCTGACAATCCTGTTCTCCTGTCTCTTGTTCTTGCTCAAGAACAAGAGGAAGAGGACAGGATAACAGTGCGCCAAGATAAGCTTGTGATTTCTTGCCGGTTAAAGTCCGGAGCAGGTAAGGCCGAGCCGGCCGCCTGACACCAACAGCGCACCATGACC
>CAIJMU010000122.1 GCA_903821875.1 uncultured Spirochaetota bacterium
ACCAAGCGCGGTGGCAGTGCCATGATCATCAACCTGGCCCGTAGTGGCGACAAGCTCTTCTTGACCGATTCTCCTTCCAACGACCTGGAGAACGCCATCATCGAGGCGTCCCTGTCGAAGTAGCCCTCCTGCGGGGTCGAATCCCGGCCGTCAGCAAGGCCGGGAATGCTCGTGTCCCTGAATCAGCGGACACGAGCATTCCTGTAACGTGCTGTCCCCTCATGGCTGCAAGGCGCCCGTCGGCACCGCTCCACAGGCCTCGGGGCGAATGGTGCGGTCAGTACTCCTGGCTCGTGTTCAGGGCCAGCTTGATGTCCTTGATGTACTCCTGGGCCGTGTGCCAGCACTTCTGCATCTGCCTCAGGGCCTCCCTGTCGGTGTCATAGTCTCGCGTTTCGATCTTCAGCTTCCAGTAGCTCAAGGCCAGCACGTAGGAGTCTAGCGCCTCGCAGATCCCCTTGTACGACCTGTAACGGGATTCCGCCTTGCCTTCGTAGGCGCTCTTGAGACGCCTCACGTCTGTGTTCAGGCATGAGACCATTTCCTTGAAACGGGTGTAATTGCAGCCGACATCCAGGGATCCATCGATGCTGTCGAGATTGTTGAGCGCCCTCTTGGCGTAGGTCTGGTATTGGGCATAGACAAGCCGCTCCTGGCGGTCCTTTTCCTGCTTTTCCTGGGCAAGTTGCAATCGCTCGGCTTCGTCCTTCTTCTGATGCGCGTGCAGTTCTGCGGCCACGCACTTCGGATCACCCAGGAGTTGGTCCTCCAGGTCCTGGCTGAAGGCGGTCGTGTATCGAAGGCCGAGAGAAAGGACGAGCAAGGAGACCGCCAGGTAGCAGGCCACTCGGAAAGGAAGGGTCCTCCAGGACGAGGACAGCTTCGTGGCCTGCAGGAAGGAGGGCAGCCGAATGGTCAGGACCGGAACCGGGGGCTCCGCGGGCTTGACGTGGACCCTCGGTGCGGCTTCCCCGGCGGATTCCATGAGGGCGAACGACACCACCGGAGCCTGGACGGTCGGAAGCATGGCCTGTGGGGCCATCTCCTCCTCGGCTCTTGTGGGTTCGGGGCTCGAGCCTTCGGGGAACAGGGCTTTCCGCATCTGCGAGACATCGTGAAAGCGGCGATCCGGATCGAGCTCCAAGGCTCGGAGGACAGCCTGCTCCGTGAAAGGGGGAATCGTGGGATTGCAGGCAGACGGGGGGATGAGGGGGACCTGCTTGAACCCTCGGCTCAAGGCGTCGGGAGGCACCTGCTGGGTCCAGCAGAAGTACAGCGTGGCGCCCAGGGAGTAGATGTCGGTGCGGACATCGACTTCGCCGATCCCGTAGAGCTCCGGCGCCGCAAAACCCGGCGTGCACAAGCCTGCCGCTGGCTTCGCGCCCGCAGAAGCCAGCGGCAGGGCCAGTCCGAGATCCACGATCTTGATGTCACCGGAATCCGACACCATGATATTGGATGGCTTGAAATCGCGCACTATGACCCGGTCCGAGCTCTGATGGAGGTATTCGAGGGCCTCCAGCATCTGATCGGTCCATCTATGCAATGAGTTTACATCGAATACCGGTGGCTCGTGGAGAATCCGCTCGTAGATGGTTTCTCCACGGACGAGATCCATCACCATGAATGGCGTTCCATCTTCCGAGAAGAAATCGATCACCCGGGGCACGCAGCGGTGGGTAAGGGAAGCCTGGAGGGTGGCCTCCTGCTGAAAGCCTTGCTGAGCCAGATCTCGGGTCGAGGGCTCCGC
>CAIJMU010000123.1 GCA_903821875.1 uncultured Spirochaetota bacterium
ATCTTCGGCATGTTGATGTCTGTCAGAATGAGCGAGAATACTTCGTTTTCGCGGAGGATGGTCAGCGCTTCCATTCCGTTCTCCGCGTGGGAAAAAGCAGCGTATTCCGGTACCGACATCTCCACGCAGCGCTGGATTATCATGCGGGAAGTCGAGGAATCGTCGACGATCAGGGCTCTCTTCGATGTTGCCATCCGCATCCTCCTATATTGACCATTGGCGGGGACCGGCCGAAAGGTTAACCGAACCATCGGCGATGTACAACGATACGGTTCGGGATGTGTTTCCGCCGGTGTCCTCGGCAATCGGACCGAGGGAACTTCTCCACAATGCTCGTTTAATTGCCAGTATATTCCGTTTTCCTATGTCGAAGATTCCATTGGGATCCATGACCGTTGCCCCGCCTGCCAGCTTTACCCAGACATGTGCCCGGGTGGCACCCTGTTTCTTCATCTCCTCGATCATCACGGAAACGCCGACATCGGCGAAGTAGCCCGGCTGCCTCCTGGCCTTTTCGGGATCGACCGAGGAATCCGGAAGCGCGATATGCGCCATTCCGGCGATGTGCCGCGAGACATCGAAGATCATGACCCCCACGCAGGAACCCAGCGCATAGGTCTTGATGATGTCCTGCGGATTGTCTGATACAGCCCAATCGCCGACTCCGAGGGTTATCGTCGCCATTGACCCTCTCCGACGCCTTCTGCAAGCATTTCAAGAATCAGGTCGGCTGCCCTGTCCAGGGACACGAGTCGTTCCGCCGCACCGTTTTCCCAGCCTTCCTTGGGCATCCCGAAGACCACCGATGATTCCTCATCCTGGCTCAGGCAGCGACCTCCGGCATTCTTGATCTGGAGCAGTCCATCTGCTCCATCCCGCCCCATGCCGGTCATGAGGAATCCCAGGGTCCGGGAGCCGATGACCTGGGCAGCACTTTGGAACAGCACATCGACCGAGGGACGGTGTCCCGAAACCTTTGGCGCCTGATCAAGCCGCACTCGGTACTTAAGCCCATCCTTGACGATGCGCATATGGAAATCTCCAGCCCCTACGAGGACGAGGCCCTGCTCCAGCGCATCGCCATCCTGGGCTTCCCGCACCTTTACCCGCGAAACCTTGCCGAGCGAATCGGCGAACATGCGAGTGAAAACCGGAGGCATGTGTTGGACAACCAGGGTAGGTGCCATATCAGCAGGAAAGGAGGGAATCAAGGTCTGAAGGGCAATAGTCCCTCCTGTCGAGGCACCGATGACCACGAAGCGGTCTGATATCCGCTTCTGTGTCGTGGAATGGACCCTGGGAGCGATTGGCTCCCGGATGTTCTTCAACTTGATCTTCGAAGCTTCGATGACTGCGTCAGCAAGCTCGTTCAACATGGCTTCAAGACCAGCCCTATCCCCCGCCTGTGGCTTGCCCACTACGGCAGCGGCCCCGGCGCTAAGCGCTTCGAGAGCCCTCTGGGACCCTTCGGTCGTGACAGCTGATACAACAATGACAGGGACTGGATACTGTGGAAGCAGACGCTTGAGGAATTCGATTCCGTCCATCTTGGGCATCTCGACATCGAGGGTGACCACGTCCGGCGATTTCAGGACAATCTTGTCACGCGCCGAGAAGGCATCCGAAGCCTTGGCGACAACCTCGATTTCGGGCCTCCGGGAGAGACCCCGCTCTATCAAGTCCCGAGCAATCGCTGAATCATCGACGATAAGTACACGAATGCGAGCAGCAGCCATTACATTCTCCTCAACAAGCGATGATCATTCCCCTCTTCGAGGATCAGGTCCTTCCCCTCAAAGCGATAGGAAATCCTGAGTTCTTCTCCGGAGCCAGGGAGGTCCTTGCTCGCGGCGGGATTACCATCCAGGGAACTCAACATATACCCAATTTCAGGCTGTACGATGATAACCTTCCCCGGGCCTGGACGCCATGACAGGACGACTGCAGTGCGGTATTCGTAGTGCAGGTTCCCGCCCTCGGCTGCGAGCAAACCCTCGATCGCGACTTTCTTTATGCAGATCGCTTCCTTGAACTCGTAGCTGGCGCGATAGGATGCTTCCCCCAGCTCGGCTCCCTTCAATTGCTGCCTGATGAAGTGATCGAGATACGAGACGCCACCTATGAGATGCTCCTGGATCACCCAGAGGCCAAGCAATTTCCTGCGTGCGGGAGCAACAAAGGCCGTCGAG
>CAIJMU010000124.1 GCA_903821875.1 uncultured Spirochaetota bacterium
CGCAGTCGCTGGAAGGCCTCGAATCACTCGGGCCCTTAGCTCAGTTGGTTAGAGCTGCGGACTCATAATCCGTAGGTCGCTGGTTCAAGTCCAGCAGGGCCCATCGAGAGGAAGCGATCCTACGGGATCGCTTTTTCATTGGAGAGCCCTGCTGGACTTGAACCGAAGCCCGCGTTCCGAGCGGAGCGAGGACGAGCGGAGCGAGGACGAGCGCCAGGGATGGCGCGAGAGCGAGCTGAGGCGGCCTGGACGAAGCCGGCACGATGCTCCGGTCAATGATTGACATCCTTAAAGGACCCCACCTACTATCCTTTCGGAAGTTGATGGGGTCTGGTGGTCTCCGCGGTCTTCAAAACCGCTGGCTGCAAATACTGCAGCGGCAGGTTCGATTCCTGCCTCTTCCGAAAAGGCCGGGGCCCTCATGCCAAGCAATCCATACAGGGATATTCCGCAAGTCGAAAAGCTCTTGGCTGATCCACGAATCGTGGCCTGGAGCGATGCACTTTCGCGACAGGTGGTGACTCGGGTTGTGATTGCGGCGACTGATGCGGCTCGCAGGGTTATCGCCGATTCAGGTACCTCCTCCAGCCCGGAGGAACTAATAGGAAAGATCGAGGCTGAGTGTTGGCGACTGGCTTCCCGGAGGATCCGCAAGGTCATCAATGCAACGGGCGTCATCCTCCACACCAACATGGGGCGGGCCCCGCTTTCGCCTAAGCTCTGGGATGCAGCGCGGGAAGCGAATGCCGGCTATTCAAATCTCGAACTTGACCTGGAAAACGGGAAACGGGGCAGCCGGGCCGGCATCTGCCCCGAACTTATCAGCATCCTGACGGGCAGCGAAGACGGCCTCGTCGTCAATAACAACGCAGCGGCCATCCTCCTTGTCCTCTCGGCCCTCGCCAGGGGCAGGGAGGTCATTGTTTCAAGAGGGGAGCAGGTGCAGATCGGAGGTGGATTCCGCATCCCTGATATCCTTGCCCTCTCGGGGGCGCGGCTCATTGAGGTCGGAACCACAAACATCACGACCCAGGACGATTATCTCAGCGCTATCACTTCGGAGACGGCGATAATCCTTGTCGTCCACCCCTCCAACTTCAGGATTCGGGGCTTTACTGAAAAGCCAGACCTGGCTGCCCTTGCCAGGAGCATCCCTGCGCAGGTTGCCCTCGTGGTCGACCAGGGTTCAGGCGTCATTGGTGAAAAATTGCCTGGGGAAGTCGGAGTTGGCAGCTATATAAAGCAGGGTGCCCACGTAGTCTGTTTCTCAGGCGACAAGATCCTGGGCGGTCCCCAGGCAGGGATCATCGCTGGGAAAAAAAGATTTGTCGATCAACTCCGCGACCACCCGCTCATGCGCGCCTTCAGACCCGGCAAGGCAGTGTACTCGCTTTTAGAGGAGCACCTCATCAGGCGACTCCGGGGCTTGGACAAGGGGCATGCGGGCAAGCTCACTGCGCTTTCGATCAGCGAGTTGACTGCCTTTGGGGAGCGACTACTTCTGGGCATCCCTGAGGGAAAGGCCAGACTTCGACCTTGGCCAATTGCGACGGGCGGGGGGAGCGCTCCTGACGAGACCTTTCCCTCGGTTGCCATCGAACTTGGGAATGGAGAGGGATCCCAAAACCTGCTTAGGGATTTGCGGGCACTCCCGGTTCCTGTCATCGGAGTCATTGCCAATGACCACGTAATCCTTTCTTTGGCAACAATGTACGGCGAAGATGAAGACTATATTGCCAGATCGATCACAAAGCTCCTTGGGTTCGGGAGCTGGGGAGGGCAACCATGTACGTGATCGGCACTGCCGGTCACGTCGATCATGGCAAGACGAGCCTGATAGAAGCCTTGACGGGGACAAATCCCGATAGGCTCCCTGAGGAAAAGGCTCGTGGCATGACCATCGACCTTGGCTTTGCCTGGTTTCCGGGGCGGGGAGGAGAACCCATCGGCGTGATCGATGTCCCCGGGCATGAACGCTATATCCGGAACATGGTGGCTGGAGCCTGGAGCCTGGACTGCGCACTCCTCCTGGTAGCAGCCGATGATGGCTGGATGCAACAGACCCAGGATCACGCGATAGTCCTTGCGGCACTGGGAGTGCCCTCCATCATCCTCGTTGTTGCCAAGATAGACGCGGTTGAACCTGCGCGAGTCGAGGAGGTTGGAAGGGACAGCCTCGAACGCTGCCAGTCCATTTTTGGCTATCGGCCGTCAACCATTTCGGTATCGGCCCACCTAGGCAAAAATGTGCAGGAACTCAAGGCACTCATTATTGAAACCTTGTCCTGCCTTGTGGCCGATGCCTCGGCCCCACGCTTTCCATATATATATGTCGACCGCGTCTTCATAATGAAAGGTTCGGGCCTCGTGGTAACCGGCAGCCTCAAAGGCGCGCCCTTCGTAAAAGAAGAGGATCTTGTCATCCTCCCCCAGGGGGAGGCTATCCGCGTGCGAGCTGTGCAGAGCTACAACGAGGGCATCCTGCGTCCTGAACCGACCTCCCGTATCGGGCTGAACCTCCAGAAGACGAAGGCTGACATTCAGCGCGGCGATTGCATTACCCTGCGCAGGGCTCCCTTCGCCTGCGAGACTGAGTTCATAGCGCGCATCGCCCCCATGAAGCCCTTCCTCCTGTCCGGATCGGCTCCGGAGGGGGGCGAGGCTAGCATTCGGAACCACAGCGAGGTCGAGGTTGCCCTTGGGACGGGACATGAGATAGCAGAGGTGCACTTTCTTGAGGACCGGCGTTTTGCCCGCTTTCTGCTACGTTCAAAGCTGCCGGGGCTTTGGAACCAGGCCTTCCTCATCATCCGTCACGGGGGCAGCACAATTCTTGGGAGTGGGCGGATTCTCTGGTTTGGTGATGTCCAGAAAGAGGCCCGCCGTCGGCTCTATCCGCTCATTGCCGCCCTACCCGATCCTGCGAGCGAGGTGGACCATTTCCTGCTTGACCTTCGTTTCGCTGGATTCTGCCCTGCGCCGACTGATGCATTTCTGCTCAAGGCCTGCGAAGGGGAGTCGATACTCCTCGAAACCTGGATCTTCCACCACGCATGGATGGATGCCATCACCCGAGAGATCGTAAAGCTCGCCTCGCGGCCACCAGGGATTTCCGAAAAGGAGCTCGAGAGCAAAATTGAGCTCGAAGCTGCGCCCTTATCCAAGATCCTTGCTTTCCTGCTAGCTGCCAAGACCCTGGAAGAGGTCAAGGGGCTCTATGTCCAGCCGGGAAACACAGCCTCAATCCAACTCGCTCCCCTCGCTCGCCGGATGCTGGCTGAGGTTAAAAAAGCCGGCAAGGCAGCCTTCGAGCTAAGCCGCGCTGGGGTTGATCCCGCCCATGGAGAGCTGAAGACGTTGACTCGTCTTGGTCTGGTCGTGAAGCTAGAGGGGCCGCTCTATTATGAGCGTGGAGTCTATGAGGAAATTGCCTCGGAAGTGCTTGCAGGCTTGAATCCTGGAGAGCGCATTTCCGTTCCTGAAGCGAAAGAGCGCTGTGGGCTTTCCCGAAAATTCATGTTGCCTCTGCTCAATCACATGGAAAAAGAAGGTTGGTTGCGCCGTGAGGGCGATCAGCGCGTGGTATTAAAGGTGATGGGACAGGAGGGCCTTCCATCCAGCAACAGCTCGGGCCGAGTCTGACAAGATTCGGGAAAGCATTAAATCGGTCTGACCGGCCCTTCTCAAGAATGCCATTACCGAGTCAGATCGTCCTTTTTTTACCCACTTGTTCTTTTAGCACAAAGAATTATTTCTTGACGGCTTGATTTGCCCCAACTATAGTGCCTTTTGGTCGGACAGCTCTACCGGCAGGCCTGCCTGTGGTGAGCGGTCGAGGAAGAGGACTCACAGCTGAATCGAGCCATTCTCTTGAATGGCTCAGTGATTTCCAGAGGTAGGTGAGAGATGCACAACGCGAGGTTGCAGTACGAAATCCGGGGGCTGCGGGTATGAGCGGCAAGCTTGAAGGCCAGACTGCCATTGTGACCGGCGGTGGACGGGGGATTGGTCGCGCCATAGCCCTTGTCCTTGCCCGAGAGGGAGCCACCGTAGTGATCGCCTCTCGAACCGTCTCGGAAGTTGAAAGGACCGTTGCTGACATAAAGGGACAGGGCGGAAAGGCCATAGCCGTCCCCACTGACGTAATGTCCAAGAAGTCGGTTGATGCCCTCGTCGCTGCAACACTGGCCGAAACCAAGCGCATCGACATAGTTGTCAACAATGCAGGCATCTTTGTGTGGAAGGGATTTGCCCAGCTCGAGGAAGAGGAATGGGATCGCATCCTTGCTACCAACCTCAAGTCAGCCTACCTGCTTACCCAGGCTGCCCTTCCTGCGCTCACCAACTCGGGAAAGGGAAACGTAGTCAACATTTCCTCGATCCACGGGCTCGTAGGTGATGCCAACTTCACGGCTCATTGTGCTGCGAAGTTCGGTCTCATCGGCTTGACGAAGGCCCTCGCCGAGGAGCTTCGCGAGGTCGGTATCAGGGTCAATGCCGTGAATCCGGGGCAGACCGACAACAAGAACCTCGATATTGCTCCTGCTGCCCGTGCCAAGCCGCTCAAGGAAATCCTGAATGCGACGGACATCGCGGAGGCGGTTCTTTTCCTGGCGTCTCCTGCGGCTGCTGCCATCACTGGTTCGGTGATCGATGTCTGGGGTGGTACCACTGCGGCCGTCAAGACTTTCTAGGCCTTTCCCTGCCCTGGGCTCGGGCAAAGAGGTCCGTGGCAGGCCTCTGACGAATGCTCCGAAGTAGCGCACGACGTGAACTGGTCTGACCAGTTGATGATCCTCTTGCTGCTCGAAGTATTGATTAGATAATTTTAATATGGATAAAAGAATAGTGATATTTCCTGAAGCCATTTTTGTTGACAAGTACTAGAATGGGGGCTAGGTTTCTGTTGTGGTCTGACCACCATACCAAGCCGGGTTTCAGGAAGGGACGATGTTCGAGAAGCTGAACCAGCAAAAGAACTATATGCAGATCGCCCGGCAGATAAAGCACCTGATTCAGGATGGGACGCTGCATATCGGCGAAAAGCTGCCCTCGGAGCGGAAGCTCGTCGAGCTTTTCGGAGCCTCCCGCGCAAGCATCCGAGAAGCTTTGAGTGCGATGGAAATGCTTGGCCTCATCGAATGCAGGAGCGGTCAGGGCAACTACATAATGGCCGATGGGGCCGAAGGCACGATCGACGGGGAGCTGCTCAGGAACCTTCTGCAGGGTCACGACCCCTACGAGATTTTTGAGGCCCGCCTGGTGATCGAGCCAAGTCTCACAGGACTGGCCGCCAAGCGCGCCACACTCGAAGAGCGGGATAGGCTCAAAGGGCAGGTGGCGAGCCTGGAGGCCCTCGGCACGAGGATACTTGCGGGCGGCTTCCCGGAGACTGATACCGACACCTTTGTGGAGGAGGACCGTCGGCTCCATCTCGAGATCGGACGGGCTGCGCACAACGAGGTCCTGTTCACGGTGTTCTCCGGTGTCAACCTCATGATGAAGGAAACACACTTCACTGCGCTGAAAAAAAAGGGTCTGATGCGCGAAGGTACCGTAAAGGCATATTCGGAGGAGCACAGCGCGCTGTTGAAGGCGCTGCTGACCGGTGATTCCGGGGCGGCACAGCGGATCTCGAAGGCCCATATCCTTTCACTGAAAAAAATACTCTTCTAGTTATTCGTAGCGCAGTCGGGCTGTAGATGGTCCGTGTCGCGATATGGATCCGGCGCAGGAAAGGGAGCGATCGATGGCAAAGAAGATCAGGATCGTCCATTACATAAACCAGTTCTTCGCTGGCATCGGCGGCGAAGAAAAGGGTTCTTCCCCCCTCGGGCATTGTGTCGGACCCAAGGGTCCTGGCCTTGGCATCGTCCAGGCTATCGGTGACGAGGCAGAGATTGTCCAGACGATCTGGTGCGGTGACAACCTCATCAACCAGGAGGAGGACAGGATCCTTGCGGAAATCGAGGCACTACTTGCCGAAGCCAAGCCCGACCTGGTAATTGCCGGGCCAGCCTTTGGCGCAGGTCGCTATGGCCTCGCCTGCGGCATGGTGGCGCGGCTCTGTACCCAGAAGCTGGGAATTCCCGCCGTGATAGGGCTGTACTGGGAAAACCCCGCAGTGGAGATCTACAGGAAGGACGCCTATATCTATCCCTGCGCAGAGACGGTCGCGGGTATGCGCAAGGACCTGCCGGGCTTTGCCCGCCTCGCCCTCAAGCTGGGCAAGAATGGCAGGCTCGGTCCTGCAACCGAGGACGGCTACCTTCCCCGCGGCTTCCGCTACAATGAGTTCGTTGAAAAGAATGCCGCAATTCGTTCCATCGAGATGCTCGGTCGCCGGCTCAGGGGCGAGGATCCGATGACGGAAGTGCCGCTTCGCGGCTTTGAGAAGGTGCCTCCCGCAGCGCCGATTGTGGACTTGAAAGCTGCAACGATCGCGATTGTGACGGGGGGAGGCATGGTGCCTCGAGGCAATCCCGATAAGCTGAAGCAGGCCTTCGCAGATGCCTTTGGGATATACTCGATCGCGGGCCTTTCCGAGCTGCCCGCAGGCGAATTCAAAGGCATCCATGGCGGCTTCGACTCAACCTGGGTGGACGAAGACCCGGACCGTGTCGTCCCCCTCGACGTCCTTCGTGCGATGGAAAAAGAGGGGCGCTTCAAGAAACTTCATAATGAGTATTTCTCGCTCTGCGGCATCGGCACCAATGTGGCCATGAGCAAGAAACTGGGAGCGGACATCGCCGAGGAGCTCAAGCGAAGACAGGTAAGCGCTGCCATCTATACCTCCACTTGAGGGACCTGCACCCGTTGCGTGTCAACGATGCAAAAAGAGGCTGAAAGGGTGGGTATCCCCGCAGCCTTGATTACCGCGATACCCTCCGTAGCCAAGTCCGTCGGAGTCAGCAGGATCATCACAGGTGGGGGCATCCCCTATCCGGCGGGCAATCCTTCCCTGCCGCGCGATCGGGAGATCGAGTTCAGGAAACGCCTCGTCGAGAGGGCCCTCGAGGCCATCTGCGCGGACGTAAAGGAACCGACCATCTTCGACGTGAGTCTGGCCTAGGGAGAGAACGATGAAACTTGAACGGGGATACTTTCAGGCCCGCGACTGTGTTTTCGGAAAAGTGACTAACTATGATGATGGGATCCTTTGCCTTGCGCGGGAATCGCTTGCGAAGGAGCTTCTCGACCTGGACGAGAATAAACACATCAAGACCCTTGAAATCGAAATCGTCAAGCCAGGAGAGGACGCGCGCATCGTACATGTACTCGATACGCTCCAGCCAGGAGTCAAGGTGGAAGGCGAGGGTGATTTCATGCCTGGCCAGCTCTGCGATCCGGTCATTGTCGGGAGTGGAAGGACCCATCTCCTTGAGAATGTGGCTGTAATGGAATGCGCGGAGCTGCCCTGGGCGGGGAAGTCTGCCCTCCTCTACGCACGGGACGCCATCGTCGACATGACTGGCCCTGCGGCGGGCTATTCTCCCTTCTCCGAGACCTTCAACCTCGTGCTTCGCATGACCATGACCGAGGGGGCCAGCGATGTCGAATACGACGAGGCTGTGCGCCATGCGGGCGTGCGTTTCGCGCGTCGTATAGGCTCGCTGCTCAAGGATCTGAAGCCCGACTGGACAGAGACCTTCGATTTTGACCTTGTGGTGGATCCCGCGCTGCCGAAGATAGCCTATGTGACCCAGTGCCAGAACCAGGGAACCTATTCCAATACCTACCTTTATGGGAAGGAGGTGAGCAACCTCGTCCCGGCAGTGTACTCGCCCACTGAGATCATGGATGGCTGCCTTGTCAGCGGCAACTATGTCTGGCCTTGCTTCAAGATTCCTTCCTTCATCCAGGCTAACCTGCCTGTTGTGATGGAACTGGCGCGTGAACACGGCAAGACGGTCAATTTTGTCGGTGTGATCTTCGATCGCGGTCATAACAACTCCCACTTCGAAAAGATGCGCGTAGCCAACCTCGCGGCCGCACAGGTCAGGCGACTCGGCGCCCAGGGTGTCGTCATCTCCTGGGAGGGCGGTGGTAACGCGGCAACCGACGCCATGCTTACGCTGCAGACCTGCGAGCGCTGGGGCATCAAGGCTGTGGCCTTTACCTTTGAGTTCGGTGGGCCCGATGGTACCGAGGGCGTCCTCCTGGTCGACGATGTGCCCGAGGCAAAATATCTGGTATCGGGTGGTTCGATCGAAAAGCCGACGACCATTCCCAGGGTAAAGCGTGTCGCAGGTGGCGATGTCCTCCGGCTTCGCAAGGAAACAGGAGGAGAGGCCGAGCCCGCTGATATAGAACGGACCCTCGACAACATCACAGCCTTCTACTGCGGCGGGAACCAGAGCGGCATCGGCAGGCTCGCAGGAGTCGGCTACTGATGGAGCTCTTCGATATCGTGATCATCGGGGCCGGTTCTGGTGGCCTATCCGCAGCGGTATACGCGGCGCGGGCCAAGCGGTCGACGCTTATACTGGACCGAAAGCGGCCCGGTGGGCAGGCGGCGACCACAGAGAAGATGGAAAACTACCCCGGCTTCCCAGGCGGCATCGGTGGGCGCGAGCTTATGGACCGCTTCCGGGACCATGCCAAGGAGATGGGCGCACGAGTCGAGCAGGCCGAGGTCATTGGATTCGGGGAAGAAGATGGGAACTATGTCATCCGCACAAGGAAGGGCGTGAGCTACGGGGCCAGGAGCATCATCCTTGCACCGGGCAGCGAGCCACGGAAGCTGGGCATCCCAGGGGAAGCCGACTACTCAGGTCGGGGCGTCTCCTACTGCGCGACCTGCGATGCGGAGCTTTTCGAGGGCGGCACGGTTGTCGTAATAGGTTCAGGTGAGACAGCTGTGGAGGAGGCAGGCTACATCAGCCGCTTCGCCGACAAGGTTGTCATGATCGTTGCCCATGACGAGGGTATCCTGACCTGCAACCGTACCCAGGCTGAGACGGCACTCGCCAATCCCAAACTCATCTGGAAGTGGAACCGCTCCACGCTTGCCATAGAGGGTGGAGAGACGGTGGAAGCTGTTCGTGTCAGGAACCTCAAAACCAATATGGAAGAACGGATTACTTGCGACGGAGTCTTCCTTTTTGTAGGAACTGTGCCTCAGACAGCCTTCCTCGGGGGCTTTGTCGAGACGCTCAAGGGCTATATTCCAACTGATGAGAAGATGGAAACGAACCGGCAACTTGTTTTCGCGGCTGGAGACGTCCGCGTGAAAAACCTCAGGCAGGTCGTCACTGCAGCCTCGGATGGCGCCATAGCGGCCTACTTCGCCGATCGTGAACTCACCGAGAGGGAGGACTTCTCGAAGGCCGTGAAGCGCGCTGGACATAATTACCTCCTGTACTTCTACTCCCCCTCGGTGCAGCAGAGTCTCGACCTGGTTCCCGCTGCGGAGAGGAAGGCAGAGGCTCTCGGGCTGTCCCTGATCAAGCTGCATGCGCTCAAGTTCGGCACTGTCGCCGCACGCTACGAGGTGAAGGCTGCTCCCTGCCTCCTCCGGGTAGAGGGAGAAAATAAAGTCGAGACTATTACGGAGTTCTAGAATTCGCATCACAGGATGGAAGGAGGTGATACGCATGTTGGACGGAAAGAAGATCGTTGTACTTGGCGATCGCGATGGAATCCCCGGACAGGCCATTGAGGCTTGCCTGGCTGGCAAGGACCTGGAGGTCGTTTTCTCCGTTACTTCCTGCTTTGTTTGAACGTCCGCGGGTGCAATGGACCTTGAGAACCAGAAGAGGGTTCTCGATCTGGCGGAACTGCACGGCAAGGAGAACATCGTTGTTCTCTTAGGTGGAGCAGACGCAGAGGCGAGCGGCATGATTGCGGAGACAGTGATCTCCGGCGACCCCGCCTTCGCAGGTGCATTGACAGGAGTCCAGTTGGGACTCGCGACGTATCATGTTCTCGAATCCGAGATCAAGCAGGAAATCGATGCTGGCTTGTACGAAAGCAACATCGGCATGATGGAGATGGTTCTTCCTGTGGAGGAGATCATCAAGGAAGTGTCGTCCTTCCGCAATAAGGGCCCATGAAGGGTGTTGGCAGGGGAGCGGGATGAAAGAGCTCGACAAGGACAATTTTGACGAGGCGGTGCTGGCCCACAAGGGGCTGTACCTGGTGGATTTCTGGGGAAGTACCTGCGAAGAATGCCTGGCGATGATGCCTGAGATCGAGGCGCTGGCGACAGCTCTGGATGGCCAGGTCGAGTTCGGAAAGGTAAATATCCAGGGGAACAGGCGTCTGGCCATGCGGGAAAAGGTACTGGGAGTACCGACGATCCTCATATACAAGGATGGGATAAAAACCGCCACCTTCACGAAGGAATTCACCGCTGACGAGGTCAGGTCCGCTGTCGAGGAGCTTCGGCTTGGCTGAAAGGAATGCCGTGATCACGGCATGCTCGTATGGCCTCTTTCATGCTCCCTATTTTTCCCAGGAGCACGGGACGACGCCGGAGGCAGAACGATCCGCCAATCCCGGCTCTGCATTTCTCACTGCGCTGCCGTCATCGATGCGCAGCTTTGATCAGGTCGTGGCCTATCCGCCCAATCAGGCCTTTATCGGCAATCTCGACCCGCGCACGCTGCCGGCGAAACCCTGGCACACTGTGCCGCAGGGCGATGCCGAGTCTGGCGGTAGCCTTGGCCGGATCGTCGGGGAGGAAGTCCTCTATGCGCTCATCAAGTATTCCGATGCCTTCGATCTCGTAGTAATTAGCTCTGACTTTCGCGACGAAGCCCTTGCGATCTTCGCAGGTGACGAGGCTCTGGCAGGGGCAGACCCTTCGAGATTCAAGGAGGGAGTTGCTGCGCCGACCCTTGAAAAGCTCGTCGCCGATGGAGCCCTTCCTCTCATCTCCGGGGGGCGGGTTCTGGGCTGTGTCAAGTCGGCTCACCCGACCGACCTCAATCTAGGCGCGCATACAATCCTCGAGAATCTGGCCTGCAAGGCGACTGGTGTCTACGCGCTCCGTCGTCTCCTCGTCGACAATCGCATCGATCCCAAGGCTGTCGACTATATCATCGAGACCTCCGAGGAAGCCTGCGGGGATGCCAACCAGCGTGGAGGCGGGAATTTCGCAAAGGCCATCGGTGAGCTTTGCGGGCTTGCCAATGCCACGGGTTGCGACCTCAGGTCCTTTTGCGCTGGACCCGCACACGGATTGGTCCATGCTTCTGCGATGGTATCGGCGGGGACTGCGCGACGTGTCGTAGTTGTGGCCGGAGGGACTACCGCCAAGCTGGCCATGAACGCGAAGCGTCACATCGAGAAGGGTTTTCCTGTCCTTGAAGACTGCATGGCATCTTTTGCATTCATTGTCGACGGCGAGGCGGATGAGGGTCTTCTGATACGCGACAAGGTCGTGGGAATGCATAAGATCGGCTCAGGTTCTTCGCCGCAGGCAGTGATCCAGGACCTTGTCGTTGACCCCCTCGCACGGGCGGGACTCAGGCTCTCCGACATCGACGCGTATGCGCCCGAGTTGCAGAACTCGGAGATCACCGAAGCAGGTGGAGCGGGCAACGTGACGCTTGCCAACCTCAAGATGATAGCGGCCATGGCGGTGATGAAGGGTGAGATCGCGAAGACTGACATGGATGCCTTTATCGCAGCCCACGGCCTTCCCGGCTGGGCGCCGACCCAGGGTCATATCCCCTCTGGCGTGCCTGCCCTCGGATGGTTCTTGAAGTGGGCCAGGGAGGGCAGCTTCTCGAAGGGCCTCCTGATGGGGAAGGGGAGCCTCTTCCTTGGGCGCATGACGGGACTCTTCGACGGGGTATCGGTGCTGCTCGAAGCATGGAAGCGGGAAGCGTCCGAGGCCGGATCCATGGGCCACGATGCTTTAGAGTCGGCGAAAATAGCAATTGGATTGACTATCCCAGGTTCGGAGGGGGGTAGGGCGGAGCTCCTCCGCGGAGCCGCAGAAGCCGTCCGTGCCGACGGAACTCTCGAGGTCGTTCTGTTCGGCGATACCGGGAGTACTGGAGATGATGATCCTTCCGGCACAGGACTGGAGATGGCGAGAAGCGAGATGGAAAAGGCCCTTGCTGCCGGTACTATCAGAGCAGCGGTGACCTTCCATCATCCCTTTCCGATCGGTGTCGCCACGGTTGGCCACATGAAGGCTCCCGGCAATGGGCGAGACCTTTTCATCGCGAGCACTACGGGAGCCTCATCCACCGACCGCGTCGAAGCCCTCGTTCTCAACGCAATCTCAGGTTTAGCCGTTGCGAAGGCCTTCGGGATTTCGCGCCCCAGTCTCGGGCTTCTCAACCTCGAAGGAGCGCCCCGGGCCTTGGCTATCCTGCGCGAACTCTGCACTGGTGGCTTCGCAATCGATTTTGGAGCCTCGGTAAGGGGAGCTGGCGCTTCGACGGGCGAGGGAGAAAGCCTCCTTCGGGGCAACGACATCCTGGCAGGGACGGTGGATGTCCTCGTCTGCGATTCACTGACGGGCAATGCCATCATGAAGCTGCTGGCGAGCTTCAGTACAGCCGGGAGGATCGAAGTGGCTGGGAGCGGCTATGGCCCCGGCGTCGGGCCTGCTGCGCCTGCGATAGCTATCATCTCGCGGACAACTGCCGCGCCAGTCGTTGCCAACGCGATTGCCCTGATGGCGCGCATGGATCGCGGTGGCCTCGGGAAGATCTATGCTGAACTGCGGACCGATGCCGAGCGCTCAGGGCTCTCGAGATTGCTTTCACTCAAGATGAAGCGGAGCGGAGGAGGGCTTTCGGGAGGGCAGGGTCCGACCGCACTGCCAGCGAAAAAACCCGTCCAGCATGGAATCGAGGGTATCGATGTTGGAGAGCTTGAAGAGGCGATCGCGGCCCTCCAGGCTGAGGGCATTTATTGCGAAGCGGGCATGGGCTGCACAGGGCCTGTCGTGATGGTTTCCGAAGAAGATGCCGCCCCTGCGGCAGCTTATCTGATCAAAGGCAAGTTCATCGGGGACAGAGAGTCATGATGGCTCGCATCCCACTATCGCCCAGGCCGGGAATTGGTCCCGACTGGGTTCAATTAGGTCCAACGGCTTTGTCAAAGCCGGCATCAAGGTTTTTCGTGGAGGAAGCTATGAGAAATGGATTTGTGCGCATCCTGGTCGCGCTGTTCGTGGCGTTGCTGGCTGTTCCGGCATTGACCGCAGCGCCGCTGAACGTCGCGGTCTTCATTCCGGGTGTTGTGGCCGGAAGCCCGACCTACGAGCAGATAGTGGCGGCAGCCGACAAGATGGCGGCTGCCGGCTCCATCACCTCGAAGGTAGTCGAGGGCGGTTTCAACCAGGCGGACTGGCCCGAGAAGGTTACCTCGCTGGCGGCGACGGGCAGCTATGACCTGATCCTTACCACCAACCCCTCGATGCCTGGCATCTGTGCAGACGTTGCAAAGGATTTCCCCAGTCAGAAGTTTGCGGTCGTGGACGGCATGCTCGCGGGAAATGCGCAGATCTACACCCTTCTCTACAACCAGGTCGAGCAGGGCTACTTTGCCGGCTACCTTGCCGGCCTCGTCACCAAGAGCACGATGAAGGGCGCCAACAAGGATCTCAAGGTCGGAGCCATCGTCGCCCAGGAGTACCCGGCCCTCACCGTAGAAATGATCCCCGGCTACACGCAGGGCTTCAAGGCCATCGATTCCAAGATCACCCTCGATTATCGAATTGTGGGTAACTGGTACGATGCCACCAAAGGCGCTGACCTTGCCAACAGCATGTTCGACTCCGGTGTCGATGTGATCCTTTGCATAGCCGGTGGCGCTGGACAGGGTGTAATCAAGGCAGCCCAGGATCGGGGCAAGTATGTCATCTACTTCGACGCCGACCTCTACAGCCTCGCGCCGAATACGATCGTCGGCTGTGCTACCCTCGACCAGGCGCGAGCCACGACCGAGGTCCTCAAGAAGGCCATTGCAGGTAGCCTGCCCTATGGCACGGCAGACATTGTGGCCACAAAGGACGGTTACGTCGATTTTGCCGACAAGAACCCCCTCTACACCAAAGCGGTCACTAAGGATGTCCTGGACAAGATGGCCGTAATGCTGAAGCAGTTCCGCACTGGGGCAAAATCGCTGCCTGTTCCGAAGATGTAAGGTATATAGCCGACCCGGCAGGCCTGCCGGATCGGCGGCGAGGTGCAGGCGCTTGCCCCCCACGGGTGGATGGCGCCTGCGCCTTGCGACACTTCATGTGTGAGGATTCGATGCAGCTTTTGGAGATGAAGGGGATCACGAAACTCTATGCCGACGACCTGGTCGCCAATGATTCCGTGGACTTTTCCCTTGAAGAGAGGGAAATCCACGCCATCGTGGGCGAGAATGGCGCCGGAAAGACGACGCTCATGAAGATCCTGTATGGCCTCGAGCAGCCTGACTCAGGATCCATCCTCTTTCGTGGTGTCAAGAAGAGTATCCATAGTCCCCTCGACGCCAACCGCCTGGGCATCGGCATGGTGCACCAGCACTTCAAGCTCATTCCGGACTTCACGGTCGCAGAAAATGTGGTACTGGGAATCGAACCTCTGCGCGCGAAGATCTTCGTGGATCACGTCACGGCAGCCAGGGAGATCCGCCGAGTCATCGAGAGCCACGGTTTCAGCATCGACCCCAACGCACGGGTGAGAAGTCTGACCGTCGGGCAGATGCAGCAGGTTGAGATCGTCAAGATGCTCTATCGCAAGGCTGAGCTTCTCATCCTTGACGAGCCGACCTCGGTCCTGACCGAGCAGGAGATCGACAGCCTTTTCAGCACGCTGCGCAGCCTGCGCGAGGATGGGAAGACCTGCATCATCATAACGCACAAGCTCCAGGAGGTGATGGACATCTCGGATCGGGTAACCGTGATGCGCAAGGGTGGGGTCGTTGCCGTCCGAAGTACCTCGGAGGTCGACAAGGCCGAGCTTTCGAGGCTCATGGTCGGCAAGAATATGCTCTTTCAATTGGATAGGAAATATGCAGCCTGCGGCGATTCGGCCCTTGAATTCAAGGATGTTACCATCAGGCAGCGCGGCAGCAACCGACCCCTCCTTGACCGCGTGAACCTGACTGTCCGCTCCTGCGAAATCGTAGGCGTGGCAGGCGTGAGCGGCAATGGCCTCGGGGAGCTCGAGGACAGCGCAGCGGGCCTCCGGCGCATCGACTCCGGCCAGATCCTCTTCGACGGCCAAGACATCTCGGGGCTCTCGACCGGGGAGCTCCGCGCGCGGGGGTTGGCCTATGTGCCGGCAGACCGTCTGCACCGGGGTTCGAGCCTCAGTTCGACAGTGACTGAGAATCTCATAGTTACCAATCACCACAACTTCCTCAGGGCGGGATTCCTGAAGTCGGGGAAGATTCGGCACTACGCGACAAAGCTCGTGGAGAGCTTTGCGATCGACGGTGGCCCGCGCATTGCCATCGGCACCCTATCCGGGGGCAATATCCAGAAGGTCATCCTGGCGAGGGAGCTCACCGGGGAAGCGAAGATCGTTGTAGTCTCAGAGCCGACCTGGGGCCTCGACGTCGCGAGCAGCCAGTTTGTCTATGAGAAGATCCTTGAAATGCGTTCGGCCGGCGCCGGCATACTCTTCATCTCCTCCAACCTGGACGAGATCATCGGGATAGCCGACAGCATTGCCGTCATGTACCGAGGCAAGGTCGTGGGCTTCCTCCGCAACGAGCAGGACCAGTCGAAGGAGTTCAAGGAATTCATAGGAGAATACATGCTGGGACTTCGCGATGACTTCGTATCGCCGGACGACTTCGTATCGCGGGACGACTTCGCTGTGCGGGCGAAAGGGGAGTCCTCGTGAAAGGCAGGCAGTCGGCAAGCGGGGTGCTATCCACGGTGATGGGCCTCGCCCTCACCATACTGTTCTCTTTCGGCTTGGTGATACTTCTCATTTTCCTGCTCAGCAAGATGCCGGCAAAGACAATCTACGCATTCTTCATTGGCCCCTTTTCGAACAAGTACTATTTAGGAAATATGCTGAATGTCGCCGTGCCGCTCATCTTTACGGGACTGGGTATCGCCGTCGCCTTCAAGTCCTCGGTGTTCAATCTCGGTGGCGAGGGCCAGGTCTATGCTGGCGGCCTCGCAGCGACCATCGCCTGCCTCGCCATTCCGCACGCGCCAGGACTGGTCGGCATGGCGCTTGCCTTGGTGGCAGCAGCAACGGTATCGGCGGCCATCGCGGGTTTCTCGGGCTTCTTCCGGATGAAGTGGGATGCGGACGAGATGATCTCTTCCTTCCTCCTCTCCGCAGCTGTCGCACTGGTATGCAATTACTTTATAACTGGTCCCTTCGACGACCCGAACAACAACATCCTGTCGACCTATCCCATCGCCAAGCAGTTCGGCTTGCTGAAGATTTTCCCCCCTTCGAAGCTGAACGTCAGTGCCTTCCTCGCCATCGCGGCTGCGATACTCGTCTACATCTTCATGAACAAGACCCACGCTGGTTACGAGATGCGGATGTGCGGCTTGAACCGGGAGTTTTCCCGCTATGGTGGAATCAAGGTTTCCAGGTATCTGGTTCTGCCCATGATCCTCTCCGGTGCCCTCCACGGCCTTGGCGGCGGCTTGATGGTTCTGGGCACCTACCAGGCGGCCATCAAGGGATTCTCCTTCGGCATGGGATGGAACGGTATTGCGGTAGCCCTCATAGCCCGGAACAATCCCCTCGGAGTCCTTCCGGCTGCCCTCCTCTTCGCCTATCTCGATGCCGGAGCCAAGTCGGCGATGCTCGGCGGGGACGTCACCTTCGAGATCGCCTCTATTGCCCAGTCTTTCATCTTCTACCTCGTTACCGCGCAGGCCCTTTATGACATCGTGCGCAAACGGAGGCGGGCATGAGCTCCAATTCAAGCTACTCCGTTCCCCTCGTTTTCAATGCTGTAGAAATCATGACTCCCTTCCTCCTCGCTGGCATAGGTGGGCTATTCACCGAGCTGGCTGGCATGCTCAACATAGCCCTCGAGGGGCTCATGCTCGCGGGGGCCTTCTTCAGCATCGTCTTCGCCGCAGCGACCGGGAATCTTTTTCTCGGGATAGCCATGGGAGTCCTGTCCTCCATGCTCCTCGCGCTGCTATTCGGCACGATCACGCTCAAGTTGCGGGCCAACGTATTCATAACAGGGCTTGCGACGAACCTCTTTGCCTCGGGCTTCACCGTCGTGCTGGCCTATCAGCTGTTCCACACCAAGGGCGTCATCCAGTTCCAGAACATACCCAAGCTGCCTGTGCTCGTCGTACCGGATTTCCTCCAGCGGATACCCATCCTGGGAGACATCCTCTTCGGGCACAACATCATTGTCTATCTCACCTGGGCCCTCGTCCTCCTTTCTGCCATTGTCATCTACCGCACGCCCTTCGGGCTCAGGCTCAGGGGCACGGGCATCAACGCCGATACCATCGTCTCCCTCGGCCTGAGTCCGCAAAAGTATCAACTAGCAGGAATATTGATTTCGGGCTTTACCTGCGGGCTGGCCGGAGCGATGCTGACCATCAGGCTCGCAGCCTTTGTCCCGGAAATAACCTCGGGTCGGGGCTGGATAGCCCTTGTTGCGATATATCTCGGCAACAAGACCCCATTTGGCATTGCAGTCGCGTCCTTCGTGTTTGGTCTCACCGAAAGCTTTTCCAATTATGCACAGGGGGCCATCAAGATCCCCTCCGATTTCATTCTGGCACTTCCCTACGTGATCACCGTGGCTGCCATGATCCTCTACGCGGTCTGGCGGCACTCGCGTGCCACGAGATAGAAGGCTTATCCAAGATCCAGGAAGGAGGACTGCATGAAAGCAGCCGTGTTGCTCGCGCCCGAGAAGATAGAGATCCAGGAGGTTCCGACTCCGACCATCAAGCCGGGAGAGGTCCTGGTCAAGATAAAGAACTGCGGCATCTGCACCCTCGAACAGCGGCTTTACGCAGGCGCCATGAAGATCTTTTATCCCATCATCCCCGGCCACGAGGCCGCGGGTGAGGTAGTGGAGGTAGGAGCGGATGTCCTTTCGGGTATCACGCCCGGAACCAGGGTCGCCATGGACCTGGTCGTGCGCTGCGACGAGTGCTATTTCTGCCGCACTGGCCAGTCCAACCTTTGTGCCAACCGTTTCAAGAACAATAAAAAGGTGCTTGGTGGTTTCGGTGAGTACATGGCTGTGTCCGCGAGTCAGGTCTATCCGATACCGGCCTCGCTTCCCTACGCGGAATCGGCCTTCGCCGAGCCCCTGTCCTGCTGCATCCGCTCGCTGAAGAAGGTTGGACTCAAGCTGGCCGAGGACCTCCTGGTCATCGGCGCCGGTCCGATGGGCCAGATGCACTTACAGATCGCGCAGCTCATGGGGGCCCGGGTCTTTGTTTCCGATCCGGACAAGGCGCGCCTCGCGATGGCCATGAAGCTGGGAGCCTTCCTCACCATTGATCCTAGTACTGAGGATCTCGTGAAGATCCTCAAGGAGCACACTGACGGCAGGGGCGTGGACGCCTGCGTAATTACGAGCATGGCTCCAATAGCCCTGACGACAGCCTTCGAGGCAGTCAACAAGGGCGGGCGGGTCAACATCTATACTTCCTACACCGACAAGCCCCCCCTTCCCATCGACGCGAATACCCTCCACCGCAACGAAGTCACCGTCACCGGCACCGAGGGTCGAACCGAGTCCGACTTCCTGGCCGCTGTGCGCTTGCTCTCCTTCGGTAAGGTCGACGTGAAACCGCTGATCAGCAAGGTCGTGGGCTATCCCTCCCTCGAGGCAGGCATCAAGGCAGCGATGACAAGCGATACCTATCGCGTACTCCTTGAGCAGGAAGGCAAGGCTTGATCCTTACCGTCGATATCGGGACCTCGGTGCTCAAGGCGGCGTTGTTCGAGAAGAACGGCACAGCGACGCGTCGAGCCGAGTTCCCGATAGTCCTTCTGCCCAACCCCGATCCCCTGCGCCGCGAGGTAGATGCAGCGGATTGGCTGCGCGGCCTCCGTTCTGTCGCGGGGCAGCTCGGTCTCGCGGCATTCCCGGCCCGCGCAGGTTCTCCGGCGCTTGAGGCAGTAATAATCAGTGGCAACGGTCCTACCCTCGTCCCTGTGGCCGCCGACGGGACCATCCTCGCAAAAGCGATGACCTGGATGGACAGGCGGGGTGTCGAGGAGGCGCGGATCGTTTCCGAGAAGCGGGGGAAGTACACCGACCCGGCCTTCACCCTGCCCAAGGCCCTTTGGCTCTTCCGCCATGAAAGGTCTATCTATGACCATACCCGCCATTTCCTTTCCCCCCCCGAATTCCTGACCTATGTGCTGACTGGCGAAGCCCTCACCTTCCTGCCCACTCCCCAATACAAGGAATCCATCATGTGGGATGAGGAGGCGGTGGAGATGCTGGGGATGGACAAGGGCAAGTTCCCGCCCTTCTGTGCCCCGGGTGCGATGGTCGGCAAAGTCGGCGCAGTTGGTTCTGCGGCGACAGGGCTACCTGTAGGCACGCCAGTCATTGCAGGCGCCCCCGATTTCATAGTAGCCCTCCTCGGTACCGCGACCGTTCGGCCAGGGCGGGCCTGCGTGCGCTCAGGCACCTCCGAGGGCATCAACCTCTGCTCGACTGTTCCTGCGAACGACAAGCGCCTCCTCAGCGTCGGCCACCTCGCCGAGGGCCTCTACAACGTGTCCGGGGTGATCTCCACGACGGGGAAGGCCCTCGAGTGGTTCAAGAACCTATCGGGCAAGACTGAAACTAGTTATGAGAGCCTTTTCGAGGAGATAGCCGCTGTACCCGCAGGTGCCAACCGCCTCCTCTTCCTGCCCTACCTCGCCGGCGAAAGGGCGCCGCTCTGGGATCCCAGTGCACGCGGCAGCTTTATCGGCCTCAACCTCAACCACGGACTTGCCGACATGACGAGGGCTGTGGTCGAGTCGGTGGCCTTCGCAATCCGCGACGTGATCGAGGTCATGGGAGAGAACGGGCTCGCGGTAAGCGACCTCAGGATCATAGGCACTCCCTCAAAGAGCGCGATCTGGAACCAGATCCGTGCCGACGTCACGGGGCGCAGGATACTGGTGCCCGTCCTCCAGGACGCCGACCTTTCAGGCGATCTCTGCCTTGGGCTCTTCGGCCTTGGCGAATACCCCACCATCGCGGCAGCTTCCGAGGCTGTTGTGAGGATCGGTGCCATCTTCGAACCCCGCCCTGAAATGACCACCATTTACGATGAGTTATTCCCATTGTACCGGCAGTCCTACAGGGGACTCCGGGAAGTCTTCACCCACTTATCCACAGCAAGGAGCCTTACATGAATCTCGGGAAAAGCATCAGGTCGACCAGCATCTTCCGAAGGAGCACGGGAAGGACGGTCATCGTGGCCCTGGACCACGGGGGCATCGCCGGGCCGATGCCCGGGATCATCAAGCCAGCCGAGGTCGTGCGGGCCTGCCGCGAGGGTGGGGCCGATTCCATCCTCGCGACGCGTGGAGTGTTGACGGCCTCCGAAGGGGAGTGGGATCGGAGCCTTTCGGCCGTCCTCCGCATCACTGGCGGCTTCACTGTCCTCGGCGGGAAGTTCGAGGAGGAGCTCATCTCCAGCCCCGAGTCAGCCCTCGCCTTGGGCGCTACAGCAGTTGCAGTCACCGTCAAGTTCGGCCACGAGCGCGAAGGCGAGTTCACCAAGCAGGCTTCCCTCGTTGCCGACACCTGCGAACGCTGGGGCATCCCCCTGATGATCGAAGCCATGGCCAAGGCCAAGGACATGAAGTCCAGCGATCCCAAGGGCGTCTCCCTGGCGGCGCGCGCCGCCCAGGAAATCGGAGCAGACATCGTGAAGACCTACTACACGGGCGATCCCGAGAGCTTCCACAGCGTCGTCGAAGGCTGCCCGGTGCCCATCGTCATTCTCGGCGGCGAGAAGTCCGATACCCTCGAGGCTGTGTTCACTGACGTGTTCTATTCCCTCCAGGCTGGCGGCAAGGGGATTGCCATAGGTAGGAACATCTGGCAGCACGGCAAGACCAAGGCGATGGTAGAGGCCATGGTCGGCCTCGTCCACGAGAACTGGACGGTGAAGCAAGCCCTGAACCACGTGGGGAGCTAAGGGATGCCCGCTCTCGCCTTTGCTACCAACTTCCTGTGGGTCATGGTGATCGGACTCCTGGGGCCGAATCTCCCGGCCATGGTAACAGACCTGGGCATCAGCTACGCCCAGGCTGGATTCTTCTTCACCCTCCTCTCACTCGGTTCCCTGGTTGGTACAAGCGTGGGAGGCATCGGCTCCGACTTCCTGCCGCGGAAGCTCCTCTATGGTTCCTGCGTACTCCTTCTATCCATCGGACTTCTCGTCATGGGCATCGCCCCCGGTTATCTGCTGATTGCATCCTGTGTGTTCTTCCTGAGCCTCTTCGGCAGTCCTATCGGAGCGATCGGCCAAAGCATCATGCTGGGCATGTTTCCGACGAAGAGGGAGAAGTACCTCTCCCTCTTCACCCTCTTCGGGGCGACGGGGAGCCTCCTGGCGCCGATCTTCGTATCTGTGAACTTTATTTTCTCCCTTTCCTGGCGCTGGGCCTTCATCGAGGCGGCTTGTGTAGGCTTCCTCGTCCTTGGTGCCCTCCTGACTGTCAAGATCCCCCCCCTTGCCGCGAACCACCAGAAGATCGGCTTGGCCGAAATAGCTGGTCACCGGGGCATTGTCGTCGTAGCCATCCTCATCTTCTTTTCCACGGGCAGCGACTTCGGTTTTTCCTACTGGCTGGCTGAATACTTCAAGACGGAACTTCACGCCAGCCTCCGTCTCTCGAGCTCCGTCGTCGGAGTCTATCTGATTGGGATTATCCTCGGGCGTTCCCTGATCGGCGTCTTCCTAAGGAGAATGAGCCCACGGGCCATCACGATCATGGGACTCTGTATCTCCCTCGGCTCGATCATCCCCTTTATCCTGGTGCCCTCGATACCGGTCAAGGTGGCCCTCTGTTTCCTTTACGGATTCGGGACCGCGCCAGTCTTTCCCCTCCTCGTGGCCCGGGGCACCAAGCTCTTTCCCGCGCAGCCCGGCGCTGTCACGGGCATCCTCTATGGCTGCCTTTCGCTAGGAGGCATGGTCTTTCCCTTTTTGGTGGGTGTCCTCGCCGGGAACTTCGGGATCGCCTCTTCCTATTTTTTCTGCGCGCTCGTCGTTGCAGGCCTCCTCATTGCTGTCCTCCTGGGCAAGGCGCCGCGAATCAGAGCGGATGCTCCAGTGTCCGCATGAGTTGCACGAATCTGAGATCGATCGCCTTTTGGGGGTGAGACATGGGAACAGGATTTGACTTTGACTATGAGCACTGCACCGAGTGCCAGCGCTGCATGATTGCCTGCTCGGTGGCCAAGGAGGGGCATGTCTTCCTCCGGCGCTCGAGAATTTCAATCGTGAGGGGCTGGCCCGAACTCCCTGAGATCCGCGTCTGCCGCTTCGATGACTGTGCTGGCCATCCCTGCGTCGAAGCCTGCCCGGTCGGAGCGATAACCTCTGAGGGCGGCCTCGTCCTGATCGATGCGGAGACCTGTACGGGCTGCGAAGCCTGCGTCGGGGTCTGTCCCAGCACGGCGATCACCATGATGGAGGGCATCGCGCAGAAATGCGATTTCTGCGGTGGAGCGCCCGAATGCGTGAGTGCCTGCGGCACCCTGGCTATAACCCGGAAAGGAGCCTGAAGATGGCCTCCAGCGCCCACGACCTACTCCTCCGCATTGACTGTACGTCGAAAAAAGTCAGCACTATGAAGGTTGATGCGGCTCTCAAGGCCTACGTCGGCGGCATGGGCTATGGCACGAAGATCCTTGTCGACGAAGTCGATCCCGCAGTCGATCCCCTTTCTCCAGCGAACAAGCTCATCCTGGCTGTCGGTCCCCTGACAGGAACGGCCGCCCCCATGTTTGCGCAGTCCTGCATCGTAACCAAGTCCCCCCTGTCGGGCACTATCCTCAACTGCTACGCGGGCGGCTTCCTGGGGGCGGAAATCAAGTTCGCTGGCATCGATGGACTCATCCTCGAGGGGCAGGCCCCGGACTGGAGCCTCATCCTTGTCGATGACGGTCGCGTGAGCTTCCATGACGCGGGGCCTGTCATGGGTAGGGGTACGAGCGAGACCGAGGCCTACATGAGGGCCAGCTTTGGAAGAGATGTACGTACACTGTCCATCGGCCGCGCCGGCGAAAAGCTCGTGGCCATGGCCTCGGTCTTCACCGAGACCCGCACCTTTGGAAGGGGAGGAGCCGGGGCTGTCCTGGGTTCGAAGCGGATCAAGGGCATGGCCTTCCGGGGCAGCAAGGGTCTGGACGTCGTCGACCGAGTGGCCTTTTCTGCAGCGGTCGCGAAGAACCTCGAGATTATCAGGTCTGCCTGCGCCGAGCAGTACAACCTCCTGGGCATGTTCTCGAGGGTGGGCACCGGCGCGGGTGTGGGGCTCGTCAATGGCAAGCAGGTCCTCGCTACGAAAAACCACCTCCTGGGTACCTGGGCCGAAGCCGCGAAGATCGATGGCTTTAGTTATGCGAAGAATTTCTATACGCGGCCCGTTGCCTGTTATGGCTGCCCCGTGCACTGCGGCATGCTGCACAAATTCAGGAAGCCGGAAGGAGGGGAGTCCTGGCTCAGGGGGCCGGAATACGAGACCATGTACTCCCTCGGAACGGCCCTCCTCAACGCTGATCCGGTGACCCTCGCCGAGGCCAACCAGGTCTGCGAGGAATACGGGATGGACACACTGACTACGGGTGTGACGGTGGCCCTGGCCTTCGAGATGGCGGAGAAGGGCCTCGTCAGGGAACCGGGACTCTCCCTGGCCTTCGGTGATCGGGCTTCCATCCTCGAGCTGCTCCGGAAGATCGGCGAACGGGAAGGCTTAGGCGGTATCCTGGCCGATGGACCGAAAAAGGCGGCAGAGCGCGTAGGTGGCGGTGCTCTGTCCTACGCTATGCAGATCAAGAACTCCGGTTTTGCAGCCTGGATGCCCACACGGATGAAGGGCGTAGCCCTCTCCTTCGCCACCTCCAACCGGGGCGCCTGCCACAAGCGGGCACCGATAGGAGCAGAAATCACCGGCCAGGTCGACATGGATTCGAAGGTTGGCAAGGCCGAGATGGTAAAGGGCATTCAGGATCTCGTGAATGCCTCCTTTACCCTGGTCGCCTGCCGCTTCCACGAGTTCGTGTCTCCCCACTCCCTGTACGTCGAACTCCTTGCAGCCGCCACGGGGCAGACGCTGAGCCTCGATGAGTTCGCGCTTCTGGGTGAGCGCATCTGGAACCTCGAGCGGCTCTTCAACCAGGGGGCGGGCTTTACCCGGAGCGACGACAATCTCCCCGATCGCTGTTTTGAGCCCATGGAGGGCGAGGCTGCCGGAGGGCCGATCATTTCGAGGGAGGACCTGTCTGACATGCTCGACGAGTACTATGCCCTACGGGGCTGGACTTCCGAGGGCGTCCCGACGAAGGCTACGCGCGAAAGGCTCGGGATATAGGGCCTGGGCGAGGCTTCCACCTTGCGGAGATCGACCTCAGGCCCTACTCTGTTGTCATGCCACACATCCGACTCCGAAATGTAGATCCAGATTTCGTCAGATCCCGGGCCTCCACCCTCGTTGACCGACTCACGGCGGCGGTGGGCTGCGAACGATCCTGGTTTACCGTCGAGATACTCGTAACTACCCCTATCGACACGGGCCTGGGCGATGAGGCCCGTCCCTTTGCCGAGGTCCTGTGGTTCAGGCGTCCCATCGAGATCAGGAAGCTCGTCGCGACGATCCTGACGGAGGAGCTCCGGGGCGACGCTGACTATCTGACGACGGTCTTCTTCGACCTCGTGGACGGTGACTACTTCGAAAACGGCGAGGCTGTGTAGCCCCGAATCACCTGACGGGCAAGATTTGCCTCGTATGCCCCCTTGTTCAGAAGACGCTGTCCGGGTTTCACTTCCCTCCATGCACGCAGGACCCAAACGCATACTCCTCGACTTTGGCTTTGTCTTCACCCAGGCCCAGGACCCCAGCGTCTTCGATGCCCTCCTCGAAGAACTCGGCCTCGAACGAGGCCCCTTCATGGCAGCCTGGGCCCGGTATCGCCTCGAACTGGACCGTGGCAGCCTTACGCCTGCCGCATACTGGAAAACGGTCCTGGCTTCCTGCGGAGTCGAGGGGGCAGAGGGCTTTGTGGATGCGCGGCTGGCCGAGTTAGTCGAAACTGACCTGGCCGCCTGGATGCTCCCGAGGAAGGATGTCCACGCATTGCTGCAAGGCTTTCTCGATGCTGGCATCGATCTGGCCATCCTTTCCAACATGCCACCCGGTATCGGCGCCCGCTTCGAGGCTGCCTGGCCCTGGATCCAGAGGATTCCCCACCGCCTCTTTTCGGGCGATATCGGCCTTGAAAAACCCAACCCCGCCTTCTATTTCCATTTCCTGGAGCGAAGTGGCTGGGAGGCTGCTTCCACGCTCTTTGTCGATGACCTAAAGGTGAACATCGAGGCTGCCGCCGCCCTCGGCTTTGCGGTTCATCACTTTATCGAAGAGGCTGACGCGATGCGCGCCATGAGCGAGTGGGTGGCCGCGTAGCCGACGCTTTCGCAGCCGGAGGGCCGGCACTATCCTAGGGGGGGAGGCAGGAATGAAACTGGACTGGAAAAAGGATGACAAGCGTTTCTATCAGCCTGCGGCCGAACCGGGCCTCATCGAGGTTCCGGCCTTCCAGTATTTTGCGGTAAAGGGGCAGGCTAATCCGGATAGCGATGAATTCACTCGCCATGTCGGGCTCTTATACGCGCTCAGTTATGCGATCAGGATGTCGCCGAAAAAAAACCGGGCACCGGCGGGCTATGTCGAGTATACGGTCTTTCCCCTCGAAGGAATTTGGGACATCAGCGAGGAGGCGAAACGGCGTCCGAAGGTCACCGGGGCGCCCGTCGACCGGGATGCCCTCGTCTTCGACCTCATGATACGGCAGCCATCCTTCGTGAGCCCCGACTATGCCGCTGGCATCATCGAGGAGCTGAAGAAAAAAGAGAAGGATCCCTTCCTCGGCGGAGTGCGCTTCGAGTCCATCGCTGACGGCAGCTGCGTGCAGATGATGCACCTCGGGCCCTATGCCACCGAAGCCGCGAGCTTTGCACGCATGGAGGCCTTTGCGACGGAAAAGGGCCTCCGGCGGCTCTCGTTGGTGCACCGGGAAATCTACCTCTCGGATCCGAGGAAGACCGCTGCGGAAAAGTTGCGCACAGTACTGAGATTCAAGGTGGGCTGAATGCCTTCAGGCCTTGTACCAGGCCCTGATTTCCCTGCTGGCCCATTCGAGGGGGATGCGTTCCTGCTCGAGGCGCAGGCCGACCCCGTGGACATTGTCCCGAAGCTCCGAGAAGAGCTCTGACTCTGCCTCGTCAAGTCCGGATGGGGCTTCGCCCGAGCGGGCTGTCTCCTCGAAGGACCAGAGGTCGCGATGTTCGAAAAGGGTGGCCCTATTCATCATAATTGACTGCATGTGTGGAACGCGTGCACTGGCCTGCCCGCGCGCGCGGGCGAGGATGGCGAGCCCGTGCGTGTCGAGGTCGCCCCAGTAGCCGACGGGTATGGAGGCCAGCCAGGGGATGGAGGAGAGGGCTTCCACCGCGTAGCCCAGGTGAAGGATGGCGATGCAGCCCGGAACGTCCGGGAGGGCCAGCCCGGTCTCGAGGTTTTCGATCACGAGGGCGCAGTCGAAGTGGAGGCGGAGGCCCGCGAGTTCTGCCACCGAGGTCGCCGCCGAATCGATGCCGCCTAAGGCGTCGCGGAGGGCCTGGTCGAGGAGGCGCCAGCGGATGAGGCGGGGCGGCGCGCGCAGCCCCAAGGACTCGAGGCAGGGCCTGCCGGGCTGGGTCGCCACAAACTCTGCCACCATGGAAGCCCGGGTCTCGAGCCACTTGGAATGGATGCCCCTGACGGGCACGGCGCGCCTGAAAAGGCCGGATGCGGGGTTGGCCTGGAGCCATTCGACGACAGCTTCGAGGCGCTCGAGGTCCGCATCGGTTTCGGCGACGAGCTGCGCCAGATTGGCTTCGATGGCCGCCTCCGAAGCTGGCCATCGCACAAGGATGCGCTGCCTGATTGCGCGGGCGCGGCGCAGAGAGGCGGGGCGCCCGAGCCAGGAGGCAAGGCAGTCCGCGTCGCGGAAGACCACCGCCTTCGGAAGGGTTTGACGGCCGTGCGCCCGCGAAGGGACTTCTTCCCACTCGAGCTCGCAGACCCCCTCTTCGGCGCGCCAGGCCTCGATCCAGGCGCGCAGTCCTGCCGCTGCATCCTGCCATGCTGCCGAAGCGGGCTTGCCGAGCGTGATGCGAAGCGGCCAATCTCCGCGCTCGCAGGCCCAGGCCGCCCATTCCGCGTCGAGCTTCCTGCCCAGGGCTAGCCTGAGGCCCTCAGGCTTCTTCAGCATTGCTTGCAATTCCCCCGGGCTTCGAGAAGATCTCAAGGCGGCCCGTGGCCGGGTCGAGGGCTATGGGGAGGAGCCGGGAGTCGCGCTCATCGATGATGCCCACGTAGCAGGCTCCGCCAATGTAGGGCTCGAGGCTCATCACGGCCTTGTTGGGCGTGGCCATGATCATCTGGAAGCCAAACTCGCGGAAGACTTCCATCACCCGCGCGGTGAATTCACTGTCGGCCTTGTCGAAGGCCTCGTCCATGCTGATCATCGCAAAGCGGGGGAGGCCGTGGTGGATTCCACCTAATTGATAGCGAAGGGCAGCCGCGAGGCAGGTCGTGGCAAGGCGTTGTCGCTGTCCGCCCGATTTGCCCGCCCCGCTTCGGTAGACCTGCACTATCCTTCCGTCCCCGTCGACCTCGTCGGCGACGAACTCCACATGGTTGCGGACATCGAGCACGAGGGACTTCCAGCGCTCGTCCGCAGCCTCCTTCGATTCCAGGCGCTTGACGAGGCGGCGGACCTCCTCGAAACGGCGCTCCGCCCGCACCTCGTCCCCCGAAGGTACCTCGTCGAGGCTCGAGCGCAGCGAGGCGCGGAACTCCATGACATCGGCGAGCTGGCGGTCGAGGGTCTCGATGGCGAGGTGGGTCTCGGGACCGAAGGGCGCCTTGGCGAGGCTTGCGTTGACGAGGTCCATCCGAAGCCGGATTTCCTTCCGGGCCCTGTCCATGCGCGCCAGAAGATCGGAGAGGTGCTTGTAGCCCTGGTCCTGGAGATACTCACGAAAACGCGCTTCGTGGGCGGGGAGGTCCTCGGTTTCGAGCCTGTCGAGGCGGGCCATGAAATCGGGGACGCTTTCGACGCTGGCGTCGAGGCCTCCCGACTCTGCCCTCCACTCGCGGATAAAGTCGCGGAAGGCCTGGAGCATGGATGATTCGAGCCCAGCCTGCCGCTCGGTAAGAGTCCTGACGCGGTTTCCAATCTGGCGCTCGGCGCGCCGGGCCCGCTCGTCGAGGCTGCCTGGGCCTTCAAGGGCAAAGGGACGCGGGTCCTCCGAAAAGAGCGCCTCGATGGCAGCTGAAATACGCGCGGGAATGGCAGGGCCCCTGGCGATCTCCCGCAAGCCCGAAAGCTGCTTGTTCATAGTTGTGACCAAATCATCGTTCTTGCCGCGCGCGAGTTCCGAGGCGCGGAGGATTTTCCCGGCCTCGTCGCGCCTGTGCCGTTGCCCGGCCACCGAGGCTGCCAGTCGGGCGAGGTCCCCATCCTTGCGCCGTGCCTCAGCCAGGGATTTTTCGAGGAAGACAGCGCGTGAAACGAGGCTTTCCACGTCGATGTCGCGCCACTCGAGGGCGGAGAGGCGCTGGAAGGCTGCGGCCAGGGATGCTTCCCTGGCGCTGGCTCCTTCGAGTTCCGCTAACCTGGCTTCGAGGGCGGCCAGACTGCGGCCGGTCGCCTCGGCCTTGGTCGCAAAGGCTGCCCGCCGTGGCCCGTTGTCGAAGCCGAGGGTCCAGGAAGAAGGATCGTCCACGCGCGAGCGGTCGTCCTTTTCGAAGCGGTCGCGGCCAAGTCTGACCTGGCCAGCCCGAGTCACCGCACGCTCGTTTGCTCCCAGATCCCTGAGGTTTTCCACGCAGCGCAGGTCAAAGCGAGCGGCCAGTTCGCCAGCGAGCCAGATCTGCCAGGGGCCCTCCCGCAGCTCAAGCTTGCCCGGAATGCGGTCGCGCCTTCCCGCAGCCCCGCCGGTCACTGCGGTCACTGATGCGGCGCGCTTCGAATCGCCCAAGGCGTCCGGTACGCGGAAATACACGAGGCGGTAGCCGAGGAAGCGCTGGTCTACGACCCGCGCGAGGCTGGACCAGTCTGCCTCCGATACGAGGAGGGAAAGGGAAAAGGAGCGGAGTACCCGTTCAATTGCCCCGCGCCAGGGTTCCTCGCCCGGCAGGACTTCGAGGAGCTCGCCGACAAAGGGGAGGCGGGATTCCTGGATGCCGGACTCCCGGGCCAGCTCGCGTCGACGGGCAAGGAAGTCGGCCGGAATGTTGGAGGGCTGACGCTCCATGGCGGAGAGCTCGACCTCAAGTGATCGTAACGCTGCCTTTGTCTCATTGCGCCCCGCTACCAGATCGTCGCGTTCCTTCTGGCGCGCGATGGAAGCGCCCTGGGGATCGGCCCAGGACTCCAGGAAGTCGCGCCCTTCGCAGACCAGCTCGACAAAGGCCTCCGCGCTTGCAGGCACTTCCCGGCCCAGGCTGCGAAGGCTGAGGGCGAGGCTGTCCCGCTTCTTTTTTCTCGAAGCGCGTTCTTCGCCGTTGCGCCCGAGCTCATCCTCGAGGCGCTCGAGCTCTGCCCCACCCTCGGCGCGATACCGGGATTCGAGTTCGCTGAGCCTCCGCTCCTCTTCCCCCAGGGCGGCTTGATCCACCGTGTGGATTTCCGCCAGCCCCTCGGCCTCGCGTCCGAGTTCATGGAGCCTGGCTCCGAACAGCTCGATCTTCTGGGCATTGATCCAATCTTCAAAGTGATCCTGAATTCCACCTGCCTCGACGAGGGCGGTGACGCAGGCTTCGCGTTCCGAACGCGCCGCGCGGGCGGGCCTCAGGGTCTCGATCTGGCGACGCGCGTCGATGAGGGCCTTGTGGGCTTCGTCGAGCTTGCCGAACTCTTCGACCATGGCTTCCGCAGCCTCGAAGGTATCGGGGCGGTCGAGCATGAAGTCACGAAAAAAGGCGTTGAGGTCGCCGAGGTTTTTTGCCGACTGGGTCTTGTGGACGAGGCGCAGTGCCTCCTCGCGCTCGATGCCCAAAAGGCGGGTAAAGCGTTCCTGGTAGGCGGAGAACTCCTGCTCGCAAAAGTCTTCAGCATACTGTTTTTTTATTTTGCGCACGTCGAGGTCGAAGGCCTCGAACTCCTTCAAGGATACGGCGCGGGGCAGGATGAGGTAGAGTCGCTTGACGTCCTCGTTGCGGTTGGCGCGGCCGCGTATCCACAGGAGCTGCACGAGGGACAAAAGGCCGCCGTAGCCATCGTCGAACTCGAGGGCGAGGGCCGACCAGGTGGTTTCGGCCCTGAGGTAGCGCGTCGCGAACTCGCCCGATTCCTCGTCACGGTTCTGGCTCCACGCGCCACGCAGGTAGGAAACGAGGCTGCGGTCGCGGCCTTTCCGCTCCTGGTCGCGGGCAGCCGCGTTGAAGTCGTGCCAGCGTGGTGGCACGAGGAGGGCAGCCATGGCGTCGAGGAGGCTCGACTTGCCGGCACCAGAAGCACCAACTATGAGGAAGCCGTCGCGGGAGATGTCCATGCGGTGGAGGCCCTGGAAGGTGCCCCAGTTGTGCAGCTGGAGGCTGCTCGCGCGGTACTGCTGGGCGTTCTCGAGGCCGAGTTCGAATTCGCTCATTCCTCATCCTCCCGGCCGTCGACTCCGGCCTCGTCAGGAGGGCCGCCGCCATCATCGCTGTCCCCGAGCGAGGCTCCCGCCTTGATCGCTTCGTAGCGCCTGGCGAGGGCGGCGATCTCCTCGGCGGGAAAGAGGATGGCGAGGGCAGGCGAGACCTCGTAGCGCTCCTCCGTACCGGGCAGCTTTGATAACAATGCGTTCTTTTTCAGCTTTTCAACAGCCGAGGAGGCGCGTTTTGCGAAGAGGGCATGGTCGGTGTCTCCGCTGCGCTCGTAGATCGCCATGTGGTCGAGGAGTTCTGCAGGCTCGACGACCGCGCGCTCGCCCCGGGCCGCCGAGTCGGAGAGGAGCCTCCGCAGGTGGAGGAGGAGGACCGAGTCGATAAAGCTGAGGCTCATGGTCCGGAGGAGCCGAGGGAACTCGAGCCCGGAGGGTTCGGCCTGGCGGGTAAAGGCGACCTTGAGCTCGGTGTCGACAACCAGGTCGAGGAAGATGTCCCCGAGGCGCTCACGTACGAGATCCTCGTCACGCAGGAGGCTGCGCCAGAGGATGGAATGCCGCCGCTCGTCGATGAAGGGCCCCTGGAGGAGCTGGACGAGGACCCTTCGCGTTTCGAGGGGAATGCGCCCGCTGTCTCCCTCAAACAAAGCTCTGCGTACTGGTTCCTGTTCGCCCTCGCCGGGCTCGGGCGGCTCATGCAAGTTCATCGATGCTTTCCTTCAGGAAATAGGCGAGGGGGATGGTAGCATGACGCTCCTCGCCCTTGGTAATCCAGCTTACGGCCTCAGTGGAATCCGCGATATGGCCATAGCGGAAGGCGAGGTCGACCAGGCCGACAAGGCTGCCGAGACCCTGCTCCGCCGGGTAGGCGCACAACACATCCCCGACGCTCACCTGGTCACGGGTTTGTAGGAGGCTCCGTATCCACTCCTTGAGCGCGCGATAGTCGATCTCGGCTGCGAGGAAACGCGCCGCGAGTTCTCCGGGATCAACCTCGCTGTCCTGGGCCTCCAGCATGGGCGAGGGGCTCCAGGCCATGGCGGGGTCGTAGAGGCGCCACTGCCCGATGGAACGCAGCCTCGCGCTCGTGCGGTCAAGCCTGATGCCTAGTTCTGCGAAGGGCTTGATGTCCTCGTGCAGGGAGAGGGCTGCCCGCTCCGCCTCAGCGAGAAGTCCCGCAATGCGGCGTTTTTCCAGATACTCACGACTCTGAAGGAAGTCGCGCAGGCTGCGCGCGAGCCTGACCTGGGTTTCACGCACGCGGCTGCCCCGGTCGAGGAGGATGTCCGTAAAGCCCGCGAGGAACTCCCGTTCCTCCATGGAAAGCCTGCCTGAAAAGTCGCGGGCGAGTATCGCCTCAAGGGAGGTTTCGAGTGACTCGCGGCTGCCCGGGTTCATCAGTAGTCTGAAGAAGCCCTCGAAGGCCCGTCCCGCTTCGGTCTGCGCGATGTGGTCGATGCCCGTGAAAACCTGGCCGAGCCCGGAGCCACGGTTCATCTCGCCCTCGACGAGGGAGTGCCGTAGCTCGCGGTTGAGCTTTTCGAATTCGGCACCAACTCTGATGAAATCGTCCGACAGCTCCCCCGCGAGGGCGACGATCTCGCGGGCACGCTCCAGGGCACGTTGGGTATCCATGGAGGCGAGGGAATCCGAGCGTAGCTCATCGATGCGCTTTTCAATGCGCTCCTTTTCAGCCTCGAGGGTGGCGATGCGCGAGGCAGGGTTCGGATCAGTCTCTTCCTCGAGGCGCTCGACGAGGGTTACCACTGTGGCGAGGCGACTTTCCGTGGCGGCCTGGCGCGGGCGGGAGAGTCCTTCCACGAGGCGTATGGCCTGGGCCGCGTCGAGCGATAGTTCGTAGCTCTCCTCGCTTTCGCCGGGGAGAAAGCGGCGCTCGAGCAAGCCTGCGTAAACCCACTGCGCGATGTATTGAGGCGCTTGATTGACGAGGGCCTCGCCCTGGGAGCGCAGATCCTCGAGGTCGCGGCGCACGAACTCGCGGAGTGCCGAGGCCGCGACACGCCCGCCCTCCCCAAAGCGCTCGGCGAGTATGGCCAGGGTCTGCGGTCCGTTGGTTGCAGCGAGCAGCCTCCAAGCGGGGCTTTCGCGGAGGCGGCGGAACTCGATGGCGCGGGTGCTGAGCGACATGCTGTCGGCTATCCTCTGAGAGAGGTTCCTGCCGCAGTCGAGGGGCTTTGAGTCGAGGTGGCGCTGCGTGGCATGGAGGCGGCTGAAGCGAGGGGGGCGAGGGGAATTTGTGCCGCATTCATGGGCGCATTATAGCGAGCTTCTCCGCGGCTAGTCAAAGCGAGCTGCATGCCAAGTGGGATGCCTCGATTGTCAGAATTGACACTACTGAGTGTCAGCTGTGATTCTGTGGTGTCGAGCCCATCCTCTTGCGCTGCGCCAGCAATAATTGCCTTCTCGTAATTACTTGTTGGAGAATAAGTTAAGAAAGATGGCTTCTGGAGCTAAATAGCAATCACTCTGGCATGATACCTGCTTTTCTGTTCTGTGGAGGTGCTTCATGAACAAAGCTGTAGTAGTTGGGATGCTCCTGCTCCTGGCTGCTTCGATAGCCGCTCAGGATCTGGAAAGTCGGATTGTGGCCCTCGAGCAGGAAGACGAGCGGATAAAAGCAGCTATCGATGAGCTTCAAAGGAAGCGGGTCGCCAATGATCCAGTCAAGCTTGCCGAGGCCCTCCAATGGGGTAAGGGCTGGGCTCTGGATTTGAGTGTCGGAGCGCCAAGTAACTCACCTATCGGCACCCTGGGATTCGCATCGCCGAAATTCATGAACATGATCAGCGTTGACCTTAGGGCTGGGCTTGGCGCTGAATTGCTTTTCACCTCTGGAGAGCCACCGGTAACCGATTATGGCTTGTTGCTCGCTCCACGAGTAGCTGCCTGGACCCCTATGCTCTTTAATTTCATGCGGGCATACGCAGGACTCGAAGGATACTTCACTGCGACGAATACAATTGCCAGCTTCAATGGCGCGCAATTCAGTCTGGGCGGGAAAGCCCTGGCAGGCCTTGAGGTCTACGTGTCGAAATGGTTGGCGCTATTTGCGGAGGCGGGAGGGCCAGTCAGCCACCAGTACTACTTCGGTGCGAGCAAAAATCCGAGTCAGATCAGTTACACCTCTGCCCCGTTTTTTACGGCCGGACTTCGATTCTACGTCGGCCAATGACGGATCGTGCCCATCAAGGAGGGACAAAGTGAACAAGATATGTGCTGCCATTCTGATGGCAGGGTTTGGAATTTCGACGATGGCGCAGGATCAGGAAGGCCGGATTGCTGCGCTCGAACGGGACTATGCGAAGCTGCAGTCTGACCTCGAAGCCCTGCAAGAAAAGCAGGCAGGTGGTGAAAATCTGACGCTGACCCAGGATATCCAGTGGGGCAGGGGTCCAGGCCTGGACCTGAGTTCTGGCGCACGGGGCCAGCCAGCAGAAGCTTCACTGGGCATTCTTTCACCGAAATTCGGGAACACCCTCAGCCTTGACCTGCGTGCCTATCTGATGGCTGTCCATGATTGGCGAGTTCTGTCTGACTCGACGAAAGTATATTATACGTACATGCTCCAGCTTGCCCCTCGGGTTGCCCTGTGGACTCCGATGTTCTTCAATTTTACCCGTGCCTACGCCGGGGTCGAAGGTACCCTTACTGGCCTTCTCGGAGGGGTAGCGGGAAACGCTGGTCGCTATGCCCTTGGTGTCAATGTCCTTGTCGGCATGGAATTCTATCTCGCCAGATGGCTTTCTGTTTTCGCTGAGGCGGGCGGAACGGTGTTCGAGCCATTCTACATAATTCCCGACAAGGATTATTCCGTGATCGAGAATGCCCGCGGTGGGTCGGTCGCTATTGGTGTACGCTTCTATCTGGGGAAGTAGCCACGAACCATGCAAGCCCTCCTGTACTGGCTCCAGATCGGTATAGCCATGACGATCGGATTCCTCGATCCGGTGGCGGCCTTCGATGGCCGCCAGTTTGTCGTGCGGTTGGAGACAAAGGCCCTGTTCACGGATCGCATGCGCGATCTGGTGGCGCATGGCCTGACGCTGACCCTCGACCTCGATGCCTCGCTGAAGGTGGAGAACCCAAATGGCAGTACTCTGAGGATATACCGCAACCAACGAAGGTCGCTCAGGCAGGATCCCTTGACGAAGCACTACCTGCTCGAGGACGAAACAGGAAGGAAGGAATACCTGGATCTTGACGCCCTTGAAAAGGCTGCCCGAAGTTTCCAGCCATTCGCTTTTCCATTGCCGGAAGCCTGGAAGTCCCTTTCGCTCTTCGCAAAGCTCCGCCTGGTGGATGACGCGGTCCTTTCAGCGCGGCTCGGTATCCCGGCAAGCGAGCTCTGGGAGGGCTACTCACCCACGATCATCAAGGAATGGAAGGCTCCACCGTGAGGCGCCTTGTCGCTGGCCTGGTACTCCTCGCGGCGCTCTGGGCGCTGGGAGCGAGTCTTCTGCTTTCGGACTTGATCTCGCGGGAAACCGCCCTCTTCGACCTCGCGGGCGAGCGAAGGTTAGCTGATCTGGCAGCCGAGTACGCGGCGGCCTTCGCCTCCCTGGATCGGATACAGGGTGGCGCACATGATACTACTATTGAATTACCTGACCGCGCCCGCGTCGAGGCCGACTCCCGTTTCATAGCCGAGCGCAGGGCCTTTCTCTACTCCTGGGGCTACTTCGAGCAGCGGATCCGCTCACGCTGGATCATCGTCTATGCCGCCGCCTCCATAGCCCTCCTGTTACTTGTCGCCGCGCTGGGTGTCGTCCTGTTTCGAAGGTCGCTCCGGCTTGCCGCCGCCCTCGTCGCTGACCTTCGCTCCTGGTCCCGCGAAGGCCTGATACCCCGGCTCCGGAAAACCGGCGACAAGGAAACCCAGGCCCTGCAAAGCGCCCTCATCGAGGCCCTGCATGCGGCTTCCGAGCGTGAGCGCTTCAGGCGCACCCAGGCGAGCGTGGGCGAGTGGCGGGCCCAGGGTCGCCTTCTTGTCCACGAGATCAAGAATCGCCTGTCGCCTCTCCGCCTCGGCATGGATACTTTGCATGACAGCTCCGAGGCCTTGCCGGAGGGGCAGCGCGCGGTGCTTGCCAGGATGGAGTCGAACCTCCTCCGTCTCGACGATCTCCTTTCGGCCTTTCGTGTCTTTTCCGGACTGCCCGAGCCGGTCTATGGGCAGGTCGATCCAGCGGCTCTATTGCGCGCGGTCGCGGGCCGGCTCGACAGCGGGCAGAGGGTGGCGGTCGGGCAGGCGCAGGGCCCTTCCGTCGTCACCGACGAGCGCTATCTCGATATCATCATAACTAATCTTATCCTGAACGCCCTTGAGGCTGACAGTGACAGTCGCGTGCTCTGTGCCTGGAAAGACCGCATTCTGACGATCTCCGACAATGGCCCGGGAATGGACGAGGAGACGCTGGCCCGCGCCTTTGCCGCAGGATTCACCACCAAGGACCAGGGCAGCGGCATGGGCCTTGCCATAGTCGAGGGTCTGTGCCGAATATTGGGCATCGCTGTTTCAGTCGAGTCCGCAGCGGGCAAGGGTACTGCCTTCAGGCTCGATTTCAAGGGGGAGGGATGACCGTCGCCATTCTCGACGATGACCGGGATATCCTCGACTCGCTTTCTGCGATGCTCGCTGATTGTGGCTTTGTCGCGGAAACCTTCGTCCGCGCCTCCGATTTCCGGAGCGCCTGGGCAGGCTCACACTGGGAAGCGGCCCTCCTTGACCTCAACCTGCCCGTGGACTCGGGCCTCAAAATCCTGGGGGAACTCAGGCGGCAGTGGCCAGAATTGCCAATTGCGATTATCTCGGGCACCTCGGAGGTAGGGCTTGCCGTCGAGGCCCTTCGTGCAGGGGCCCGGGAGTTTTTCGAAAAGCCCCTGGCGAAAAAGCCTATTGTCGAGTGGCTTCGCAGGCTCGAGTCAGTCGGCGAATCCGAGTGCGAGCGTCAGCGCCTCGCGGGTGACGCGCTGGAGCGCTACCGCCTGGTGGGAGAATCCGGGGCCATGGAGGGAGTCCGTGAAAAGATCGAACGCTTCGCCGACCTTTCGGAACCAGTGCTCGTGCATGGTGAGACCGGGACGGGCAAGGAACTCGTGGCGGGCCTTCTCCATTACCGTTCGCGCCGCAGGGGCAAACCCTTCAGTACGGTAAACGCCGCAGCACTCTCCGAAGCGCTGCTCGACAGCCAGCTCTTCGGCCACGCGAAGGGCTCTTTTTCCGGGGCGGACTCCGAAAACCCCGGGCTCATCCGTGCCAGCGAGGGAGGCTCCTTTTTTCTCGACGAGATCGGAGAACTCAAACGCGAGTCACAGGCCAAGCTCCTTCGCGTGCTCCAGGACGGAATGGTGCTCGGCGTGGGCCAGCTGCGCGCAATACAGACAACTGCGCGCTTTATCCTGGCTACCAACCGCGAACTGCCCGCTGAAATCAAGCGTGGGGACTTCCGCGAAGACCTCTACTACCGCATCGCGACATTTTCCATCGAGGTCCCACCGCTTCGGGAGCGCCGCGAGGACATAGCCAGTCTTGCGGAACATTTCATGCGCGCGGCCTGCCACGAATACAACCTGCCGCAGAAGGAAATCGCCGCCGATACCCGTGCGGCACTTGCCGCCTGGCCCTGGCCGGGCAATGTCAGGGAGCTTCGATCGGTAATCCTCAATGGAACGATAAATGCCGGGAGGGCAGAGGTGATCCTGGCGCGGGACATCGTCCTCGGTGCGTCGACATCAGGGCAGGGCAGGTTCAGCGCCGCAAGCCAGGACCTTTGGGATGAGGCCATGCCGCTCGCCGAAGCCAATCGGAAATTCGAGCGATACTATATCGAGAGGCAGCTACGCCTTCATGGCGGCAGGGTCAGCGAGGCTGCCACGACCCTGGGAATACTGCCCTCCAACTTGCATCGCAAGATGCGGGAGCACGGGCTCGGCTAGGCCGACCGCGTCACATGCTTCCGGCGAGCGACTTCCATCCCCTTACCGCGATTCCCTCCCGGAATGATGATGCATCGCCTCCGTACAGCAGTGTGGATGACCTCATATCCGGCAGGAGCGCCGAGGCCCAGCGCAGTGGCGCAAGAAAATCCTCGCCGACCGTCGAACCGGATTTGATTTCCATTTGGTCGATGCCTTCCCCGCCGACAAGAAAAAGGTCAATCTCCTGTCCGCCCGAATCCCTGAAGAAGCTCATAGTACCGAGTGTGCCTTCATGGCTCCGTTGCTTGAGGATGTCAGCGACGACCATCGTCTCAAAGAGATGCCCGCGAAGTGGATGGCTGGAGAGTACCTGGGGGCTTCCAATCGACAGGAGGGCGCAGGCCAGGCCAGTGTCGATGAAATGAAGTTTGGGGCTCTTGATCAGGCGTTTCCCGATATTGCCGTGCCAAGGGCGGAGCAGAAACAGGACATAGCTCGTTTCGAGGAGGGAGAGCCAGTCCTTGGCAGTGTTCTGGCTGACACCGGAATCCGCAGCGAGGGAAGCGATGTTGAGCAATTGGCCTGTCCTGCCAGCACAGAGTATGAGGAAGGTCTCAAAGCGACCAAGATCTTTTATCGAGGACAGGTTTCGTATATCGCGTTCGACATAGGTCCTGAGATAGGATGAGCAGGCTTCAGCAGGATCCAGACGGTCGGCTATGACCCGTGGATAGAATCCTGTATGGATGCTTTCCCAGGGATCGCCGAGTTCTCTGGTCGCAGAAATTTCCCCGAGGGTCAATGGATACAACTCGGCAATGGCTGTCCGGCCTGCGAGCGATTGGGAAATCCCACTCATCAAGGCGAAGCTCTGGCTGCCCGTCAATACGAACATTCCCTTGGTCTGCTTGGAGTCCACGATTCCCTGTATATAGGAGAGAAGGTCGGGAACTCGCTGGATCTCGTCAAAGACTGCTCCCTCCGGAAAGCCCGCAAGAAAGCCGCGGGGATCGCTTTGTGCAAAGCGCCGAATATCGAGGTCCTCCAGCGAGGCATAGGGCTTGTCGGGAAAGATGTGTCGAACCAAAGTCGTCTTTCCAGATTGCCGGGGACCGGTCAGTGTGAGGATTGGATACTGGGCTGCCAGCCGAAGGAGCCTTGCCGTGGCTGTTCTCTCTATCATGTTGCAACGATAATCCACGTTCTGCAATTATGCAATTCAAGTGCGGAAATACACTCGTCTTTACTGGAGAATGAATTAAACTCCTAGCACGGTCCTCTACATCTCGACCAGGAAACTGCACCGCGTGACTTCTAGGCTTGCTGCATACGTACGACGTGTCCGCTACCTCGACATCCATGAGGGCGAACCCTTGGATGAGGCACAGTTTGTGGGCTGGATTCAGCAGGCGGCCGCACTGCCAGGCTGGGTTCCCTAGGGCCAACTCCCAGATGGCGCATAACGCGTGAGCGTGGCGGTGGCGGCTTATCCAGAACATTCCTTTTTGCTATATTGAAGGCATGGACATGAGTGCGTGGGGAACAGAGCTTAAGAATCACCGCAGCGCGCTGAATCTAACCCAGACCGAGATGGGGAAAATGCTGGGGCTGAGCCAGGTCACGATTGCCAACTACGAACGCGGCACTCGTTTTCCAAAAAAAGAAACCCTGCTGGATCTTGCCCGGATCTTCGATGTTTCACTGGATGTCTTGTTGAAGGCCCCGGAATCTTCTGCCTCGTCCAGTTCATTTTCAGGTGAATTCCATTTTGGAGTTGATAGCCTTATCTCTTTATTGCTGAATGAAACACTTGATGCGGCGATTACCTACACCGGGAGCTGGAAGCAGGAGCAAAACCTGGACCTGGCGGCCTTGTATGAGACTGTTCTTATACCAGCCCTGGTCAGGACGGGAAGCCTTTGGTTTGAGGGCGAAATCCTCGTATCCGAAGAGCACCTCATCTCCGACAAGATTCGTGAGCTTGTTTTTTACCACTCCAATCGGGAGCGTGAGCGCTGTCCGCTCAAACCCGCTGTGGCAGGGCGGTGGATGGGCCTCTGCGCTCCCGGAGAAAAGCACGAACTGGCACTATTGATGCTCTCCCACATTGTGCGCCTCGCAGGATGGCAGACGACCTACCTGGGTACCCAGGTGCCCTTTCACGATCTCTCGGAAATCATAAAAAAGCAGGAACCTGACGTGCTGGCTATCTCCATCACCATGGATGAGAACCTTGCGGGCCTGGAAATGTACCTTAGACAGCTGGAGACCACCTTCGGAAGCCGGCCGGCCATCATGCTCGGGGGGGCAGGGGCCCATAAGCTGGACAGGAAGAAGTTTCCCCGGATTCATACCGGTGCTCAAACCCTCGGGGATGCTGCAACACAACTTGGGCGACTTCTAGCGTCCAGTAACTAGTGGCCCCACCTTCTATTAAGCCCTGTCCGGGGAGGAAAGCGAGGTTAACTCTCCATCGAAATATTACAAAATGAAATATTATGCTGACTTTGGACACGCTCCGTATTATATTCTGTAATATAGCCGGAGGTGATACGATGACAGGCAAGGAACTGAATGAGTACGTGAAGGCGACTGAATTGATGGTTGTTCCAGGCAAAGTGGCACAGGTCAGCCAGTTTTCTTCATTCCTGCAAAAACTGCCCTTGAAGTGGCAGAAGGGCATTGCAGCGCGAGGGGCCAAGACCAACCCCTATATGGGTTTTATTGTAGAACCCTACAGCTTTTTCCTCTCGTATGAGGTCACCGACATCGATGCAGCCCAGAAGCTTCTCCCTGAAGGCTACCGGATTGTCCCTACCTCGATGTTCGCGGAATCGCGCCCCAGGCCGAGTGTCATCATCGGTGCCTTTAATATCCATACCAGCGTTTTCTGGGGTAGCCGCGTCGAAGTGTACCTGATTGCTGAGAACATCAAGACCGGACTTCTGTCATGGATCATCGTCACCTATGAAACCAATACCAACAGTTTTGACCCCGGTCAGGGCTTTATCGGAGCCACGACCTCACGGTCAGTGGTGACAACCTCGTATCGCGGTGACGTTATTGTCGATGTGGAGGGGACTGACTCCGGTCACCGGATTGCCCTGAGTGCACCTGTTGGCGCAGGAACCCTGGCTGCCCTGAATCAGCGACTCTGGATCGAGGGGAACCTCTCGGTCGATTACGGCTCCACGCTGACCGATGGCCCAAGCGAACCCTTTGGCCTCATCTTCGATCCCCGCGAGATGGAAAGCGCTCTGATGATTCCCCTCGAGAAGGTAAGTGTAGATATAAACACCCTCTGCGGAACCTATACTGCCAAGGAACCCTATGAGGCGGGATGCTTTCCCTTTGCCCAGCACTTCGTGACAACCAGCATGCCCAAGGGCACCAACATGAAGAACGCCCAGGATCTGGAGGATGCGGCCCTGAGCTTCAAGGATGGGACGCTGTCGAAGGGGCGGTGAGCCTGACGGGCGGAAAGATTGCAGTGACTCGCAATCACAACCAATTGAAACCAATGAGTCCCCGTTCCGCCCTTCCGAAGACTATCCCCAGCTCGAAGAGCTGCTGGCCTGGCAGTTCCCGGTACTTGGAGGCATAGTCCATCTTCCTGATCTGGGCGAGGGCCGGATTGCCAACTCCATCGGCCGGCAATTCGGTCAGGGACGCCGACGAGGGAAGAACCTTGATTTCCATGATAATGCGGACATTCTTTATGCCGATGGTCAGGTCTGCCTGGCCATGGTTACTGATGTCCTCGGGGATGACCTCGCAACCCATGGCCGTGAAGAAGGCATAGAGCACCGAGGCGTAGTAGCCCTCGAAGTCGGCCAGGTCGTTGTTGGTAAAGTTGCGCCAGGGCACGCCGGCGAATAGACGGCGGATAACCTTTTCCAGCCTCGGTAGATCCGCGGTTTGTAGCGCTTCCCAGGCCTCATTCTGGTACGGGATGCGCTGTTCGGCCTGACCGGACCAGGCGGAAAAAAGGCTGCTGCTCAAGGCAGTCTTGACTTCGTGGTTGGGGATTCGCAGGGTATATTGCATCGCTCCAAGCTTGAACTCGACATGGTCGATGGTCAGATAGCCGCTTTGGAACAGGAGGGTTACGGGTTCGATGCGATCCAGGTCAAAGGAACTCAGGAGCTCCTCGCCTGCCTGTATGCTCTCGAAATTCGGAAGGAAGTAGCTGTTTTTCTGGAAGAGCTTGATGAGGAAGCTCGGGCTGCCGGTTTCAAACCAATAGTTGCGATAAAACTTTCCTTGTCCGAGAAACAGGAGAATGTCAAAGGGATTGTAGACCGGCTCTCCCATGAAATTGTAGCCATTGTACCAAAAGCGCAGTTCTTCCCTATCCACTCCCGATAGCTGCTCCGCAAAGCTGCATTCAAGCTCCATTTGTGTATAGCCGCACAGCGAGGCGTAGCCTGGGTCAAGCGTCAGGTCGCTGAGGTTGTTGATACCACTGAAGATGCTCACCTTGCTGAACTTGCTGACCCCGGTCAGCAAGACAAACTGGAGTTCCGCGTCCCTGGCCTTGATTACGGAGTAGAGGCTCTTGAGTTCTTCCCGCATCAGGGCTGCCTTATCTGGATTCTCGATGTTCTCGAGGATGGGTTTGTCGTATTCATCGATGAGGAGGACCACGCGGCTGCCTGTCGACCTGGCAACGTGCAGGATGAGTTCGTCCAGCTTGTTGGAGCTGCCCGAGTTGCGAAAGGAGTAGTTATATACATCACCATACTGGATGAATAGGGCCTCCATCTTCCGGTGGAAATCCTCTGGCGTCGAACTGGAGCCTCCCGCGAAGTCGATTTTAAGAACGGGGTAGCTTTTGCTCCAGTCCCAATTATCGTGGACGGAAAGGCCACGGAAGAGTGCCTCGTTGCCCTCGAGCAATTCCTTCAGGGTGTCGAGAAAGAGGCTCTTGCCAAAGCGGCGGGGGCGGGACAGGAAATAGCGCCCAGGTTTTTTTGCCAGCTCTTCGGCAAACATTGTTTTGTCGACGTAGACCATCCCGGATTCGATGATGGTCTTGAGCGAACTTATGCCGATCGGCAAATCTTTCATGCCTCTGTTCCTTCTTCCACAGTCAAAGTATACGCCTGTGCTTGAGGTCTGAACAAGGGAAGTCTTGCCATTCGGATGGTTGAACGTAGCCCGTCGGGAGCTTTGCTGCTTTGGGCTTGACGTGGCCATCTCCGGTCGCTTGGCAAGATGCTCCCTTGGTGACTTCGTGGTGACAGGGTCTTCGCTGTCGGGCCAATAGTTGGATTTACCCCATGGCTTTAGGCTAAGGCTCCCTTTCTACCCGCAGCACGGGGTCACCCGGAGACATGGCAAAGTCGGAGTTTGCATGCGCTGAGTCCAACCCGACGGGGCAAAGGTGACAACAGTCGACCTTCAGGCCTCGACCTTTTTTTTCAAAACCCCTCTTGCCCGCCTGCACGTGCTCAATTAGACTACACGTATCGCCAAAAATGCACGTATCAAGCATGCGGCACGTGTAGATGGCGGAAGGCGGGGCTATGGCCAAGAAAATCACGCTGACAGTCAACGAAAGCCTTTTCCAGAAAATAGATACCTGGCGATCCTCCTTCAACCTCTCTCGCCTGTTTCAGGACGCGGTGACCGAGGCTATCAACCAGAAGGAGAACCTCCAGCACCGCCTGGCGGGAAAGGTCGACCTTCCCCGCATCATCGAGCGGCTCAAGGCGGAAAAGCTCGGGGTTCTGGAAAAGGCGGGTAAGGCCGGAGAGGCGGATGGAAGCGCCTGGGCAGGCCGTGCCCACTACGCAGAACTCGTGCAGGCGATCACGGAATTCGAGGTGAATGGGACCGTAGCCGGAGAAAGGGATGAGGCTGCCCTTCACTGGGAGGCCTATCCTCTGGCAGCTGGGATGGAAGGAAAGGAAGGCGGGGCTGCGCGCGAGGCCTATCGGGATGGATGGCGGCGGGGCGTGCGTGGACTGTGGGATCTTGTGAAGGATCAATTGACGGATCTGTGATCGGCGGGGGATGTCATGAGGGGAAAAAACTGGATACTTGGCCTTGATATCGGTTCGGTTGCGGTGGCAGCAGTGACCGTCGACGAGACTGGTGCGGTCCGGGAACGTTTCTACCGTCTGCATGGCGGGAGCGTCGCTGCAGCCCTTGAGGGCATCGATGCCGACATGGACCTGTCGAGGGTGGGAGCAGCAGCGTTGACGGGGCGCCCGCCAGCCGAGATTGCCGGAGACGCGAGCTACGATTCCCAGGTGGCTGCCCTCGAATCGGTGGCTGCCCGCCATCCGGAGGCCGGGGCTCTTCTCCTGGTCGGCGGAGAAAAGTACCTGCTGGCACGCCTGACCGAAGACGGGGACTATGAGGGCGGTCGCGGCAACTCTGGCTGTGCCGCAGGCACGGGTAGCTTCCTCGACCAGCAGGCTGGCCGACTCGGCCTCCGCGATTCGGGCGAGCTTTCGGGCTTGGCTCTTTCCAATTCTGATAATCCACCCCGGGTGGCGACGCGTTGTGCGGTCTTTGCCAAGACCGACCTGATCCACGCGCAGCAGGAGGGGCGGTCGCTGCCTGCGATCAGCGACGGTCTGTGCAGGGGGTTGGCCCGCAACATCGTGGATGCCCTCTTCAAGGGAGAGCCTGTCCGCGAGCCGGTGGTTTTTACCGGCGGTGTCGCGCTGAACGGGGCGGTAGTGGAAGGCATCCGCAAATTGACGGGTCTGGAAATCCTTGTCGACAGGGAAGCGGCCTGGCAGGGAGCGATCGGGGCGGCCCTCCTCTTTGGCCGCGAGGGGAAGAAAAGCGGTAGCTTCACCACCGCGGTGGCCTTGAGGCACGAAATTCCCATCGAACGGGCAGCCTTTCTCCCTCCACTTGATCTCAGGCTGTCTTCCTATCCTGACTTCGCAGCCCATGAATGCTGGGTGGAACCCACGCGCGCCCGGGGTGGGCGGCCCGGCGGCGAGGTGGAGGTCGATCTCTACCAGCAAGCTCCCTCCTGTTGCGAGGTGTTCCTGGGAATCGACATCGGTTCGACCAGTACCAAGGCTGCCCTTGTCGATGCTGCGGGCCGGATGCTTGCCGGATTCTATACGAGGACCTCAGGCCGTCCGGTGGAGGCTTTTCAGGCCCTCTTCGAAGCCGTGGAGAAGCTATGCGAGCGCAAGGACTTCGCAATCCGTGTCATCGGCTGCGCGACCACCGGCTCTGGCCGGAAGTTCGTGGGCGGAATAGCCGGCGCGGACCTGGTGCTGGACGAGATCAGCGCCCATGCCCGCGCTGCCGTCGAGCTCGATCCATCTGTCGACACGATCATCGAGATCGGCGGCCAGGACTCGAAGTTCACGACCTTGAGCGAGGGGCGGGTCACCTCCTCGATCATGAACAACGTCTGCGCGGCTGGCACGGGCAGCTTTATCGAGGAGCAGGCCCGGAAGCTCGGGGTCGATGTGGGGGGTTACGCTGATCTCACCTGGGGCGTGCGCTCTCCCCGTGTCAGCGATCGCTGCACCGTCTTCATGGAGCGGGACATCAACCACCTCCTGGCGCAGGGTTGCACGGTCCCGGAGGTGCTGGCAGCGGCTCTCCACGCGGTGCGGGAAAACTACCTGCGCAAGGTCGCCTCGGAAAAGGCCATCGGCAAGGTCGTATTCTTCCAGGGCGCTACTGCCAAGAACCGCTCCCTCGTTGCGGCCTTCGAGCAGAAGCTCGGGCGGCCCATCCTGGTTTCGCCCTTCTGTCACCTGACCGGAGCCTACGGTGCAGCCCTGGCGCTGCGGGACGAAGGGCTCGAGGCAAAAGCCACAATTACTACGATATTCCGGGGGCTCGGACTGCATCGGGAGGAGTTGCCGGTCCGGTCGGAGGTCTGCGGGCTCTGCAACAATAACTGCAAGCTCTCGGTCGCCACCATCGGTGGGTCTGGGCCGGCTGGTGGCGAGGAGGTCGCCTTCGGTTTCCTCTGCGGCCGGGACTACGGTACGAAGTCCTTTGTGGCCAAGAAGCCCGGAGTCGCGCGCCTTTCGACTCTGCGCGCAGGCGCGGAGGCTGCAGCCCTTAAGGCAATCACAGTTAGTCCGAATGGGATGCCTCCTCGCCCGCTTCGGGCCGCTCGCGCCCCGGTCATCGGGCTGCCCGTGGCTTTGTCGCTGGTGGAGGATCTGGGCTTCTGGAAGCTCTTCTTCTCGACACTGGGTATCGAGACGCGCACAAGCGAGGGCCTTGCGGAAGCTGTAGGCAAGGGCAAGGAGCGCATGGGCGCAGAGTTCTGCGCACCCCTGGCAGCCTTTCACGGGCATGCACTCTCCCTCCTGGATACTGTCGACTTTGTCTTCATGCCCATCATGCTGGAGAAAAAATCAGACAAGGCCGAGGGTGACCGCCACTTCTGTTATGCCACCCAGTTCACGCCGGCCATGGTTTCGCAGCTGGCCGACGGGGATCGATTCCTGATGCCCTTGGTCGAGTCGGATTACCTGAGCTTCAGGGTCAAGGAGGAGCTTCGCCGCTGCCTTGTCGAAAAGGCGGGATTCCCGGTGACCTTCAACGAGGTTTCGGAGGCCTGGGACCGGGCGGAGGCATTCCGCTCGGAGCGGGATCGCCGATATAGGGAATTGTTCGCGACGCAAACCGTGATCACGCGGCCAGGAAAGGGCGAGATCGACATAGTACTGATTGGAAGACCCTACTCGGTCATTTCCCCTGGCATGAACAAGGGCATTCCGGACATCATGGCCGACCGGGGAATCAGGGTCTGGTTCCAGGACATGGTAGCGACATTGCCCGATGCGGAATCGAAGATCCTTCCCCTTATTCAGGAAATACCCTGGGAATACGGCAAGCGCATGCTGCGCGCTGCCGAGGCTGCTGCACGTACTGAAAACCTCTACCCGACCCTCGTGACCTCCTTCAAGTGTGGCCCGGATTCCTTTGTCGTCGATGCCTTCAAGGCAGTCATGGAGGCTTACGGCAAGCCCTTTCTTGTGCTCGAACTCGACGAGCACGACAGCGCGGTGGGCTATGAGACACGCATAGAAGCCGCGATCCGGTCCTTCCGCAACCACCGGGAACGAAGCGGCTTGGCGGTGACAGCCAGCGGCGCTTTGGCCGATACCCTCTGGGCAGAGCGCGATTTCTCGGCGGTAAACCCGAATTACTCCACGCAACTCAAGGGCAAGACCCTCCTCCTCCCCTGCTGGGACGACCTGGCGGCCCCCCTCCTGGTAGCAACGCTCCATGCAGCCGGGATACAGGCAATTGTAATGGATGAGACCGACGAAACCATCCGCGCGAGCCTGTCGACCAACAACGGCCAGTGCCTCCCCCTCAACGCCATCGCCGAATCCTATGCGGCAACGGTACGGAGGCGCGGGCTCGATCCCGCGACCTCGGCGCTCTGGATGGCCAAGATCAGCTTCTCCTGCAACATCCCCCTCTATCCGCACCAGATAAAGAGGATCCTCGAGGGCATGGGCGGGGGCATGGAAAAAGCGGGCCTGTACACGGGCGAGCTTACCTTCGTGGAGATATCCCCTCTGGCCGCCCTCGACGCCTACCTTTCCTACCTCTTTGCCGGACTCATCCGCCGCCTCGCCTGCCGGATCAGGCCCTACGAGGCGGTTCCTGGCATGACGGATGCCATGGTCAGGCGGGCCATCGAGATCCTCGTTCCTGTCTTCGAGGACCGCAGGAAGAACAAGGTCAAGGCTGCCGAAGAAATCGTAGCCCTCTTTGAGGCTATCCCCTTTGACAAGACACGGAGGAATACCCAGGTCGGGCTCTTTGGCGATTTCTATGTGCGAGACAACCGGGTGATGAACCAGGATGTCATCCGCTTCATCGAGGCCAATGGCGGCGAGGTCATATCGATGCCCTACAACCAGTATGCCAAGATGGTCGCAGGCACCTACTTTGCGCGCTGGATCAAAGAGGGCCGCCTTGCTCCCCTCCTGGGCTTCAACGCCCTCCTCGCGGCCTCCAAGGTCCTGGAAAAGGCCTACTACAGATTGTTCGGACGCCTCCTGGATGAGACTGATCCTAATTACGATGATCCTAGTGCTTCGATACTGGCCCGTTACGGGGTGCTCGAGGAGAACTCCGGCGAGTCTGCCGAGAACCTCCTCAAGACCTGGTACATCAAGAAGCACTTCCCGGATATAGCCCTCTTTGTCCAGCTGAGTCCCGTGTTCTGCTGCGCTGGACTTGTCACCGAGGCGATGAACCAGCGCATCGAGGAAGTGACAGGAGTGCCCGTGCTTTCGCTGATCTACGACGGAACGGGTGGATCCAAGAACGAGGCCATAGCCCCCTATCTGCGCTATCCAAGGAAGGCGAGGGTTGAGCCGGAGCCAGAGCTGAAGCCAGCGGACCGGAGGATTGGGTAGGAGCCTATTCCCCCCCCCTCCGCAAAAAACCCTACAATGAGCATATGAGCAAGCCCACGCTGCCCATCGGCAAGAGCCTCCTCATCGATACCCTGGACTGGGCCTTTTCCGGGAGGCGCGAGCTGTTTGCGGAGAAACCCAGGACCCGTTAGGAGTCAAGAAACATCGAGGAATGGGAAACGGAGTAGGGAGTCAAGGAACGCTAGACCGAATGTGTGGACTTATCGGGATTCTGGTCCGATGCTCGGTGCTTTTCAAGGTCGAGGCTAGGCACTCCGAGGTAGTCCATGTGACCGTGCTGCCATTCAAGCTGATTTCAAGTCTAACTTGAATATATCTTAATATTGGCCTACGATGGGCTATGCTCGACCGAGAACTCAGCGACGAACTCCGATTCCTCGCCCGCGAATATCCGGTCCTCACCCTCCTCGGGCCACGCCAAAGCGGCAAGACTACCCTTTGTCGCGCGATCTTCCCAGACCACCGCTATATCAACCTCGAAGAGCCCGAGATCCGCGCCCTCGCCCTGGCCGATCCGCGCGCTTTTTTTAAGCAGAACCCGCCGCCCCTCATCCTCGACGAAATCCAGCGCGCGCCTGAACTTTGTTCATGGATACAGGTGATCGTCGATGAGAGGAAGACGAAGGGCGAGTTCATTCTGACCGGAAGCTCCCAGCCCACACTCCTCGCAGCGATCAGCCAGAGCCTTGCGGGTCGAAACGCACTCGCGACCCTCTATCCCTTTACCATCGGGGAACTGCGTTCGGGCGGCATCGAGACCGGCCGTGACGACGGCATCCTCGCGGGCTTTTTCCCGCGGGTCCATGCGGAGAAGCAGGAACCGACACGCGCCTACCGCAATTACATCCAGACCTACATCGAGCGCGATATCCGCCAGATCCTCAACATCAAGAACCTCTCAGCCTTCGAGCGCTTTCTCGGCCTCCTGGCGGGCAGGATCGGTCAGCTTGTCAATCTCTCATCCCTCGCCGCTGACACGGGAGTGAGCTCGACAACCCTTGCGGAATGGCTCAACGCCCTCGAAAGCTCCTTCCTCGTCTATCGGCTCAGGCCCTTCCACGCGAAGCTCGGCAAGCGCCTCGTCAAGGCACCCAAGCTCTACTTCAGCGATGTGGGGCTCGCATCGGCACTGATCGGCCTCAAGACGACCGATGCCGTCGCCCGCGACAAGCTCCTGGGCGTTCTCTTCGAAAACCTCGTCGTGATGGAGGCGGTCAAGCAATTCTGCAATCATGGCGAAACGCCTCCGCTGTGGTTCTACCGCGACCAGAACGGTCGCGAGATCGACCTCATCGTCGATCGGAACCGGCAACTCATACCAATTGAGATCAAAGCCTCGATGACCTGGAATCCCGAGTTCGCCAAGGGAGTGACCTGGTTCCAGGAGCTTGCCGCGCGGGAGGCAGGCAGGCAGCTGCCAGAGCGCGCTCTGGTCGTCTACGCCGGAGAGCGGCGCGTCGAGAGCGAGCGCTACGAGGCTCTGCCCTTCGGGGAGCTGCGCGTGGTCTGAATCCGACCGCTTCGCACTTCATAGGGCGAGAAGGCGGGCCTGGCGATCATTGGCTTGCTCAATGAGGCTTTTAGCCTTGTGGAACCTGATGAGAATGCGCAAGCCCTGTTTACGCACTGGAACGATGTCAGCTTCGAGGACGAAGCAGAGTTCCAGGAATGGGATATGAACAAGATGCTTGCGGACACTTTGAGCGAGCATCTTGGCGTCGAGATCGATTCGGAGACCATGAAAAAGGGGCCGGAAGCCGTATTGGAGGCCCTCCGTAAAGCCTATCCTGAATTCGATGAACAAGCCGCGCCGAGGAAGAAGACCGCCAGGCAGACCGCCAGGGAGGCCCTGGCGCGGAAGGCCGAGGAGCAGGTGCAGAAGGGCCTGCGTTCCCTCTACCTCTCCCTCGTAAAGGTCCTCCATCCCGACCTCGAGGCCGATCCCCAGACGAGGGAAATCAAAGAACGAACTATGAAGGAATTGACCTCGGCCTACGAGGCGAACGATCTTCACGCCCTCCTTCGGATCGAGGCTGAGTGGATAGCCAGTGCGACTGACGGTCTCCTGACCGAGGATAGGCTGAAGGCCTACATCACGGCCCTTGGCGAGCAGGCCAAGGAGCTCGAAGACGAGCTTGATATGCTCGAGTATTCCCCGCGCTACGCCCCTATCGGGGACTTCATTGGTCTGGATGCTCATGAGGCGCTGGAGGTGGTCAGCAAGGCGAGCAAGATGCTAAAGCGCAGGATCAAGTTCCTTGCGGATCTTGTGAAGCTCTATTCAGAGCCGATGGTGAAGAAGGATTTCATGCTGGGGATCAAGGAGATGGTCGAGTAGCGGGTTGCCATGGCGACCTGCTTGAATGTGCTGGATACGGCGATGTTCGCGACCACGCCGATCGCCATAGGAACGCTTGCAGTCGAGCAGTCGCGGTGAGACCTCACCCAAACAGAATACTGGCGAGTTGATCCTTGGTCATTGCGTGAAAAGCAGCCAAATCGTCGAGAATAGCGCTGAGGGTTCCAATCTTCAAGGGTGCATGGGCGGGGATAGTGATGTGGTGTTCGCCTTTGGGGACCGTGCAGGATAACCGCATGTGACTACCGCTTTGCCGAACGACACTGTACCCAAGTTTTTGCAAACTTCGTGCCAATTCCGTCCCATCAAGGTCTCGCGGTAGTTTAGGCATAGGCGAGAATTTCGTCCCGGACTATGTGGAGGTGAAGCATTTTGGGTTTGGCATCGGAGAAGTGGCATTCGACGGCGTCCCGGATAGCGTCCCGGACTTCATCCAGAGTCTCGCCTTGGGTGAAAATGGACTGTCCAAGGGCGCGGGCTGAAAAGCCCCCCTCCGGTGATTCCTCTACCAAGAAAAACAGCTCTTCCATGACAGAAGCATAGCACCGAATCGATGACGAACCCAAGAGATTCAACGTGCATTGATGAGCCTCGGCGTGAGTCACCGTATTGCCTGCATATCTCGCTGTCAAAACCCGTGATCCAGGCTCTGCACTTCGGGGAGCTGTGCTTGGTCTGATTATTTCCGCAGCGCGCCTCAAGGACGAGGAACATGGAGGACGTTTCAAACTGGTCAACCCCGGTTACCCGCCCGCAAAATGGCTGCCCCTCCCGCCCGTTGAATTCACGCGCGCAGGCCAGACTTCTTCACTCCATGACACCCGGCAAGGCCACCTGCCTCAAAAACGAGGCCTGGCTCCCCAAGATTCTCAGGGCTGTGAAAGATCGAATTATCTGTTCTGTATCCTATGAGTCGAGGTCGAGCGGAATCATTTCCACCTATCCCGTCCATCCCCTGGCCGCCTTCGAGAGCGAGGACGGCCTCTACCTCTACGTCGAGCTGCCCGGCTCAGGCTCCATTCGCATTCTCGCCCTCGAATGCCTGCAAGAGTTCGGTGTCGGCACCGAGCGCTTCGAGAGCCCCGCAGGGTTCAGCGCAGAGGAGCGCCTCGCTGACCCCTTCGGCCTCCGCGACGATCAGTCGCCATCGCCATCGCCTCCCTCTTCCTCCCCCTTGCCCCGATCCTCGCCCTCGCCCTGCTGACCCTTCCGCTCCATTGTGTCCTTGTCCGGACTCCGATGGCATTCAACACAATTGTCATAGTTCCTGATGCCTTCCTCGATATGGACCGAGCGCATTTCCGAAGCCCGGTGCTCGTGGCAGCCATAGCAGGAGTAGAGCCTGTAGTCGGCACCGCCGTGGCAGGTGGCACAGCGGACGGCATGGTCCTTGTCCAGCGCGAAGAACCTGTCGTGCTCGAAGGAGGCTGGCGTCCATTTCCCCTGACTGTGGCACTGGGCGCAGTTTCCAGAGATCTGCCGGTGGAGGCTGTCCTCGGGCACCCGGTGGCAGTCCACACATCTATCGCGCGTCTCCTGCTCAAGAAGGCCATGGTTGAATCCACCCTGCGGCCGCGTGCGCATCACCCCGGCGTGATCGCTGTGGCAGGCGACGCAGTCTTTCAGGAGAAGCTTCTGATGGAAGGGTGTCTTGACCAGGGGCTTTGAGATCGGCAGGCCTGTGGTGGTAAGGACTCCGATGGCCTCGGGCTTGTGACAGGCCACGCATCGATTGGCCTTGGCCCCGCCAAAGGGCGTATGACAGGCGAGGCAGTCGCCGTTCAAGCTCCTATGGCCCGGGATCAGGGTCCCTGGTTCGACCATCACGCCCGGCTTCGCGATCACCAGGATGGCTACCGTGACGAGGGCGACGGCCAGGCCGGTCCTGACGAGGCGCTTCATGCCCAGCTCCAGAAGAGCATAATACTGATGATATGGCCCGAGGCAAGGACCAGGAAGGCTACGAAGATCGGGATATGCACCTGGCGCCACCTGGCCATGATGCCGAGCATCACCGAGTCCCAGAATACGGCTTGCTCGGTCAGAGCTGGCGGCTCGCACTCTTCCGGCTGCTTGCGCATCTGGCTGCGCGAGCGATCCAGGAGCAATTTGCCGACCATGCCGCTCACAACGGTGACAGCCATGGCCAGAGTCGCAAGCCAGGGAAGGACGGCGTTGAAATGGATGCCGGCATGGACCAGGATCAGGAGGGACCCAAGCCAGGCGCAGAATTCATGGAAGGTCAACAGGGACTTCGGCCTTCCCATCGAGATGAGCTTTCTCTTGCGCAGGGAATAGACGAAGGATCCGGCAATGAGCAGGGTCCCGGGAATGCCCAGGTATCGTCCGACCCAGCCGAGGTCAAGCCAATGCAGGAGGTAATCGCAAATCAGTGTTGCAGCTGCCAGCAAAATCACCAGCGCCATAAAGGGCATGACCTGCCGGACCGGAGACGGTGTCGTCATGGAAAGCACTCCTCGCTTTTGATTTCTCGATCTTGGAGGAACACCACGACACTTTTCCATGAACAAGTTATAGTACACTAACCTTTCAAGGGTAACCTGATAATGGAGGCTATATGCGTCGACTTCCCCTTCTGGCAATTCCCCTTGTCCTGTTTGCCGCCTGTGCAGGTAGCGTTGTGCCGAGCGGACCAGCTGGTCACACGATCAATCGCGATGGCGTATTGCACAACACGGGAACGCCCCCGGCAGCTTGCGTAAGCTGTCATGGTACCACGCTCCAAGGTAGCGGGAGCGCTCCCTCCTGCACTAAATGTCACGGCGTGGAATGGTAGAAGCGCAGGCTGTTCTCAAGCCTGGACAGGGCGGATTGGAAGCCGTGTAGTTCGATCCTTGCCCCAGGCCTCGGCTGGAAGTCTCAATATGCGCTAAGCTCGGGACATGGAACTGCGTCATCTCCGGTATTTTGTGGCCGTTGCCCGCAAGGGTAGCTTTGTAAAGGCTGCGGAGGCACTCAATATTTCCCAGCCTCCGCTTTCCAGGCAGATTCGGGAGCTGGAGAACGAGATCGGAACGGAGCTCCTCGACCGGAGCGGCAAGCGCAGCAGGATGACCCTGGCGGGTGAGTACTTCCTGTCGGCCGCCGAGAGCATCCTGGAGGGTCTGGCTGCTTCGTGCCGCACCGCAAAGATCATCGGCGATTCCAGGACAGGCGACCTCAAGATCGGCTGCGTGACCTTTCTCCTCGAAACCGTACTGCTCCCCCTGCTCGGAGAGTTCCGGGAAAATTCCCCTGGGACGAAACTCGACATCATGAGCATGTCCACCGAGGAGCAGCAGCGGGCACTGCGGGCGGGATCCATCGATATCGGAATCGTCGGATCCTGGATGGACGATCCAGAGCTGGACTTTTCGATCCTCATTGACGAGTGTCTCTCGCTCGTCTTTCCGCCCGGGTACTGCCGGGGGAAGGATGCCACTGCCTGCATGCGGCGCCTGTCCACTCTCCCCTTTGTTACGATGTCATCGGCTGTAGCACCTGGCTTGCGCAAGCGGCTCGAGAAGGTCTGTGGGGAGTATGGCTACAAGCTCGAAGCCGGACTCGAATGCAATGACGCGTCTGTCATCATCAAGCTTGTGGCCTCTGGCCTTGGCTGGTCTATCGTCCCTATCTTCATGGTGCCCGATGCCGATCTTGGCGGGGTGGGTACCATCGAACTGCCGCAGGGTATTTCTTTTGGACTCTGTCGGCGTCCGGCCCCCCTCTCATCCCAGGGTGAAGCCTTTTGCGAGCTGGCGCTTCACCACTTCGGGAAGGTATCAAAGAGCTAGCAGCGCGCTTGAACTATACCTTTGAGGTATGACCATCAACAAAAAGAGTATTGGCGTTCCTGCATGCTTGCTGTCAGATTCTGATGTAGCGAGATCGAAGTTGCCACGCAGAACGGTGTGCTGTTCTCCTGCCGCAGGGTAGCCACACTCCGATGCCAGCAGCATCGCGGCCCGTGAAGCTGCCGAAATTCTTCCGGCGTCGAACTGGCCTCCGGGCGCGACTGTCGCCCAGCATTAAAAAAACACGGCCGGAATGGGGTTGCCTCCTCCCCTTTCCGGCTTCTTTTTTTTGGGATCGGCTTACCCAGCACTCCTGCGGGATACATCAACAGGAATGGTCAGCGATTGTCGAGCCGACGCCGCAAGTACCGACCTCTCGGCGCGCTGCTTGAATCGAGGGGGATCCCTCCCTTGACGACCAGGCATGGCCATCCCCTGAGCATCTCCCCTTCGTGAAGGGCGAAATCCGATCTCGACCCTGCCCGCTCGGGGGTGACCAGCTCTCGTTTTTGCAGGTCAAGCATGACTATGTCAGCGTCGGAGCCTGGGAGAAGGCTGCCCTTCCGTGGGTAGATCCCGAAGATCTCCGCAGGAGCCTGGCACATTTTTCGCACAAGGGCATCGAGGGGAAAACCGTTTCGAAGAGCACTATCCACAAGGGATGGCAGATGGGTCCCGACTGCCGGATAGCCAAAGCCTGCCTCGGGGTAGAGGGAACCGAGGCGCTTCTGGGAGGAATCGAGAGGCGTGTGATCGGTACCGATCGAGTCGAGAAGACCCTCCTTCAATCCTCGCCAGAGCGCCAGGCGATCTTCGCCTCCACGGAGCGGCGGGACCATGAGAGTGCGGCTGTCGTCGCTCGATCCCGGCTCGAGGGTCAGATAGGGCGAAGTGGTTTCGGCTCGGATCTCGCGTCCTTCGTGCTTTAACTCCCTGATCGCCTGGAGACCCTCGGAAGAGGACACATGGACGAAATAGAGCTTCACCCCCGCCGTCTTTCCAAGGAAGGCAGCCCTCCGGATGGCTTCTTCCTCGATGTAGGAAGGCCTGGAGCTTGCCCAGGACGCGGGATCGAGGCCCTTGGGGCGCTGAAGCATGGCGGCCGCTGAAGCCCGGTCTGCGAGGGCTTCATTCTCGGCGTGGACGCAGAGGAGTGCTCCCTCACCGAGCTTTGCCACAGCTTCCATGACGTCAAGGGCGAAGGCATCATCGGCTCCCGGGAAGATGCCCGGAACCCCGCATAAATAGAGTTTAAACGAGGTGATGCCGAATCGAGACGCATAGATTGGTATTTCCTCGACCTGCTCCCGGGTGAATATGGCGAGGTTGAGAAAGAGGTCGGCACTAGCGAGCCTGTCCACTTCGCCGATTGTCGCTTCGAGGGTCTTGAGGTAGGGCTCCATGCTGCCATAGAAAAGACCGAGGGTAGTGACACCGTTCAAGGCTGCTGATCGGGTCTCGCTGGCGAGCTCCTCGCGAAAGCCACCGAAGATGCCCAGGTGGACATGGGGATCCACAACACCGGGGATAAGGAGCTTTCCCCGGGTGTCGATCAGCTTGGCGCCCTCTGTTGGAAGATTTCTCCCAAGGGCCTCGATCGTGTCGCCCCTCGTGAGAAGATCGGCTTCGATGATCCCCTGGTCGGGCAGGACAAGCGATCCACCTTTGAACAGCAGGGAGGGACCGCTCCCCCCACCCGCACTCGAAGATGCACCGCCTTTTGCCCAGGAAGGAAGGAAGGAACCTCGCCCGCCTCCCTCGACCCAGTCTGGCACGAATCCCGCCGGGCGCGGCACCGGCCCGTGGCTCCGATGAGCTCCGGTCCCGGCTCGGTTACCGTCGCTCATGCTCGATGTCGCTCCAAGGCGTACAGTGCCGCATCCTGCGCGACCCTGATATCCGACTCGCTCCCCGAAAGGAAGAGCCGGCCGAAGCGTCCAAAGGGATTGAAGTGAATGAGGGAGACATCTGAAGCCTTTTCAGCCTCGTTCGCTGCCTGGACGATATAGGCCGCCGGCTCGACCTCCATGACCAGGAGGGAACGGCCGGAAAGGAGGAGGTTGCCCTTGCTCTTTTTGTTGATCTGCTGGGCCTGGTAGGGATCGACCTTGTGGATGATCCTCGAGGAGACGACCGTTGGCTTCATCCGGTCATCTTCATTCAGGCCGCAGGCTTTCAGGATGCTGTAGCCCGCGTCCTTGACCGTGTCGACGGATTCGGAATGAAGCTCGAGGAGACCGAACTCGCGCTCCACCATCTGCAAGCCCGGTCGTACCGCCGTGGCCTTCAGCGCTGCATCGAGAAGATTGTAAACCTCGCTGCCGGGCGCCAGCTCGAGCCAAAGCTCGGCCATACCCGAGAGCACGACGTCTCCGTCGAGTTCCGAACCCAGGAATGCCGCGTACTGAGGCTGCATGGAATCGATGAAGGCGTAGCTCCGGAGCTGGAAAGTGGATTGAGTCACGGCACTCGGCTCGGGAATCAGGCGAGCTTCGTCTTGAACAACTCTTCAAGAACCTTGACCGTATCGTCATTGGGCCGCGAGATTATATGAACCGAGACGACCTCGCCTATCTGCTTTGCGGAGGCCGCACCGGCGTCCACAGCGGCCTTCACCGCGCCCACATCTCCCTGCACATACACGGAAACCAGACCACCACCGATCTCCTTCAATCCGAGGATGTTGACCTCCGCGGATTTGGACATCGAATCCGTCGCCTCGATGGCGGCCACGAGACCCCTCGTCTCGATCATTCCTAATGCTTTCATTTGCCTTCCTCCTCGCGAGAATATGTTTCCTTGCCGTCCACGACGACGCTGTCGATGATTGCTACTACCACCGCGTCCAGGGGCGCGTTATCGATGGCGAGGGATCTCGCTGCCGCGGCGCCCATGCAGACCGCCACCGTCTCGCCTTCCCCGGCGCCGACCGCGTCGATCGCCAGAAAAAGGGGACCGGAGAGCCGGGCTGACGCGTCCAGATCCCTGAGAACAAGAAGCTTTGTACCTACCAGGCTGGCGTGCTTGACCGTCGCCAGGGCCTTCCCGACTACCCGACAAATTCTCATTCCCTGCCTCCGATCATTTCTGTAGCACCTTCACCATGGCATCGAGGACCAGATCAATATCCTCGAGTCTGGTGAAAAAGTGCGGCGCAATCCTGACGACATCCCCGCGCGCGGAGGCAATGATTCCCCGCTTGAGGAGGGCAACTTCGACCGCGTGCGAGTCCTTGCCGACCCTGATGGCCGTTGTCGGCGCTTTCCGGGCTATGTCGAGGGGACTTGCGACCTCGAGGCCACGGGCGAGTGCGCCATCGATGCAGCGCCGCGAAAGGATATCGGTCCACGCCTGTATCGCCGCAGGGCCGACCTCGTTGATGACAGCCATGCCCGCTCGGGCTATGTAAGCCGTCATCACAGGTGGTGTTCCGTTGTCGAAGCGGCGCGCATCTTTGGCGTAATCGAGTTCGAGCTTGAAGGCGAAGGGGTTGGACTGGCCGAACCAGCCGGTGAAGGCGGGATTCAGGTAAGGGACCAGCTCTTTCTTGACGTAGAGAAATGCGACTCCGGGGATACCGCAGAGATACTTGAGATTCCCTGTCCCAAGCATATCGATGTCGAGGGCCTTGACGTCTATGGGATGGCTGCCGATGCCCTGATAGGCATCGACGTACGCGAGGGCCCCAGCTGCGTGGATCTTGGGGATAATCGCCTTGAGGTCCTGCTTGAAGCCATTGTAGTAGTAGACATCGAAGATGGAGGCGATGAGGGTACGCTCATCGAGGACGCGATCGTACTCCGAAGGATCGATCCTGCCATCCCGAAGGGGTATGAACACGGGGTCGAATCCGTATTTCCTGAAAGCGTTCCAGACATTGCCAACGGTCGGGAATTCCGCGTCGGTCGTGACGACCCTCGTCCGACCAGTGTCGAGGGGAAGTGAGCTGGCTATCGTGCTCGTGAGTTCGGATATCGAAGTTCCGATGGCGATTTCAGAGGGATCGGCGTTGATCAGCCGCGCGAATTCAGCCTTCGCCAGCGCAATTTCCTCCATCCAGCGGCCCCAATCCATGCCCATGCCGTTCCAGTTGTCGAGATAAGAAAGGGCAGCCTCGCGGGTAGCGTCGCATTGGGGCGATTGGGAGCAGTTCGCGACATGGATTGCGGTCTTCAAGATAGGGAATTTTTTCCGCCAGGCCTCCAGGTCGTACCCAGGTGTTCCTGGCGATGCCGCAACCTGTCCCCCGTGGGCGAAGCTGGGGATGAAGGCAGAATTCCCGCTTGATCGGGCGCCAGCGAGCAGTCCCGGAAGAGCGGCGGAGCTGCCGCTTACAAGGCGTATACCGAGTTTGTCCGCTTTTTCCCGGGCGATACCGGTGACGATGGCAGCTTCTGAAATGATCATCTCGCCCTGGCCTGCCCTGTGAACCCGGTCGATATCCGACCCCGTGACGATCTCCCTCATCGAAGCTCCCTTGCTATCTGTTCTCGCGAGAGTATATCCGCTAAACGAGAAGCATTCTATTTGATTTGTAGCGCTTGAAAAGGAACTCCGATGCTATGCCCTGCACGCCAGGTATAGTGGAGACGAAGGAATTGACGAAGCAGGAAACCTCTTCGATATCCTTGAAAAAACCGTGGACGTGGAGGGCGTTGACGCCGCTCATCTGGTAGACGATGACGATGTCCGGGTGGGAGGAAATTTTCAGCGCCGCGTCCTCGAGGAGGTCGGGGGTGAATTTCAGATCGAAAAATACGGGGAGTGGTTTGCCGATGTGCTTGGCGGGAATCTGAATGGTAAAACGTTCGATGACACCGAGGCGCTTGAGTTCGCTGACCCTTTCCTTGATGCTTACGCGTGACAGGCCCACCTTTTCGGAGAGGGTGGAATAGGAAATTCGCGCGTCCTCCTCAAGAAAGGCAAGTATTTTCATGTCGATATCGTCGAGCTTGATTTCATCGTGCTTGGCCCCGTGCTTCTCGGGAGCTTCCTTCTCGTCATTGTCCGACATCATCCTGCCTCCACCTGCGTCCGAGCCGATCCGGCTGAGGATACCCTATTCGTTCGCGCGTATTGGATATGTACCCTGGAATTGGCGGGAGCGCGAAAGGTTTTCACCATTGGCCAAGACAAACATATGGTATAATTGCAGAAATAGCTATCTTTTTGGTAGTTAAAATTGCGATTGACTTAGCAATTTGTAGGGTCTATAGTAGGTGTTGCCTACAGACTTAGGCTTGCGGAGGATTGTGCCCATGATTGAAATCCGGCTGCATGGACGAGGGGGGATGGGGACCGTCAAGGCTGCCGAGGTCATTGTCCATGCGAGGGTGGCAGAGGGCGGTTACGGCAATTCCATCCCTTTTTTTGGTTTCGAGCGCCAGGGTGCGCCCGTCACGTCCTTCGTTCGGCTCGACGACAAGCCCATACGGCCCAAAACCCAGGTCTATGAGCCAAATTGCGTCATAGTACTGGACAGTACTCTGCGTCAGGCTGTCGACATATTCGAGGGAATTCGCAACGAGGGAATTCTGGTCATCAACACGCCGGAGGCTCCCGAAGCGATTGCTGCTCCCGATTGCATCCGGACGATCGCTACTGTCGATGCCTCTGAACTTTCCTTCAGGATGATCGGGAAAGCGATACCGAATACAGCCATGCTCGGTGCCTTCATAAAATGCACCGGATGGGTGTCGATCGATGTTGTCGCCGATCGAGTCGCTGCGCTTTGGGGCGACATCAACGCGGCAATTGTGCGGGAAGCCTACAAGTCCACCCGCATATTCAGACGTCCATAAGCTGGAGGAGCAATGGAAAAGGATTATATCGCTCCAGTCGGCGAAGGCTTGTATATCGCGCGAACCGGGGATTGGCGGACCAGGCGCCCGCAGCTCGATCAAGCCAGCTGCAGACGCTGTGGCATCTGCCTCATGTACTGCCCGGTAAACTCCATCGTCCGCTCCGAGGCCGGCGAATATTCTATCGATTATGAATTTTGCAAGGGTTGCGGGATCTGCTCGGTTGAGTGCCCGGCGAAGTCGATCTCCATGCACGCGGCGGTCAGGGCATGAGCCAGGTCGAGGTTTTCAACGGCAATCTTGCAGCCGCCCACGCGGCGCGGCTTTCCCGACCCGAGGTCATTGCTGCCTACCCGATAACGCCGCAGACGCCGGTGGTCGAGTATCTCACGCAGTTTCATGCTGACGGCCTCCTCGACTGTCAGATGACTGAGGCCGAATCGGAACACGGCGCAATGTCGATACTGTCGGGGGCTTCGCTCACCGGCGTGCGATGCTACACGGCCACCTCGTCCCAGGGTTTGGCCCTGATGTACGAACCCTACTTTCGCGCCTCCACGCTCCGTCTCCCCATAGTCATGAACATCGTCAATCGGGAGATGATCAGTCCTCAGACGGTCTGGGGCGGTCCGCAGGATTCGCTCACCCTCCGGGATGCGGGCTGGATACAGCTCTACGTCGAGGACAATCAGGAAATACTCGACACGACGATCCAGGCCTTCAAGATAGCCGAGCATCCGGAGGTTCTCCTCCCCGTGAACGTCTGCTACGACGGCTTCTACCTCTCTCACATGTCCGAACGAGTGGAGCTCCCCACGCTGGCTGAGGTGGATGGCTTTCTCCCGCCCTATAGTTCGCGCCACATCATCCTCGATCCTGATCATCCGATGGCCGTCGACCCCCTGACCAACGGCAGGCTCCTCATGGGATACCGGCGGAAACACATGGAAGCCCAGGCAGCTGCCCTCAGGGTAATCGAGCAGGTCGACTCGGAATACAGCGACCGCTTCGGTCGATCCTGGGGAGGCCTTGTCGGCGAATATTGCGCCCAGGACGCTGACTACCTCATGATCAGCCTGGGTTCAGTTTGTGGAGCCCTCCGCGAATGCGTCGATGAGTTTCGCTCCCGAGGTCTGCGTGTTGGCCTCCTCAAGATCCGCAGCCTGCGTCCCTTCCCACGCGAGCGGGTGATCCGCGCCCTCGACGGCAAGAAGGGCTTTGGGGTCATCGACCGGAACGTCTCTTTCGGCACCAATACGGGCATTCTCTACCAGGAGATTCGCGCCGCACTCTATTCCGCATCGAAGCGTTATCCTGCGGCCGCCTTTATCGGCGGGCTCGGTGGCGAGGATCTCACCCTTGAGATTGTCGAGAGGGCGATTGATGCGACCATGGCGAGTGTCGATGCAGGCGAGGTCGCCGAGGCGGCGACCTGGCTGATCAGGCCCGAAAAACGAGGAAACTCATGACCCTCATCGACAAGCTTGCGAATAGGGAAGACCTCATATCCCCCGGCATCTCAGCCTGTGTCGGCTGCAACGTCGAACTGACCCTTCGCACAGTTCTCAAGATTCTGGGACCGAACACTGTTCTCGCCGTACCGCCAGGCTGCATGGGTGGTGTCGGCGTCGTCGGCTGGGACAAGAAAGCTGGTGCCAAGATACCCGTGTTCTTCCCTCTCCTGGACAATGTGGCGAGCATGCTCGCCGGCATCAGGCTCGGCTTCAACGCCCGCGGCCGCGATGCCCATGTTGTCGCCTTTGCGGGGGACGGCGCGACGGTGGATGCCGGCTTCCAGGCCCTCTCCGGGGCGGCGGAGCGCGGAGATCGCATCCTCTACATCTGCTATGACAACGAAGGCTATATGAACACGGGCTACCAGCGAAGTTCCTCCACGTCGAAGGGCTCCTGGACGAGCACAACCCCTGTTTCCCGCGAGGGGAAGGGGGGGAAGGCGCAGCACCGCAAGGACTTTCCACTCATCATGGCCCTCCACGATCTTCCCTATGTGGCTACCGCCTCGCCGGCCTTCATTCCCGACCTGGTTCGAAAAGTCGAGCGCGCGATGGAAGTCCGCGACGGCCTTGCCTATATCCATATCTACAACCCCTGCCCGACGGGCTGGTCCTTCAAGGCCGAGGATTCCATCGCGATTTCCCGCCTTTCGGTAAAGAGCCGCTTCTTCCCCCTCTGGGAGTCACGGGGCAGGAAGCTCACCATCACCGTACGCGAACAACGACCAGTGCCCGTAGCCGACTATGTTGCGAAGATAGGCAAGTTTCGCCACCTCGGACCTGAGGGTATTGCAGAACTCCAGGCCCTGACGGACGAGCGATATCGCTATCTTGAAGCGATGGAGAAGAGTGGGGCGGGTGGCGATGGCACGGGCGCTTGAGGAAATTTTCAGGCCTGCCGGCTGCGCCATCGTCGGCGCCTCCGCAAACCCCTCGAAGGCGGGCCACCAGATCGTTGCGAACATGCTGGCTGCCGGATATGAGGGCGGTCTGTATCCCGTCAATCCCGGAGGGGAGGCGGTCCTCGGACTGGCGGGTATCTCTTCGGTCTCGGCGATAGCGGGGCTGGTGGAACTCGTCGTCCTCGCCTCCCCCGCCGCGACCACAGCGGCTGTCGTCGAGGATCTTGGCCATCGCATGGACGCGAGGGCTGACATCAAGGGGATCATCTGTTCTGCTGCAGGCTACGCGGAGCTGGGGACGCCCGAGGGCCGGGCATTCCAGGAGCAGCTCGCCGGTTTTTGCCGCCAACGCGGCATTCGGCTCATCGGACCTAATTGTGTCGGCATCATCGATACGGAATCAAGGGTAGATACGACCTTCATTGCCGGCATCGTCCACGCCCGGGGAGGCATTTCCCTCGCATCCCAGAGCGGAGCCTTGGGCGCCTGGCTCCTCATGGACTGGAGCGCGACTCCCGCGGGTCGGGTGGGCTTTCACCGATTCATCACGGTCGGCAACATGGCCGATGTCGATATCATCGAAGGCATCGCCACCCTTGGTGACGATTCGCGGACGAAGGTCCTCGGACTCTATGTCGAGGGATCTCCCGAGGCGAGACGCCTCGTGGAGGCTGTCGGCGCGGTGGCTCGCACGAAGCCCGTCCTGGTGCTCAAGGTTGGAAGAAGCGACGATGGCGCCCGGGCGGCCAAGTCGCACACGGGTTCTCTCGCGGGGACAGACGCCCTCTATGAAGGGGCTTTCCGTCAGTTCGGGGTCCTCCGCGTAGCCAGCCCCCGTGAACTTTCGGACGGCCTTCGCGCCTTTGACGCCCTGCCCCTTCCCCGCGGCGGGGCGACCTTCATTCTCACCCAGGCCGGCGGTCCCGGAATATTCTGCGTCGATGAGATGTCAGCCGCAGGCAACCTCGGTTTCCCGGTGGTCACCGAGGCTACCAAAGAGGCGATCCGTCGCTCTGCCCCTGCCATCGCCTCGGTCTGCGAACCTGAGGGGCATGCCGACATAACGGCTGCAGCTGGAGCCGATCATCACGTCGACTCGCTCGAGGCCATACTCCGGGACGATGCGGTCGATGCGGTAATCTTCATCACCGTGGCTACCTTGTTTCTCGATCTTAGCGGCATGGCGAAAAAGCTACTCGACATGCTCGCGGCCCTTCGCGTCGAGGGGATCGATAAGCCCGTCTTCCCGGTGATCCTCTCCGGCGCATGGGTACTGCCCTGCAGGCGGATACTCGAGGAAGGGGGGCTGCCGACCTGGGACTCCCCCGAGCGGGCGGTCCGCGCGCTTTCCCTCATGGTGGAACGTACTCACTCTACCGAGCGGGTGAGAACATGAGAGTCCTCGACGAATACGCTGCCCGCGAGTATCTCTCTGGCCGTGGCCCCCGGGTGGCCCGCGCCATCCTGGCCGTGTCGGCCGAGGAGGCGATCGCAGCTGCAGAGGAAATAGGCTGGCCGGTTGTAGTGAAGGCTTCGGTTGAGGGGGTCGGCCACAAGAGCGACTTTCATGGGGTAGAGCTCGATATCAGGAACCCTGACGAGCTTCTAGCCGCGTGGCGCAGGATCGAGTCCGCGGCGAAGGCTTTCGCCTTTCCGCTGCGCGGTCTGCTTGTCGCAGAAAGGCTGAAGGGGGCGGAGTTCATCATTGGTGCCATCAGGGACGATTCCTTCGGCCCTGTCGTCATGGTCGGTTCCGGTGGCATCATGGCGGAATTGCTTCGCGATACTGCTTTTCGTCTTGCACCGGTGACCCGTGACGAAGCGGAACGAGCCATCCTGCAGACGAGAGCCTCCCGCCTTCTCGCCGGTTTTCGCGGCTCGCCTCCCCTGCCCATCGGCCTCCTCGCGGAGGCTGTGGCCTCCGCGAGCCGCATCGTGGCAGAAGATCCCAACGTCATCGAACTCGACGTCAACCCCTTCATCCTCGGGCCTGATGGCGGAGCGGCAGCCGATCTCCTTCTCCGCCTCGCGGAATGATTTCGGTTAAAAGCGAGGGCGAGGAATCGGCTCGCCTCGCCCTGGTTCTATTCCGCGCCCATCTGGGCGCTGTGTACTCTCAATTAAAAGACAGCTACGGTCTCGACTGGAACCTCGATGATGCGATGAGACACGAGGCTGCCGAAGTGACAGTCTTTTTTCCTCCCGCAGGCCGCTTGCTCGTGGCGCGCGAGGATACTCTCCCCATCGGTATCGTCTGTCTTGCGCCCCTGGGATCGGGGGCTGGCGAAGTGAAGCACCTGTACGTCGAGCCTGGGCACCGGGGGAGGGGCATCGGCGGAAAACTGATGGGCACGCTTATCGGGGAGGGGCGCTCGATGGGCCTGGACCGGCTCTGTCTCGACAGCGGATCCCTGCAAACCGATGCCCATCGCCTCTACCGTACCCTGGGCTTCGTGGAGACTCCCCGCTATGCAGGAAGCAAGGTCCCCGATTCACAACTCGACCTCGTCATATTCATGCATCTGGCGCTCTGAGAGGAAAAAGCCCCGCGCCCTCGCGGGGCCAGCTTCATTCCCCGGTCTCTCCGAGATAGGCCCGTTTCATGTCCTCGTTGGCGAGGAGCTTGTCCGCCCGATCGGTCATCACAATTGAACCAGTCTGGATGACATAGCCCCGATGGGCTATCGACAGGGCTTGCGTCGCATTCTGCTCAACCATGAAGATGGTCGTTCCCGTCTTGTTGATGCCGAGGATTATCTCGAAAACCTGCTCGACGAGGATGGGAGAGAGCCCCATCGACGGCTCGTCGAGGCAGAGGAGCCTAGGTTCCGTCATGAGAGCCCGCGCGATCGCGAGCATCTGCTGCTCGCCACCCGAAAGGGTTCCGGCCTTCTGCTGGCGCCGCTCCTTCAGTCTCGGGAATTGCTCGTATGCTCTCTCGATGCCACGCTTGACCATGGCGGGGTCGTTGCAGATATAGGCTCCGACCTCGAGGTTCTCTTCGACGCTCAGCCTTGAGAAGATGCGCCTTCCCTCGGGTACGATCGCGATGCCGGAATTGATGATTTCGGGAGTTGGCCTGTTCTCGATCCGTTTGCCGTTGAATTCGATGCCGCCGTGCGTCGCTTTGACGTTGCCGATAATGGTCTTAATGGTCGTGGATTTTCCTGCGGCATTCGCCCCGAGGAGGCAGACGATCTCTCCCGGCCTGACCTCGAGCGATATTTCCTTAAGCACCCGGATCTGACCGTATTGGGCGTTGACACCCGTCAGGGCGAGTAGGGGCTTGCTGTCCGCACCGCTCGCCCTCTCACGCGCGATGACAACTTGATCATCGCGTCGTTTTCCGAGGTAGGCTTCGATGACTTCGGGGTTCGCCTGGATCTCATGTGGTGTCCCGTCGGCCAGCTTCTCGCCCTTGTTCATCACAACTATGCGATCGGAGATGTTCATGACGACCGACATCTGATGCTCGACGAGGACGATGGTGTAGCCACGGCGGCGGAGCTCGGCAATGTGCTGGGTTATTTCATTGATCTCGCCCATGTTCATGCCGGCGGCCGGCTCGTCGAGGAGGAGGAGCTTGGGCGCCAGGGCGAGGGCTCGCGCGATTTCGACGCGGCGTCTGTCGGCGTAATTCAAGGTCGAAACGAAATCGTCCTTGCGCGAAAGGAGCTTGGGGCCGAAGAAGGCGAGGTGACGCGCGGCCTCGAGCTCGCCTTCTGCTTCGGCCTTCCTTACGCGAGGAGGTTGGATCACCGCCCCGCCCAGCATGACCTTGAGCCGCGGGTGCAGGCCGACCATCACGTTATCGAGGACCGAGAGCTGGGGAAAAACGCGGATGTTCTGGAAGGTGCGGGCGAGCCCCTTCCTTGCGACCTGGTAGGCAGTCTTCCCGACGAGTTCCTCGCCGTAGAACCGGACGCTTCCGCTGTCCGGCTTGTACATCCCCGTGACCAGGTTGAAGAGCGTGGTCTTGCCGGCCCCGTTCGGGCCGATGATACTGAGTATCTCCCCCTTCCTCACGTCGAAGGAGACGTCCGTCACGGCCCTGATGCCGCCGAAGGCCTTTGTCAAATTCCTCACACTTAGTGCGATTTCCGTTCCAGGTCGCAGGGTCGCGGGGTGCCTGTCCCTTTCCCTGGCTTCCTCGGGGAGGATGTCCTCTACCCTGATAGAACTCTTGCGCGGCTTGGCAATGAGGATGCCAGTCGGCCGGAAGCGCATCATCAGAAGGATGATCGTGGAATAGAGGATCATGCGGTAGATGCTGTAGTCGCGGAGGACCTCGCCGAGGGTAACAAGGAGGGCTGCCCCAAGAAGGGCGCCAAGGGGGTTCCCCGTCCCCCCGAGGACGATCATGCAATAGATGTTGACCAGCTGGTCCATGTTGAAGACTTCAGGGAAGACCGACTGCTGCCATGCGGCGAAGAGGACGCCCGCGATGCCGGCGGCTGAGGCCCCCACGATGAAGGCAAGGAGCTTGTACATCGGGGGATTGATTCCCATGCAGCTAGCCGCTGTCTCATCATCGCGGATTGCCGCCCAGGCACGACCGATCCTTGAGTAGCGGATGCGGTAGGTTGCGATCATGACAATGAGGGCGAAGAAGCCGATGAGGAAGTAGTACGCGTGCGAGCTGTCGAAGACGAAGCCGAAGATCTTGACGGGGTCGATCCGGACGATGCCGTTTGGCCCGTTCGTGATGTTGACGGGCTTGTCGAGGTTGAGGAGGAGGAGCCGCGTAATCTGCGCAAAACCCATGGTGGTGATCGCGAGGTAGTCACCGCGCAAGCGGAGGCTCGGCAGGCCGATGATCAGGCCCGTGAAGGCAGCTACGAACATCGCGAATGGCATGAGAATCCAGAACGATACGTGCATATTGTGGAGCGGCGAGGCCAGGAGGGCGTAGCTGTAGGCTCCCATGGCGTAGAAGGCCGTGTAGCCCATGTCGAGGACGCCCGCGAGGCCGACGACGAAGTTGAGGCCCAGTCCCAGCAGCGTATACAGGAGGATCGTGCCGCCGATGCGGACGATGTACCCGTTTTCGACTGCGGCAGGAAAGGCAACGAAGATGACGGCGAGCGCTACCCACCAGACGCGAGGATCGATGCGGCCCACTGACGCGACCATTCGCGAGGCTACGGCCTTGAGAGTGTTTGGCATACTCTATGTCCTAGACTTTCACGGGCACTTGCTCGCCCAGGAGGCCGGCTGGCTTGAAGATCAGGAGGATGATAAGCATCGAGAAGGCTATGACGTCCTTGTAGACGGGGGAGATGAAGGCGACACCGAGGCTCTCGACAAGTCCCAGGAGGATACCACCGAGCATCGCGCCTCGGATGTTGCCGATGCCGCCCAGGACGGCCGCCGTAAAGGCCTTCATACCGGCCGAGAAGCCCATGTAGAAGTCGATCTGGGTGTAATACATCCCAACCAGGACGCCGCCTGCCCCTGCGAGGGCCGAGCCGACCAGGAAGGTGGTCGAGATCACCCGATTGACGGAAATGCCCATGAAGGATGCGGCCTCGCGATCCTGCGCGGTCGCGCGCATCGCCTTGCCGGTCTTGGAGTGGCGGATGAAATTGTCGAGTCCGATCATGAGCGCGAAGGAAACGGATATGACGAGGATCCTGATGAAGGAGATGGTCGCCGGACCCACTGTGATCTGCCAGCTGATCGGGATGAGGAGCTGGGTTGCGTAGACCTTGGATCGTGCGCCCATCGTGAGGACGACCAAATTCTGGAGGAAGATCGAGACCGAGAGCGCGCTGATGAGGGGGGCAAGCCTGGGAGCGTTCCGGAGCGGCCGGTAGGCGAACCACTCGATACCGACGCCAAGGGCCGAGGTTCCTGCCATCGCGACCACAATCATCAGTATTATGATGATGACGGGGCTCGCGATGATCGCTGCGCCATTCATGAATGCGCCAAGCACGCCCCATCCTATGAAGGCTCCTATCATGAAGACCTCGCCGTGGGCGAAGTTCAGCATTTCAAGGGTGCCGTAGACCATGGAGTAGCCGAGCGCTATGAGCGCGTACACGCTTCCCAGCGTAAGACCGTTCACAAGCTGTTGCGGAATCTGGGCCCATATTTCTTCCACCAGGGTCTCCTTCCCGGAATGAACCGGCGGCTAAAAGTCCCGGGGCGGGGGTTTGACCACTCTCCCCGGGCAGATTCCTTACTTGGTTACCTGGACGGCCTTGAGCTGGACGAAATCGTCTCCCTTGACCTGTACGACAAAGATCGCGCTTCCCATGAGATCACCCTTCGCGTCGAAGGAGATGGGAACGCCGAGAACGCCCTTGAAGTCCTTGGTGGCGTTCACGGCCGCGAGGACGGCCTTGCGGTCTACCTTGCCGTTCTTCACGCCGGCTTTGGCGATGCCTGCGAGCAGCACGTTCGCGGCTTCGTAGCTCTGGCCCGAGTACATGGAGAGGGCGCCGTATTTTTTCTCGAAATTGGCCACGAAATCCTTGGCTTCGGGAACGGACTGGATGGTCGGCCCGATGCTCGTAGCGTAAACGCCTTCAGCGGCGCCGCCTGAACCCTTGATCAACTCGTCCTTTTCGCGGATGCCGTCGCCGCCCATGATCGCGGTCTTGATGCCCATCCCGGCGAGCTGTTTGATGATGGTCGCGGCCTGGGCCGGACTGGGAATCGCGAGGTAGAGGAGTTCAGGCTTGTTGGCCTTGATCTTCGTGAGGATGGCTGAGAAGTCCTTGTCGTCCGAGGTGATCTGCGCGCGGGCGATCTTGTCCACGCCCAGCTTCTTGAGATTCTTCTCGACCTCGTCGGCGAGGCCCTGTCCGTAGGTCCCCTTGTCGTCGATTATGTAGACGCTTTTAGCCATGATGTCATTCACGATGAAAGACGCGGCGGCTGGCGCCTGGTCGTCGTCGCGGGGACAGACGCGGTGCATGACCTTATAGCCCTGTTCGGTCAGGCTCGGATTGGTCCCCGACTGGGTTATGAGTGTAATGCTGTTTTTCTCGAGGATCGGGAGCGCGGCGACGACACCCGAGCTCGTCATTGGACCGATGACGCCCACTAGGGCGGGATCGGAGGCGAATTTTTCAGCGACTGCCGCGGCCTTGGCGGGGTCGGCAGCGTCATCGCCCTCGACCACTTCGACTTTCATGCCCTTGAGCTGGCCCGAGGCATTGAACTCTTCAACGGCCATCTTGATGGCGTTGAGGGAGTCAAGCCCGATCTTGGAGAGCTGACCCGTGAAGGGACCGGCCGCTCCGATCTTGACGACGTTCGGCTTGGCCGGGCCGCAGCCCGCTAAGGCGACAACGAGCGCGAAAGCAAGGCCGATAACGAAAAACCTAGTAATCCTCATGCAAACCTCCTTGAAGTTCAATTTCTCTAGCGAATAGCGTGGAACAGGGGCTGCCGCCTCCTTTGCTTGGATTTCGTTCCCTCGCGGAAACGATATCAACACATCACCACATCCCTACGGGACGGTTCAGGCTCCCCACTAGCCCCAGTATCCAGACATGAATCAGGACCCCAGGTGCCTGTCGAGGGACGCAAGAAGCCTATCGACATCTTCACCGTCGTTGAAGTAGTGGGTCGAGACGCGAATCCCGCCCACGCCGGAAGTGTAGCGCATAGCTACGTAAACCCGGTCGGCGAGCAGTTTGGCGAGGAGGGCCTTGTTTTCGGCAACCCCGGGGAAGGCGCGGAAGATGGTGATGCCCGAACGCAGCTTCGGGTCCGGCTTGGAGACGACATGCATGCCGAGACGATGCAAGCCTTCGTGCAGCTGGGCGGTGAGCTTAAGGATATGTCGCTCCGAGTTCGCGATGCCGACCTCGTTGACGAGCTTGAGGGCTTTGCCAAGTCCAATCGCGCCTGGATAATTCGAAGTGCCGGCGATCTCGAATTTCTTCGCCGTCCGCGGGTAGCGGTATTCCCTATATGGAGTGATGGTGGGGGTGCGGAAGTATTCGCCCCATCCTCCCTCTGGGTCCTCGAGCGCGAGGTAGCCCCAGGAACTTGGCTCGAGTTCGCGGAGGACGCGTTCAGAAATCGCCATCAGACCGCAGCCATGCGGTGCGTTGAGCCACTTGTGGCCTCCCGCGATGATGAAATCAGCCTTGATCTTGGAAAAATCCATCTCCATCGCACCGAGTTCCTGGATCACGTCGAGGACCAGCCAGATGCCCCTCGACGCGCAGAGTTCTCCCAGCGCCCGGGAGTCAAGACGATAGCCGGAGCACCATTGGACTGAAGAAACGCAGACAACCTTGGTACGGCTCGTCATCGCACGCTCGAAGTCCGCAACTTCCAGCACGCCCTCGTCGTGGGACTTTACAGGTACGACGACTACGCCGAGCGATTCAGCCTTCTTCACCCAGGGGATTGCTACCTGCAGGAATTCGGTATCGGCGAGGAGGACCTCATCACCCTTGGCGAGGGGGATGGAGTTTGCCGCGATGTTGAGCCCGTGCGTCGTGCTTTCGACGAGGGCTACTCGATCCCTCGGGATGCTCATGAGGGCGGCGGCCTCGTCAACGGCCTCGCGACGCATCGCGTCCATGGCGATGTGGTGGATGGAAGCGTCCTCTTCGGGACAATTCATCGCCATGTCAAGAAAGGCCGTCATTCCATCATGGGCCTGTCGCGGGATCAAGCTGACGCAGGCGGCGTCCAGGAAGACTTTATCGGAAAGTCCGGGGTAGCACGAGCGAGCTGTCTTCAGATCCATTTCAGTCTCCTGGTAAGGCTAGTGGGATGGGCGTCATTCCCGCCGACCGCGGAACGATCGATGGCTTTCGGGGAAGCGTCGAGCCGCAAAACCGGACGCAAATAGCTCGATCAGGCTTACAAGGTCGTAGACCGGAGCCCCGACAAGGTCCTGCACTTCTTCGCGATAGGGTATGAGATTCGTGCATTCGATAATGACGGCTCCTATGTGGAGCTTCTCGGCCTTGGCCCTTTCGGTGAGAACAAGGCAACTGGAGCGTATGTCCCGTCGGAGCGCTTCCCCATCAAGCTCCTCCCCCCGATCGATGACCACTCGCTTGAATTCCGCCGAGTCTTCCATCCCGACCAGGACGATCCGTGAAGGGTCGGCGCCAGCTGCACGCAGATGGGTTTCAGAAAGCAGGCCGGTGTGCCCGGTGAGGACGCCTATCCGGGAGTGGGGCGGCAGGAAAGAAAGAATGAAGGGGATGAGAGAGAGTGACGAACCTAGGAAGGGCACGCTTAGTTCCCGGGCGATCTTTTCCTGGAAAATCGAAAAAAGGCCACAGTCGGCGGCAACGAAGGAGACCCCTTCGGATTCGAGGCCCCGTGCCGCCTCGATCGCGAGGCCGATGTTGTCGTGACTGGCCTCCACGAGGTCCTTGAACGGCAAGCCTCGAACCACGGCATGAACCACGGGAAAGGGAAAGGTCTGAGAATGCCCCGGATCACCAGGCAGACGCGGAATGCGTGAATCGAGCATTAGGATACCAGCTACGTTCCCGTAGGTTGCGAACCCGCCTCGCACCATGATGCTCAGACCCCGCAGATCGCAGAGATCTCGACCCTGACACCCTTCGGGAGCTTGGCGACCTGCATCGTCTCTCTCGAAGGCGCGCTCTGTCCCAGGTATGTGCCGTACACTTCATTGAAGCGTCCAAAGTCATCCATATCGGAGAGGAAACAACTGCAGCGCAGGACGTTTGCGAAACTCATGCCAGCTGCCACAATCACAGCCTCGAGGTTTTTCATCACGCGCTCGGTCTGTGCGACAATATCGCCCTCGACGACCGCCCCGGTGGCTGGATCGATCGGAATTTGCCCCGAAACGAAGAGATAGTCACCATGGCGAATGGCTTGGGAATACGGACCGATCGCTGCGGGAGCCGCGGTGGTGGAGATGGCTTTTTTCACGCATACCTCCCGGAAAAGTGGATAGGCACTCTCGGCCAATCTCCGCGTCAGTATACCCGACCAAAGCAATATGTCAATTTATTTCTAGTATTTCCTTCGTTTTGTACGATGCGATGAGAATTCATTGTTCGTTTTGCCATATGACTGTGATATTCCCTTCCCTATTTGTGCGGTCGCTTCACAGGGTGCGCAGGAGGATGCTAGGTTTGTATCCGACGGTGGATCCACTAGAGGGCATCCACCGACTACGTGGAAAGCGGGAGATGCCCCATGATCGTCGACTTACGCAGCGATACTGTTACCAAGCCTGGGTTCGCCATGCGGGACGCTATGATGTCCGCCCCTGTCGGCGACGATGTGTATGGGGAAGATCCAAGCGTCAACGCTTTGCAGGAGCTGGCCGCGACTCGTTTCGGGGTCGAGGCCGCCCTTTTCTGCCCTTCGGGTACCATGACCAACCAGATTGCCATCAATGTTCATGCCCTTCCAGGCGATGAGGTTATGTGCGATCGATTCGCTCATATATACCGCTATGAAGCTGGCAGCATTGCCCGCTTGACCGGCGCCTCGGTGCAATTGCTCGAGGGGGACCACGGACGGTTTACAGCCGATCAGGTGAATGCGGCGATCAATCCTGATGACCCTCACTATCCCCGAACTCGAGTCGTCTCGGCGGAGAACACCATGAACAAGGGTGGCGGCTCCATCTGGGATCTTTCAGTCCTCGAGTCCATCTCGGGGATCTGCCAGGCAAGAGGGCTCGCCTTCCATCTGGACGGCGCCCGGCTCTTCAATGCGCTGGTGGAGACCGGCGAATCGCCACAAGCCTACGGTCGCCTCTTTGACTCAATCTCAATCTGCCTGTCAAAGGGGCTGGGGGCACCCGTGGGTTCCCTCCTCCTGGGTTCACGCGATTTTATCGGGCGGGCGAAGAGGGTGCGCAAGGCCCTCGGCGGCGGCATGCGTCAGGCGGGTATGCTGGCGGCGGCGGGGATATACGCGCTCGAGCACAATATCGATAGGCTGAAGGACGATCATCGCCGTGCGCGCTCACTTGGAAAGACGCTCGCGGGGCTGTCCTGGGTCGGAGAAGTCCTGCCAGCGCAGACCAACATCGTCATCTGCAAAGTCAGGGCGGGCCTTTCGGAGGGAGCCGTGATCGCGGGGCTCCGGGAGTCGGGGGTGTTGGCCAGTGCCTTTGGCCCGGGTCTTGTTCGTTTTGTCACCCATCTGGACCTGGATGACACGGGTCTCGAACTGGCTACTGCGGCACTCAGGCGGCTCTCGCCTTGACCGTCTCGACTCCTTACGCTGGAAGGCAGCCTGAGTAGGTATACTAGCCTTCCCAGAGGCGATCCTATTTTTGTACCGGGGCTAAAGAAGATGGTCGAGAAGCGAGGGGGAGCTAGCCCCGGTCGAGCAATTCGAGTTGCGTTGCCACATGGTCCTGGACCCTCCGATAGGCGTCATTGACGACTCTCCACCGCAGTGGTAGGGTGACTTTTCACAATCCTATGGGTCGCAGACATCGAGCGAGGGAATCCACATCCGAGCGGGTATACGATGAAGATAGCCTGGATAACGAGGGCCGCCGCTTTCACCGGCGGAGCTGAGCGCCATATCGCCGATGTCGTTTCGCTGCTCGCCGAGCGTGGAGCGTCTAACTATCTGCTCTACGAGCTGGACGCCCCGATGGATCCCGCCTTTGTTTCCCTCTTTTCCGGAGCCTTCCCGCAGGTCGAGCTAGCCCGCCAGCTCGAATCCCTCGCTCCCGACGTGATCTATGTCCACCAGGTCTCAGGCCGACGGACCCTCGAGGTTATCGCCGATACCGGCATCCCCTCGCTGCGCTTTTTCCATGATCACGCTCCCTTCTGCCTCCACGTCCATAAATACACGACTATCGGGCGCCGCAGCTGCTCGCGCGTCCTGGGGCCCTACTGCAGCTTTCCCTGTCTCGGACCCGTCAACAGGCGCAGCGGCTTCCCCCCGGTCTCGTTCCGGACCTTAGGGGCGGCGAGGGCTGAGCTTCGGGCCAACATGCGCCTGACCGCCAGCGCCGTCGGTTCGGTCCACATGAAGGACCACCTGGTAGCCCATGGCTTTTCTCCAGCCGCCGTACGGGTCCTGCCCATGTTCACGAAGCTGCCGGACCAGGATCCGCCCGAGGCGAGGGAGGGCGGGCTCCTCCTCTTCGTCGGAGCCCTCCTCCGGGGCAAGGGACTTGATGTCCTTCTGTCGGCGCTGGCGAAGCTCGGCCCGGAATGCCGCCTCAGGGTCGCCGGATCGGGACATCAGGAGGGCATGTTCAGGGAGCAGGCTGCGCGCCTGGGAGTGGCGGAGCGGGTGGAGTTCCTCGGACGGATCGGTCGCTCGGAGCTCGACACCCAGTACAGGGCTGCCTCCTGCGTCGTCGTGCCCTCGCGCGAGCCAGAGACCTTCGGCCTCGTGGGCCTCGAGGCCTTCCGTCACGCGACGCCTGTGGTTGCCGCACGGGTGGGGGGCATCGGCGATTGGCTCCGGGAAGGCAAGACCGGCTATGGGTTTCCCTCGGGAGACGCGGAGGCCTTGGCCGCTGTCCTTCGCCGGCTCCTCGACGACCCCGAGGCTGCCCTCGCCACGGGCAGGGCAGGGAAGGAGCTTCTCTTGGCCTGCTTTACTCCTGAACGCCACGCTACCGCCCTCATGGACCTTCTCGGCATTGTGATCCGGTCAAGGGGTCAGTCATGATGCGCTTCGGACGCTTTACGCAAAGGGGCGGGGACGCAGTCGAGGCCCGAATCCGGGACGTGGTCGTCGAGGGCGGAGAGATCGCCCGTTCGATCCTTCCCCCTGGTTCCTTCCGCTGTCTCGCCCTCATGGGCGGCTATGGCCGGGGCGAGGGCGGGGTCGAGGTAACCGGCGGTCAGGAACGACCCCACAACAACCTCGACTTCCTCCTTGTTACCACTGGCCCCTGGAAGCGCAGGACCGAGGAGCTCAGGAAGTCGCTGGGCGAGGCTCTCAGGCCCCTGGCTGAGCGCGCGGGCATCGGCATCGACGCTGGAGCCACCTCGGACGCTGCCCTCCTGCGCGCCCCCTGCCGGGTCATGTGGTACGACGTGCGCTTCGGCCACCAGACCATCCTTGGTGACCAGGGCTTTCTACCCTCCCTCGGGCGCTTCACGGTGGACCGCATCCTGTCCGACGACATCCGCGACCTCCTGGTAAACCGCGGCACCCTCCTCGTCATCAACGACGCGGTGGCGGCCCTGCCGATGCCCGATCCAGCAGCCTGGAAGGCCCTCGTCCGCCACGCCGTCAAGGCTGTCCTGGGCTACGGGGACGCACTCCTCTACTGGCGTGGCGCCTACCACTGGAGCTATGCCGAGCGTCAGCGCCGTATGGCGGCGCGGGACGACGTGGGCGAGGACTTCCGTAAGCTCTACGACTCTTCCATGGAGTTCCGCTTCCGCCCCGACTACGCAGAATGGGAGGGCAGGGACCTCAAGGCCTGGCTCGGCGGGATCCGGAAGGCGGTTGAACCCGTGCACCTCGATGTCGAGGGTCTCCGCTGCGGGATGAGGGGGCAGGGATGGAAGGCCTATCCCGCCGCCGCCCTGTCCAAGGGCCTCGCCGACGGGCTCAGGAGCCCCCGGGAGGCGGCTCGGCGCGCCAAGGCCCTCATCAGCTCGCGCGGATCCCTCTCCTCGGCTGGCTTCGGTCTTGCACCCTCGCTGCTGCCGATGCGAGACCTCCTCGGCATCGTCTTCCCGGTGATCGCCTACGACCTGGCCGAGCCGGAGTTCCGCTGCCTCGCCCGCGCCGTCGTGGGAGGGCCCGACGATCCGGAGGGCCTGCGCCTGGCCTTCCTCAGGGCCTGGGGTGTCCACGGGGACCCCAATTTCGAGGCTGCAGCACGCAAGCTCGGCATTGAACTCCGGGGAGGTCACGCATGATCTGCCTGACCGGCGACCTCCACCATATGAGCCTCAAGACCGGCAACCAGAAGCACAGCGACATCTCCGAGCTCAGGACCGCCCAGCTCTACCTGGATCTTCTCAGGGATGCGGGGGTCAAGGTGACCTTTTTCGTGTCGGGGCTCTGCTTCGTGGAGGAGTGGGAGGACCTGAAGCCCATCGTGGAGGATCCCCTTGTCGAGCTTGGCGGCCACAACTACGACTGCTTCAAGCCCGAACTCTGGCACCGTGCCTGCAAGAAGCTCCTGGGCAGCTACAACGGGCCGAAGTGGTACCAGTCCCTCGACGCGCGGCGCACGATCAAGGCTGCCCGTGCGCACACCGGCAAGACCATCACGGTGTGGCGCAACCACATGTACATGCACGGCCCGAATACGGAGACGGTCCTCGCCGGCAACGGTGTGGTCCTCGTGTCCGACGGGGTCAGGAAGGACGCCGTCGGTCCGGTCCGGGACCCGCGGGGGATCTGGTCCTTCCCCATCAACGTCATCCCCGACCACGAGCACATCTACCACGCCGAGCGCAGCGTCGAGTGGGTCGCCTGGTGGCAGAAAAGGTACAATTGGACGGATGATTTCGGGCCGGAGTCCTATCCTGTCTCGGAGTGGGCCGATCTCGTGCTGGCAAGGCTCAAGGAGAACGAGGGGCGGGGAGTGGTCTCGAACGTCATCATCCACCCCATCACCATGTACCTGGCCGACCGCTTCGAGAGCGCGCGCAGGATCATCGACTACCTGGCCACCCGCGAGTGCATCCATATCTCGGAGGCCCTGCCATGACGGTCCCGGAGGGAGGGACTTCGGTTCCGCGCTGTACCGTCATCCTGCGCTGCAAGAACTCGGAGCGTGAGATCGGCATTGCCCTCGCGGCCCTCTTCTCGCAGGATTTCAGGGATTTCGAGCTGCTCGTCATTGACTCGGGCTCCACCGACCGTACCCTGGAGATCGTCGCCGCCTGGCCCCACCGTCTCATCAGGATTGCCCCCGGGGACTACGTGCCGGGCAGGGTCCTCAACCGCGGCGCCTCCGAGAACGCCTCCCCCGTCTGCGTCTTCCTCAATTCAGATTGCGTGCTCCTGTCGCCGGGTTCCCTGGGGAGCCTTGTTGGTGCCTTCGACGACCCGGCTGTCATGGCGGCCTTCGCACGGCAGGTAGCCCGCCCCGAGGCCTGGCCCTGGGTGCGCCGCGAGTACCGCGAGAGCTTTCCCGAGGCCGGGAAGGCGGCGCCCTGGATCGAGCTTTCCCTCCCCTTTGCCGCCATGCGCCGCTCCGCCTGGGAGGAGCAGCCCTTCTACGACGAGGCCTGGGGCTCCGAGGACACCGCCTGGGGACATCGAGCCAGGGAGCGGGGCTGGGGCATCGCCTATGTGCCCGGAGCCCTCGTGATGCACAGCCACAACTACACCTTCAAGCAACTCTTTGGCCGCCGCTTCATCGAGGGCGAGGCAGACAGTTTCATCTACGGCAAGGTAGACCGACCCTTCCAGATAGCCCGGCGCGCGATCGGCAACATCCTCCGCGACTGGGCTGCCGATGTCCGGGAGGGCAGACTCGCCGATATTCCCGTCGCCCCGCTCCGGCGCTTCGTCGATGCCCGGGCCTATCTCAAGGGTGCCCGGCACGGCCGACGGCGCCGCGAGACAGGCGAGGCCGACATCAGCCACGGCCAGAAGACGGTCCTCGACCGTCACGTCTCCAAGAGGTGAAAAGCATGGGAACCCTGTCGCTCTTTGTGTTCATCGATGCCTTCGGCTGGGAGCTCGTGCGGAACCGCTCCTTCCTTGAGCCTGAGGCGCGCATCAAGAAGCCCCTCGAAACGGTCTTTGGCTACAGCTGCACCTGCGACCCCACGATCATCACCGGCGTGCCGCCGCGCGAGCACGGCCATTTTTCCTTCTTCGCCTACGACCCGGTAAAGTCGCCCTTCAAGCCGCTCCAGGCCCTGCGCGTGCTGCCCCGGAGCCTCGTGGACAGGGGCAGGGTCAGGAACAAGATTTCCCAGTTTGTACAGAAAGCCTACGGATATACCGGCTACTTCCAGCTCTATGCGGTGCCCTTCAAGTACATCCACCTCTTCGACTACAGCGAAAAGCGGGACATCTACCTTGAGGGCGGTATCAACGGTGGCCAGCCGAGTGTCTTTGTCCTCCTCGACAAGGCGGGCATCCCCTATTTCCGTTCCGACTGGCGCAAGGGAGAGAAGGAGGCTGTGGCCGACCTCAGTGCCGCCCTTGCTGGGGGACGACCCCGACTGGCCTACCTCTACCTCGCCAAGATGGACGCCCTCCTCCACGCCAAGGGGACCCAGGCAGCAGAGGTCGGGGCGATGATCGACGGCTACCAGGACACGCTGCGGGCTGTCCTCGCGGATGCACGCAAGTCATATGACGAGGTTCGGCTCTTTGTTTTCTCCGACCATGGCATGACCGACATCGTCCGCTCGAGCCCTCTCATGGCGGAGATCGATGCTACGGGACTCGTCTTCGGCAGGGACTACGCCGCCGTCTACGATTCGACCATGGCGCGGTTCTGGTTCCTCCGCGAGGGCTCGCGGGCTACGATCGAGGCGATCCTGGGGAAGAGCAAGGACGGACGCATCCTCGACAACGCGACCCTCCACGACTGGGGCATCGATTTCGCCGACCGCAGGTACGGGGAGCTCTTCTTTCTCCTCCACCCCGGCGTCCTCCTCTGCCCGAGTTTCATGGGAACCAAGCCGCTGGCCGGCATGCACGGCTACGATCCCGGCTCTCCCGGATCGCGCGCCTCCTTTATCTCGACGGTCGAGCTGGAAAAGGCTCCGGAAAAACTCGCCGACCTCTTTTCCCTCATGAAACGCGAGAGCGGCCTCGGAGTCTGAGAGCCCTGAGCGCCCACTGCAGCCCTAAAGTAGCTCTACAAAAGATCGCCCCGTGCCAGCTTGTCTGGCACGGGGCGGTCTTCGTGGAGTCAGGCGCTCCCCAATTCAGTTACTTCCTTACGCTATAGAACGCCTTCCTGCCAGCGTACTCCGCGAAGCCTTCCATCTCGTCCTCGATGCGCATCAGCTGGTTGTACTTGCAGATGCGGTCGGTGCGGGACATGGAGCCGGTCTTGATCTGGCCGGTCTCTCGGCCGACGACGAGGTCGGCGATGAAGGAGTCCTCGGTCTCGCCGGAGCGGTGGGAGACGATGGCGGTGTAGGCCGCGCGCTTGGCCATGTCGATGGCCTCGATGGTCTCGGTGACGGTGCCGATCTGGTTGACCTTGATGAGGATGGAGTTGCAGGCGCCCATGGCGATGCCCTTCTCCAGGCGCACGGTGTTGGTGACGAAGAAGTCGTCGCCGACGATCTGGATGCGGTTGCCGAGGGCCTTGGTGAACTTCACGTAGCCGTCCCAGTCGTTCTGGTCGAGGCCGTCCTCGATGCTCACAATTGGGTACTTGTTGACCCAGGTGGTGTAGAGCTCGATCATCTCGTCGGAGCTGTAGAGCCTGTCGGGTTCCGACTTCCAGAACTTGTAGCCCTTGCGGCCGCCCTCGTCGAAGAGTTCGGAGCTGGCGCAGTCGAGGGCGATGGCGAGGTCTTCTCCGGGGCGGTACCCGGCCTTCTCGATGGCCTTCATGATGTAGGACAGGGCGTCCTCGTTGCCGATGCTGGGGGCGAAGCCGCCCTCGTCGCCGACGTTGGTATTGTGACCATCGGCCTTGAGGAGGCCGCGGAGGGTGTGGAAGACCTCGGCGGTCATGCGGACTGCCTCGCGGAAGGACTCCGCGCCGACGGGCATGACCATGAATTCCTGGAGGTCGACCTTGTTGTCCGCGTGCTTGCCGCCGTTGATGATGTTGGCCATGGGCACGGGAAGGAGGTTGGTGTGGGGGCCTCCGAGGTACTTGTAGAGGGGCATGCCGAGGTGCTCGGCAGCGGCGCGGGCGACGGCCATGGACACGCCGAGGATGGCGTTGGCGCCTAACTTGCCCTTGTTTTCGGTGCCGTCGAGGTCGATCATCGTGCGATCGACGTCCACCTGCTCGAGGGCGTCGAGGCCGGTGATCTCGCTGGCGATGTGCGTGTTGACGTTCTCGACGGCTTTGAGGACGCCCTTGCCGAGGTAGCGCTTCTTGTCGCCATCGCGGAGTTCGACGGCTTCGTACTCACCGGTGCTGGCGCCCGAGGGGACGGCCGCGCGGCCCAGGCTGCCGTCCTCGAGGACGACATCCACTTCGACGGTGGGATTTCCGCGGGAATCAAGGATCTCTCGCGCTTCGACGTATTCGATGATGCTCATGGCAACTCCTTAGGAGGCAATGGATAGGGAAACGCTAAAACAGTAGCGATTGAGGGTGGGGAGAGTCAAGGAAGGGTGGGCGAGTGGCTGGCTCAGGGCGGCTTTTTTCTGCTGACACCAAGCATCGCGGCGATCAGGTTTTGACGGTCGATGGGCTTGGTAACGAAGGCTTCCATGCCGGCCAGCCTGCAGGCTTCGGCGTCATCGGTCGAAGCAGCAGCGGTCAGGGCAACGATGGGGGTGGTGAGGCCTTCTTTCTTTGCTGCCCGGGTTGCCTCCACTCCCCCCATGCGCGGCATCTGAACATCCATCAGGCAGAGGTCAAAATTTTTCCGGCGGAGTGCCTCAAGGGCCTCGATGCCATCGTTCGCGAACTCTGTCTCGCAGCCCATGGCCTTGAGGATGGCTCCGAGGAGCATCCTGTTGGTCGCGACATCCTCTACGACCAGGACGCGGAGGCCCTTGAGGCCTTCATCCGAAAGGCTGCGGTTGCGGTTGGCGGCTCGGATGATGCTGCTCTTGGTTGAAGCCACGATCGGCACGGTAAAGCTGAAGGTGCTGCCCTTGCCCGGTTCGGATTCGACCGAGATCCTGCCACCCATCAGCATTACGAGGGAGCGAGAGATCGCGAGTCCGAGGCCCGTTCCTCCATATTTTCTGGTGGTCGAACCGTCGGCCTGCTCAAAGGCATCGAAGATCATGCCCTGGCGATCAAGGGGGATACCGATGCCGCTGTCCTTGACCGAAAAGCGCAGCTCGGCCTGGCCCTCCGCGTTGACTTCATGCTGGATCCCCGCCACGATTTCGCCCTTCTTCGTGAACTTCACTGCATTGGAAAGGAGGTTGATCATGACCTGTTTGAGGCGCGTGGGATCGGCGCTTACGCTTTCGGGAACCTCCGGTCCAACGACCGAGGAAAGGCGCACAGCGGAGGGAGCAACCCTGTTCTCGAACATGGCAGTGAGTTCCGCCATGATGCGTCGGGGATCGATATCGATGGATTCGAGGCTTATCTTGCCCGACTCGATCTTCGAAAAATCGAGGATGTCATTGATGATGGACAGGAGGAGGTGGCTGCTCGAAACGATGGTCTCGACATACATCCGCTGTTCCCGCGAAAGCTCCCCGCTGCAGACAATGTCCGAAAAACCGATGATGGCATTGAGGGGGGTGCGGATCTCGTGCGACATGTTGGCCAGAAAGCTGCTTTTGGCTGAGTTGGCTTCCATCGCTGTCTTGGCCAGGGCCTGGGCCGTGGCGTTGCTCTCCTGCAGGGCATTGTTCATGGCCAGGAGTTCTGCCTCGGCGCCTTTGCGGTCGGAGATGTCGCTGTGTGTGCCGCTCATCCACAGGGGGGCACCGGAGGCGTCGCGCTCGACTACCTGCCCGTGGGCTTGGACCCAGACCCAGTGGCCGTCCCTGTGGCGCATGCGGCACTCGATTTCGTAGAACTCCAGCTCCCCTGAAAAATGCCGCTGGACCAGGTCATTCGACCGGGCTCCGTCATCGGGATGGACGAGGGAGTTCCAGGTGTCGATGTCGATGGGAGCCAGGCTTTCCAGACTATGGCCGATGATCTCGGCCCAGCGCTCGTTGATGATCAGGCGACCCGTCTGGACGTTCCACTCCCAGGTCCCGACCCTCGTGGCCTCGATGATGCGCCTGAGCCGCTCTTCGTTCCGCTTGAGGGTGCGTCGTCCCTCCCATTCCCTGAGGAGGGAGTGCACAAGGAGCTTGAACTCGTCGGCAGCGAAGGGCTTATGGACCAGGAAGACGCCGGCGTTGAGCCGCTCCTTGAGGGTATCGGCAGTGGCGTCGGAAAAGGCGGAGCAGATGATGATGGAGATTTCGGGATCCAGGTGGCGCAGGGCAACAGAAAGCTCGAGGCCGCTTTGCTCAGGCATGCGCATGTCCACGATGCACAGGGGGACAGACCTACCGGCCTCCTGTTCGATTGAAAACGCGGCGAGTAGTTCCGAGGGCCTTGCGAAAAGCCTGAGTGCTACCGAGTCCCCTACCCAGGCGGAGGGGACTCCCAGGATATTGAACTCGTCGACCTCGGGATTGAAGACCTTGCGGTAGTATTCCAGGATCGCCTTGTCGTCATCGACGATGAAGATCGAGCGCCTTTTAGGCATTCCCGACCTCCATGGTTACGGTGGCTCCCAGACCGGGACCTGGACTCTCGAGGCTGAGCTTTCCGTTGTTGCCCGACAGGAAGACAGCGAAGGAGTGCATCCCGAATCCGTTGCCGTCGGACTTTGTCGTAAAGCCTGCGCTCATGAGCCGCCCCTGGTCCTCCGCCCGGACGCCGGCCCCATTGTCCCGGATCGTCAGTCTGGCCCCACCCTCGGTTTCGACGAGTTCGACCTCGACTTTTCCGCTCCCCTTTCCCTGGCAGGATTCCACGGCGTTCTTGATGAGGTTGACGATGCCGTTGAAGAGCTGGTTCCGGTGCTGGATGATGTCGAGCTGCCCGGGGAGCGAGAGGGTGACCTGGACGCCACCATCGAGGGGAGTTGAGACCTCGCCGGCTGATCGTACCAATGCCGACAGATCGAAGCGTTCGGGGCTCATGGCGGCCCGGGAGTCCCTGACGCTCTGCTGCTGGTGGCGGATCGTCTGCTGGATGTCCTCTTTGATGCGCTTGACGTCCGCGAGGGTGTCGCGGATCTTCGGGGCGGTCTTGTCGATGAGGACCGACCTGAAGCGCTCGAGGGTGGACTCGTCGCCGGCCGCGAGCCTTTCGAAAACCTCCGGGTATTGCTCAGTGCTCTTTGCGATGCCCGCGAGGTCCAGGAGGGAGCTATCGAGCCTCGTGATCGAGTTTCCGACATTGTGGAGGATGCCGCTCGCCGATTCGAACATGCCGCGGGCGAAGGCCAGCTCCGACTCCTTTTCCCCGACCCGCGCCCTGACTTCACTCTCGACCAAAGCCTTGGAACGCGCCTCGAGCTCGGTGGCCATCTGGGTGAAGGTATCGTTCAATTCGTCGAGCTCGTCGATGCCGGAGCTCGGAAGGCTGGTTTTCAGCGAGCCCTGGCCGAGTTCCCTGGCAGCGGCGGAGATTTTGGAAACCGGTGTCGCTATGATACTCGCCATGCCGTGCGCACGGCGGCGAAGGAGGCCAAAGAAGGCCGCATAGAAGATGAGCATCGCCAGGACGAGGGCGAGGCCGATGCGGCTGGAGAGGGTCGCCACCTCATTCACCGAGCGGAGGACCGAGTCAGCCTCGATGAGGATAAAGAGCTTCCATCCAGTCGAAGCTATCGGGTTGCCGACGACGAAAAGGTCTCCGGCACCAGGCTGGGCGATGAGTTTCACATGGTCGTCGGATGCGTAGATTTCCTTGAAGGTCGCGGCGATGCGGGGATTCTTGCTCTTGAAGAGGTTGAACTCCTCCGGCTTGAGCTGTTCCTTGAGGATGGCGGAACTGTAGACATGCTCCTTGAGCTCGGTGAGTCCGAGGGTCTTTTCGGCCTTGGGGGACATCGCCAGGATCATGCCGCTCTGGTCGGCGAGGAAGGCGGTAGCACCCCAGGGTAGTTCCTGGGAGAGGACCTTCTCGACGATGTTGTTGATTGTCACATCCAGGCCTACCACTCCTTCGAGCTTTTGCCTGAGGTAGACGGGCGCAATACAGGAGAGCATCCAGCCCTGGCCGGCGGGATCGAGGTAGACACCGGTCCAGACGGGCTTTTTCTCCGGATTGTGGGCAGCGTCGGCCAGATAATAGAAGTTGAAGTCTGCCATGTGGAGATCGGCGGGGTACTGCTTATAGACATCGGGGATATAGGGAAAGAGGCGGTTCATGTTGTCGGCTGTGTTCAGGTAGGCTGCCGCAATGTAGGGAACGTCGCTGACCATGTGCCGGTACAGGGGATCGAGGCCGGCGGTAAAGCGCGCCTTGTCCCGCTGCTGGGCCGTCAAATCCTTCCCGAAGCTGAAAAAGAGGGAGGTCTCGGTCTTCCTGTTGGTCTGGTAGAAGGCGCCGTCCGGGGCGATGGCGAAGGTCGGCGCCTCGCCCTGGATGGGACGGGAGCCCGGATCGGCGAAGAGGGCTGCGTGCTCCCTGGCGAAGTAGTCACAGGAACTCGCGATGGTCTTGAAGTCGGCGTCGATGAGGTCGGCCTGCATCTTGGTGAGGTGGGGCATGACGGCCACGACCTCGTTGCGCAGGGTCGCCGTCGACTGGCTGTTGGTGTACCAGTTGACCCCGAAGTAGATGACCAGGAGAAGGAGCTCGATCGTCAGTATTGGTATGAGCGCGCTCCGGGCATAGTGGTTGAAGATGAAACGGTCCATTCCCGAATGCTCAGGTTTAGGCTTCATGCTGGCTCCTTGCCGTGTTGTGGGGAGTCGGTCTTCTCCGCCATCCGGACTCCCGGACCTGGAATGGAGGAGGATCCCCTTACCACTTCCCCTTGTGCTGTCCGGCGAAGCGGCCCTCGTAGATGGCGCTTCCCTCGCAACGTTCGAAGACGAACTGGCAGATCCGCTCGCCGGGGATGAGTTTGAGGTAATTGGGTCCGGTATTGAGGATCTCGAGGACCTGGTTGTTGGAGATGCCCGGCTGCATGAAGGGGGCCGAGATGTGCACCATCAGGCCCAGTCGGGCGAAGCGAGAGCGCGAGCCGAGCCAGCCTGCTATGTCTCCCGGAAGGGTTATGCGCTCGAGGGTCATGCCTAGCACGAGTTCCCCGGGCTTGATGACGTAACCCTTGTCCTCGAGTTCGAGGCGGTAGGTCATCTCCCTGAAGTCGGAGTCGACCTTGATCGGAATGACCTGGGGCATCGGCGAGAAGATGCGGATTTCCGAACCGAGCCTGAGGTCGATGGAGGCGGGCCCGATGGCATCAGCCTCGAAGGGCTCGATGCCGATTCGGCCGGCGGTGATTTCGGCGAGGATTTCGTCGCGGGTGAGAATCATGGGGAAGGGTTCCCGGGGGCCCCGGGATCAGGCCTGCTCGAGGGCAGCGATGGCCTCGGCCCGTGTTCCGTGGATGTTGAGTATCTTGTGGAGGCGGACGAGTTCGAAGAGGACCTGTATGGGCTTGGCCACACAGCAGACCCTGAGTTCTCCGCCCCGCTCGCCGAGGTTGCGCACGAGGGAAAGCATGACGCCAAGCCCGGCTGAATCGATGAACCTCACTCCGGTCAGGTCGAAGACCACCTTCAGCGCAGACTGCGCGAGGGGGCCTACCTGGGTCCGAAAGCTTGCGGAGTTGCCCGCATCCAAGTGATCGATCGCGAGTGTCAGGATGAGGACATCCCCTGAATTCTCTCCACGTATCATTGGCTCATTCATCTTCGACTCCTCTTTGAAAAGGCGGAAGCGCAGTATCCCCCCGCAGAATGCGCGTGACGACTAATAGTCGCACAACTGGGGGATGCAAGCAAGCAAGCCGGAGTGTGCAACTCGCTCACCTTGTCCTCGTCGTGGAAAGGGCGGGATCCTCGGCTATATATACTGCATCGGAGCGGGGCTTGAAAAAGGCGCTGCCCTCGACGACCGCCTCCTCAATGTGGAGTTTTTCGCCTATGAGGGTCCAGGGCAGGGCGACGGAGTGGGCAAAATACGTGCCGGCACCTATGACGGAGCCCCGTTCCACAGAAGCGAAGGGACCGATCTCTGCGCCGGCGCCGATTTCCGCCCCCTCCCCGATGAAGAGGGGCGGGATGAGTCTGGCGCTGGGATGGATCCTCACATGGTGCGAAAGCCGCAGGCCCTGCGCTGTTTCCCTTCCCGAGGGGACGAAACCCGGGACCTTGCCGCCGAGGGTGAGGGCGACGCAATCGAGGTAGGCTACGAGGTCCAGGGCTCCCGGGAAGTTCCAGGAACCGTCGCCTCTTCCAGGCGGGGGAGGGGCGAGGGGATCGAAGACCTCGTCGGCTCCCAGTTCGGTTGAAAGCGATTCGGCGAAGGAGACATGATCGGTACCCGTCGGGCAGCGGTGGTAGGAGATGCTCGCACCCCAGCGCTCGCCCTCCTCGAGGAAGGTGGAAAAGCGCTCGGGCTCGTCCCGGAGGACAACAGCGATGTCCTTCCTGCCGGAGTCGGAAAGGTATTCCACGTAGCGCTGGATGAGGGGCCGCCCCGCTATCGGCAGCAATTCCGCCGGTATCGTCACCTGGACGCCCCCGGTCCCGAGCCTGCGCCCGAGGGCGAGGAGTATGGTCTTCATGGCTTGCTTCCTCTTCGGCGCCGCGCGATGACGCGGGCGATGAACTCGAAATTTCCGATGATGTAGCGACGCCACATCCGGCCCGGCTCCTGGTAGAGGCGGAAGAGCCACTCGATGCCGAGCCTTCGCATCCACTGGGGCGCACGAGGGATGGTACCAGAGAAAAAATCGAAGAGTCCACCGACAGCGAGGGCAACCCGCGCTCCCGTGGCGTCGCCACAACGGTCTATCCAGAGTTCCTGCCGTGGCACGCCCATGCCGACGAAGACGACATCGGCCCCGAAAAGCTTGATAGCCTCGATCACCTCGGAGTCCTGCGAGAAGAATCCGACAGTCCAGCCGGTCAGTACGACACCCGGCCAGCGTTGGGCTACCGATTCCACGAGCTTGGCCAGGACGCCGCGCTTGGCGCCGACGAAAAAGACGCGGAGCCCCTCCTTGGCGAGGGCTGACATGAGGAGGGGGAAGAGGTCGGTGCCGTTGACGTTGGCTTCGATGGGTGTGCCCTGGATTTTGCCGGCCAGCTTCACCCCCGAGCCGTCGGGAAAGACGTAGTCGGCGCGACATAGGGCCTCGAAGTAGGCGGGAACCCTGGCGGCCACGTTGCCGCAGTGGGCGTTGAGGAAAAAGATACGGGCGCAGTTCCGTCCCTCCGTGGCCGGTTTTTTCTGGCCCCGGGCAAAGGACATAATTGCTTCGATCGCCTCGTCCATGCCGCATGAGTCGACGGGGACATTGAGCATGTGGAGGCGTTCCATCAGTAGGCTCCCTTGCCGGTCAGCACGGCGGGGATGGTCGCTATCAAAATCCTGAGGTCCAGGATGATGTTCCGCTGCTCGAGGTACTCGACGTCGAGCTCGACCTGGCGGGGGAAGGGGATGTCGGAGCGGCCGCTGACCTGCCAGATGCAGGTAAGGCCCGGGACGGCCTCGAGGCGGCGGCGGTCGGCGGAGCTGTAGAGGGCCACCTCGCGGGGGACGGGTGGGCGGGGCCCGACGAGGGTGAGATCACCGCGGAGGATGGACCAGAGCTGGGGCAGCTCGTCGAGGCTGTACTTCCTGATTACCCGACCAATTGGTATGACCCTGGGGTCGCGCTTCATCTTGAAGGTGATGCCGCCGGTCATCTCGTTCTTCGCCAGGAGCTTGTCCTTGAGCTTGTCGGCGTCCATGACCATGCTTCGGAATTTGGGAAAGCGGAAGTGCCTGCCGTGGCGGCCTACCCGCGTCTGTGTGTAGATCAAGGGACCGGGATCGCTCATCCAGATGAGTAATCCAACGAGGGCGTAGATCGGCCAGACTATCGATAAAAGGAGGGAGACGAGCCCCACGTCCATGGCACGCTTGGTCGTGGGGTAGAGGGTGTCGGCGACAAAGGCCCTCCAGGCGAGGCCGAGGCGGTTCGGGGGACGGGCCCGGGTCAGGCGCTCCTCGAGGGCGCGCGCTGCCTCGAGGCGGGAGCGGGCTTCCATGCGCTCCTCCATGCGTGCGAGGGAGCCCGTGGGAGACGCCGCGGCTGCTGCAGCAGCGCCTGCCGCGCCAGGCACCTTGGTGGGGCCGGGTGCGCGGGCTGTAGCCTGGCGGTCGCCGCGGGCGTAGAAGGCGATCTTGGAGGCGAGGGCGGCGGGGCCCTCCTCGTCGTCGAGGGTGACGTCAGCCTGTCGCAGGGCTCCAGCCGACCAGGCAGCGTAGCGCGGAACGATGAGGCTTTCGTGGAGGAGGAGGGCTTCCACGCCGCCAGGTGCCCCGGCTTCCATGAGGAGGTCAGCCCAGCGGAGGAGGGAGAGGCGCTCCTCGACCTCGACGAACATGAGGGCGGAGACAGTCTCCCGGGCTTCCCGAAGCGCTGCGAGGGGACCGAGGATCGCTACAAGGTACGGTGCTTCGGAGGCGGCCTGCCGGCGCAGTTCGGCGAAAAAAGCCACCGTATCGAAGGCCTCCGGCTGGTCGGCGGGGAGGGCCAGCCCCTGGCTTTCGGGCGTCGCGGCAGGCGGCCTGGCGAAGTCGTAGGCAGACACTATCCCGCCGGCAGGCAGTCCCAGTTCCTTCGATAGTTCGGCAGCGATCTCTGCGAGCCGGGCAGCACGGCTGCCACCCAGTCCTATTACCTTCCCTGTTCTCATTGTCGCTTCCTTTCGGCAGTCGATCGCAGCTGCGCGAGGGTTGCCTTCGCGGTCGAGTCCCAGCCGGAGGCTGCGGCGCGCGCGAGGCCAGCCTGGCGCATGCTTCCGAGGAGGCTACCGTCTGTGGCAGCCTCGAGGCTGGAGGAGATCGAGGCTTCGTCCTCGGGTTCGAAGTAACGGGCAGCGTCGCCGCCGACCTCGGGGAGCGAGGAGCAATTAGAGCAGAACACCGGCACTCCCGCCGCCATCGCCTCGAGGAGGGGCATCCCGAAACCCTCGAAGAGGGAGGGGAAAAAGAGGGCAGTGGCCCCACCGTAGAGGCCTGCAACGTCCTCGTTGGAGATAAAGCCGGTAAAGCGGATGTCGGCCTTCGCTGGCGAGGCTTCCGCCTCGCGGTGGACCTGCTCGGCCCGGTCCCAGTCCTTGCCCGCCAGGACAAGGAGCATGGGCGACTGCGTGCGTCGCTTGAACTCCGCAAAGGCCCTGATGAGGCGCACATGGTTCTTGCCTGGATGCTCGATGCGGGAGATATAGAGGAAATAGGGAGCGCCTAGTCCGAACTTTTCGGCCACGGCAGGCGCTCCGGCCTTGCAGGCTTCGGGTGAAAAACGCGAGAGGTCCACACCGTGGGGAATCACCGTGATCCGCTCGGCCTTTGCGCCCGCCGATTCCACGGTGTCCTTTTTGGTGGCCTCGCTCACCGAGACGATCCTGTCGAGCCTCCGGATGAGGAAGGGCACAAACCACTTGATGTAGATCTCGTGGGAGAGGGGGTACTTCCCCGTCACGTGGAGGCTGGAAAGGTCGTGGACGGTGCCGACGACGGGGAGTCCGGCGGCAAAGGGCATGCGGCGGTTGGCTGCCGGAAAAAAGAGGAGGTCGAGCCTCTGGCTTTTCACGAAGCCGCGGAGGCCTGTCGCGTTCCAGAGGATGTTCTTCATTGCCGGTTCGGCCTTGCCGTCAGGGATGGCCTCGAGGGCGAAGCGCGGCGAGTGGGGGTCGTAGATGGCAAGGGCGGCCTGGCTCCCGAAGAGGAGGTACTCTTCGTCGCCCGGGAGCACTGCCAGTGCCTTGAGCAATTCAATGACATAGTGGCTGATGCCCGATTCGCCCCAGTCGCAGCCCGACACCGGTATTCCGATTTTCACGATCCCCCCTTTGTGCTGCCACGTCTGGCTTCGATCGCTTCGTTGTAGATGGCGGAGACCCGGGCAGAGACCGCTTGCCAGGTGTAGTTCGCTTCCATGTCGCTGTGGCCCTGGCGGCTCAGGGCAGAGGCGAGGCCGGGCTCGGAGAGGAGCCGAAGGACAGCATTGGTGGCTGAGTCGACATCACCCGAGGGGAAGAGGAGGCCGTTGTCGCCGCTTTTCACGAAGGCGGGAATGCCCCCGACCTCCGAGGCTGCCAGGGGGAGGCCCGCTGCCCAGGCTTCCAGCGCGACGACACCGAAGGGCTCGTGCACCGAGGGGAGGAGGAAGCAGTCGGCGGCCGCGTAGGCTGCGGCCAGCTCGCCATTGCCGTAGTCGAGCTGCCCGAGGAAATAGACAGCAGTGGAAAGGCCCAAAGCCCCGGCTTTTTCCCTGAGCTGGAGGAGGTAGTCCGGATTGGTGGCGGGTCCCGCCAGGGCGAGGACGGCTCCGGGGAGGCGTTCGCGGGCGCGCCTGAGGACGTCGATGGCGAGGGCCTGGTTCTTCTGCGGATCTATGCGACCGACGGTGAGGATGAGCTTAGCGCCCTGGGGAATGCCATACTTCCGGCGGAACTCGAGGCCTGCTTCCTTAGGAGCGGAGAAGCGGCCCGGATCGACGCCGTTGGGCGTGAACTCGATGCGCTTACCGGGCATGAGCGTGCGGAGTTTTTCGGCCTCGAAGCGGTCGACGCAGAGGATGGCGTCGGCGTCTTCGACAACCCGGCGGCCTCCAAAGGCAAGACCGATCACCTTCCCCCACTCGAAGGCCTTTTTCGAGGCCTCAGCCAGGTCTTTCCTTTCCGACTCCGGGGCGCTCACGAGGCCTCCGTGGAGCTGGATCACGTAGGGGATGCCCCGCATCCGGGCAGCTGTGCGGACCAGTGCGCCAAGGCGCTTGCCGGTGTGGAGGTGGAATATTCCTGGATTGGGGAGGGCCAGGAGTTCGCGGAAGAGGCCGAAGGAGACGAGGTTTCCGCCCTTCCGGTCCATGCGCGCGCGGTCGTCTTTGGAAAGACCCCAATAGGGATAGAAATGCCTGAAACGCCTGACCTCGACCCCGTCGATGCTTTCTCGGTCGCCGCTGGCGAGGGCCATCGAGGTAAGGATGGAGGCCTCGTCCCCGCCCGCCATCTGCCGCCGGGCCAGCTCGAGCACGACCGTTTCGGTGCCGCCCCAGGCATCGCGAACAAACCTGCGGGGAATATGGACGATCCTCATGCGCGGCCTTCGATCGTCTCAACAAAGATCTTTTCGAGGCGGTCGGCATAGCGCTCGATGCTGAACTCGCGAACGACGGTATCGCGTCCAGCCAGGGCGATGCGAGTGCGGAGGGCTTTGTCGCTGGCGAAGCGCTGCAAACAATCTGCGAGACCCGCTGGGTCCTCTTTGCCGAAGATGAGGGCGTTGACGTCGTCGACGAGGAACTCACCGGGACCCCCGTGGCCCACGCTCGCGACCGGAGTACCCGAGGCCATGGCTTCGAGGTGGGTCAGGCCGAAGGGTTCGTCCCAGACGGAGGTGAAGGCGAGGACATCGGCCTCGCGGTAGAGTTCCCCCATGGCGACTTCGGCGACACGTCCGAGAAAGCGAGCGTCGAGGCCGAGTTCGGTGGCGCGCGCCTTGAGTTCAGCTTCGTAGGCAGGGGCGCCGGTTCCGGCGACAGTCAGCGTGAAATCCCCGCTGCCAGCGAGGCCCACGGCCTCGACGAGGGTGTGGACACCCTTGTAGCGGTGGAGCTGGCCTGCGTAGAGGACGCGGAAGGGCTTGTGCGCGGCTCCGATGTCTGCCTTGGGGGGGAAGAGCTCGAGGGGACGCCCTGCATGGCGATCTTCGAGCCGGCGAAACGGGGATCCTGGGAGGCGAGACGTGAACGGACCGTCTCGGAGATGGAGATGACGGGATCGAGCCGAAGGCCGCGCCAGGTCGAGGCGGGATAGACGATTTCCTCGATGACAGACCTCACTAGTCCCTTCAGTCCCTCGCGCGAACCAGGCATGAAGCCCAGGACATGGTCGTCGTTCATCGTATAGACCGTGGGGAAGCCCTCGGCCTCGGACTCGCGGGCTGCGGCCAGGCCCAGCCTGAGCTGGCTCCAGACAAAGACGAGGTCGGGCTTGAAGTCGCCTAACGCGTCCCGGGTAGCCCGGGCGTTCGGTCCCTCAGCGGACTGGCGCCCCGAACGGGCAAGGCTGGCATTTTTCCCGAAGGGCAGGGAAAAGCGGAGGGTCCTGAAGAGCTTCTCGCCCGCAGGCCCGGAGATCCGGGCCATCTGGGCAGTCTGCCCCTTCACGGCCGTGGTAAGGACCGCAACCTCATGGCCGCGCGCCATGAAGGAGGCGACTACCCTCGCGCAGAGGATCTCGTAGCCGCCGAGGACTTCCGGCGGATAGAGGTTGGAAATAAAGAGTATCCTCATGCGTCCCTCGTGGCGAATACGGGTTCGATATCCGTGACTATGACCCCAAGTATGCGCTCCCTGCCGATCTCGTCGAGGGCCCGGGTGACCTTGGCGGGAGTGACCGTCCGTGAGCGGATGACGAGGATTATTGCGTTGCAGAGGCCCGCGATCATGGCAGCGTCTGCGCAGCTGAGGATGGGTGGGGCTTCGACGAGGATCATGTCGTAGACGTCGAAGGTTTCGCCCAGGAGTTCGGCAAAGCGGGTGGAGCCCAGGAGGTCGGGGTAGATCTCCTCGGTACCGCGGCCGATCAGCTCCACCCCTGGCATGACCGAGGAGGCGGCGATGTCAGCCAGGCCTTCGGCGCGGTAGACGAGGTAGTCACGGAGTCCCAGAGGGAGGCCCTTCTCGTCGGCGGCGAGGCTGTCGAGGGGCCAGGGCTTCGCGCTGCTCCTCGTTTCCGCGTCCAGGATGAGGACGCGCTCGTCGGCACGTCCCCAGGCGAAGGCGAGGTTGGCAGCGACGACGCTCTTGCCCGAGTCGGGCAGGATCGAGGCGATGAGGATCTTCTCACCCTTGCGGGAAAGGAGGCGACGGAGTTTGAGGGCGAGCATGCGGAAGTTCTCGAGGTGGATCGGGTCTTCCTTCCCACCTGGCATGAGGCGCTTCCGGTCGACGCGCTGAAGGGTAGCCAGGACCTTGAGACCGAGGGCGGCCGAGGCTTCCTTGCCGGAGCGTATCCTTGAGTCTAGGAGTTCGAGGAGGATAAGGGATCCCCAGCCCAGGGCGAGCACGACAAAGGCTGCGCCGATGGCGAGGGTCTTCTTGTTGGAGCTGGCTGCGAAGATCGGGACGGGCGCCTTGGCGATGATGGTGAAGTCGCTGGTCCCCTTTTCGAGGGAGGTCCGCGCCTGCTGGACAAGGCGCTCGAGACCTTTTTTCTCAGCCTCGAGTCCGGCAGCCTCGGTGCTCAGGCGGGCATATTCCTTGTTGACGGCTGGTAGCCCGTCGATGGATGCCTGGATCCTGGCTACCGAGGCGTCATAGGCCTGGACATTGCCTTCGGCCGACACCAGCTCGAGCTGGGCTTCAAAGCGCTTCAGGGAGAGTTCCTCGACGAGTCGTTCACTCTGGGAACTGCTGGCCGGCAAGGCTGTCTGAAGCGAGCGCAGGTTTTCTATCTCGGTCAGCAGGGAGGAGAGTTCGGGGTCCTCCTGGCTGGCAGCCTTGGCCTTGGCCTTTTCGGATTCAGCGAGGTCGAGTTCAGCTTTGGAGGCCAGACCTTCGGAATAGAGCTGCTTTATGCGGTCGTACTCCGAGCTTCTGGTGACGAGGTCCGCCATGGCGTTCCGGCGCGCCTTGACGGCGTCGAGCCTCATGTTGATAGAGGCGATCTTGGCTTCGATCTGGGTGCTGTCCATCTTCTTGCCGGCGTCTGACTTTTCCTTGGCGATCTTGATATTCAGGTCTGCCATGCTGGAGTCGAGGCTCTTGAGCTGGATCCTGAGCGAGTTCCTCCTCGAGGTGGCTTCGTCCTTCAAACCCCTCATCTTGATCAGTTCGAGGACGTATTGCTCGCTCTCGTTCTTGAGGGCCACGATCTGGTTTTTTGCGACAAAGGCGGCGAGGTCCCTCGCAGTTTTATCGTAGCCTGCAGTGACGTCCTTGAAACGGGCTTCGAGCTGGTCACGCATCGTGACGAGGGTCTCCCTGTTGATCTTCGAGTTGGTCTCGGTAAAGACCTGGACCATGGTGTTGGCTATCTGGGCCGACATCTCCGCGGAGTCCCAGGTCGCCTTGATCATGAGGAGGTCGGTATCCTTCTGGGTCCGGACATCGATGGCGCTCCCGAGGGTGTTGATCGGAACCTGAAGGTTCAGGGTCGAGCGAACCGCCTCGAGGTTGGCGCCGATCTTGATCGTGTTGAGAAGGGTCTTGATCTGCACGGTAGCGATGGTCGTCTTGTCCTTCTGGGAACTCTGGCGGTAGACGAAGGTGGTACTTGGGTCGATGTTCTGGAGGACCTCGTAATCGTTGGAGATCTGGTTTTCCGTCGGCTTGTAGAGGAGGACGCACTCCGCTTCGTAGGTGGACGAGCCAAAAAATTTCGCAGCGGCGATGCCCGCGCCGACGGCGACGACCGCGACTGCGGCCAGGATCAATTTCCGGGACATCACCGCCGCGATGATGGTGCCGATGTCGGTCATCGAGGCTGCGTTGCCCTGGACGGGTATCTTGGGAATTGGTACGGATCGCGGCGTGGGCACGCGAGGGGCGGTGCGTCGTTCCGAATCGGAGCCTGGGGAGGCAGCGTCGTTGGGGGCCTTGGCTTCGGGCGCCGGGCCGGGCAATGCGTCGTTGGTCACAGTTGCACGGACTTCCGGAGCAGGCGGTGCCGCCACAGCTGGCGTCGCCGCTGCGGAGGGAGGTGCCGGCACCGCGAGTATGGCCGGTGCTGCGGGAGCGGGGGCCGCCTCGGCGGCAGGCTCCGGCAGCAGGTAGCTGGTGGCCAGTCCCCGGGCTTTCCGCTCCGCAGATGCGGCATCGAGGGCCTCCATTGCCGCAGGCTCGATATTTGCCACTCCGCGGAGGTTCACGACCAGATCCACGTTCCCCAGGGTCAGGAGCTTGGCCGCAAAGGCCCTGCCCTTGGCTTCGCCCAGGGAAGGGCCCGAAAGCCGGACAGTCCGGGCTTCCCCGCTCATGATACAGCCTTCCTGCGGCCGCCGAGGAAAAGGTGGCGTTCGGAGCTGTCGAGGGACAGGATGGAAAAGGATACTCCGAAGACGGCGATGCCGAGTGCGCCGATAATCGCAATTGTGCCGAGATCCCGTGAGGGCAGGAGAAGGCCCAGGCCGTACATCGCGGCGAACTGGAGGGCTGCGGGTATCACCAGTTTGAACCAGACGCGGAGAAGGAGGTCCCTGCCTTTGAGGCCGATCGAATGATAGGCCCTGAGCGGCAGGACGATGCCGTCGATGATGAGGCTCGCGATAAGGGTGCCCAGTGCGATGCCGATGGCGCCGAGGGCGAAGGCTAGGATGATGCTCACGACCAGGTTGACGAGGGCCGAGGAGGACATGGCACGGGATGACCAGACGTGATCGCCCTTGAGCGTGAGGTAGGCAGCGCAGGGCAACTGCACGGAGATGATGACAAAGGCGGTTGTCAGTATTCCCAGGATCGTCCCATAGGCATCGTAGCCGGGCCCTGCCCAGGCAGCCAGGAGGGGTGCGCCCAGGGACCAGGAGGCTACGGCGATGGAGCCCGCCATGGCCCCCGAGTATTTGGAAGCGTTGGTCAGGAAGAAGCGGGTTTTCTCCGGCTCCTTGGCCGGATCGAGGCGGGCGATCGAGGGGGTCAGGGCGTTGACTGCCTGCTTGACGAGGATAAAGCCGTATTCTGCTGCACGTCCTGCGACGCCGTAGCCGGCTACGACCGCAAGCGGTGCGAAGAACTTCAGTATTATGAGGTCCGATTGCATGAGGATGGCGCTGGACACCTGTACCATGAAACTCGATCCCGAGTAGGAGAAGGCTTCCCTGAAGCGCGCCATGGAGATCCGGCGCAAGGAGAGCCGGATCGGCGTCTCGTTCTGGTTCATCGCATGGCGGGCGGCGAGGTAGACTGCGGCCATTTCGAGGGCAGACAGTCCCAGGCCCGCTGCTGCGACGCCGATGGTGCCGACCCCGCTGTTCAGGAGGCCCCAGACGGCTGCGCCATAGGCGAGCGACGAAACGATCTGGACGCTGTTGAGGAGGAAGAGCCGGTCGCTGCCGAAGACCAGGCCGCGGAGAAAGCCCGCCGGTATGCCGACCGCCGTGACGCGGAGCCCGAGGAGGAGGAAGAGGGTGCTGCCCTCGGAGGCGAGATTGCCTGGAATGCTGAAGATCCCCGAGAAGAGGACGGAGAGGACCAGGACAGTGACGGTTCCGATGGTCGAAGCCGCGATGTGGACGGCGAGGGAGGTGGACAGGAGCTCGTCGCGCCGGCCTGCGTCCTCCGGCGAACGGGACTCGGCTGTCCATTTTACCGTGCCCGCCCCGAAGCCCGCGTCGAGGGACTGAAGGAAGCCCAGGAGGGATGAGGACAGGATCCACAGGCCATAGCGCTCGCCACCGAAGGACCGGGTCATCACCGGCACGAGGAGGAGGGCGACGATGGCTGCGACGATGAAGCGCAGCCAGTTGGAGACGGCTCCCAGGAGCACTTTTCGCGAGCCCTTCATGAGGCCACCTTGTTACGGTTGAATGCGAGCCCAAGACCCGACTCGCCTGACATTTCGGACCGCGATACTGCGGCGGCCATGATCGCGGAAACCGCGAAGTACTGGGAAGTCACCGGTGTGATACGGAAGGCCCACTCGAAGAAACAGGAGACGAAGAGGGCATATTGCCCTGCCAGCGTGGCGATGACTACCTGGGGAAGGAACCCGAGGGCGGCTTTTTGTGCCTTCGTTCGCTTCTTGAGGAGGAAGCCGATCAGGGGGACCTGCACCATCGCAAAGAACAGGACCAGGACGATCAGGCCGATGTAGCCCGTCTCGGCGGCTGTCAGCAGGTAAAGGTGATGGGCCACTCCTGACTGCTCCTCGTCTGCCATGACCTCCACCTGGGCGCGGTACTTCTCAACATTCGTCATCGTATATGAGAAGTTGTTGAGCCCTACCCCGAAGAAGTGTTCGGTAGCCATGAGCTTGGCGGCGACATTGAATTCGTCACGGGCCTCTGCGCTCGACTCAGGCGCGTTTTTGACACGGTCGATGAGGGTGTCGGAGACCATGATGCCGCCGATGACGGAAGCCATGACAAAGACCACAGCCGCTGCCCGCGAACGCTTGCTGGCTTCCCTCCCGTTGGAGACCAGGAGGGACGCGAAAACGGAAACGCCGGCCAGGAGGATGCCGAGGCGCGACTGGGTGGCCAGGACTGCGACGAGGGCGGCTCCCACCGCTCCGAAACCCAGGAAGAACTCTATCCGTCCCATCTTGTGGTCGCCGAGGATCCAGGCGAAGACGGGGGCGGCGGCCAGGTTGACATAGAGGGGAATGGAGTTCGAGTGGTCGAAGGTGCTGTTGACGCGGTACATGTGGTCCACGAACTTCTGCTTGGCACCCATGATTCCTACCACCATGAGGCCTAAAATGAGGCCCCGGACCACTCCCTCGTAGAAGACCTGGGGATCGGCCTCGACCCTTCCGGCCGACCAGACCAGCCAGTACAGGAAGAGCATCCTGAGCATTTTCCAGATCGTAAAAAAGCCGTAGAGCGGCATGAGGGAAGTCATGACTCCGATGAGGCCCAAGCCCAGGAAGAGGCAGAATACCAGGAATCCCGATGGGACTGTTTTCCTGGAAGCTTCGACGAGGGGTGCCCGCATGGAGCGGGAAAGCAGCAATCCAAAGGCGAACATGTCGGTAAAGGTCAGCTCGAAGCCGCGGTCAGTCCCCCGGTAGGACTCGTTCGAGACAAAGTTCACCCCCGACATGTCCCCGATGGCAATGCAACCCGTGAGTGCCATCCAGCACAGGGAGCGGATGGTCGCGTTCCGGGCGGAAAGCATTCCAATTATGGGAATCCCCGAAAGGACGATGCCCAGAAAGATAAAGTACTTCACGCCATTCTCAGTTGCACCGTTTCCAGAGTCCGATGAAGTCGTCCATGCGTCCACACTCGGGAAAGGGGAGGTCCTTCGCGGTTTCCCGGGCGATCTCCCAGCCGAAAGTGAATATCGGGATGCTGCCTGACTTCATTCCTCCCCGCCCCCATCGGCCAAGGCCTTCGAGGCCGATTCCACGTCATCAAAGATCCTGACCTTGAGCTTCAGAAACACGAGTTCAAAGGCTGCCTTGACTGCGGGCGAGGGCTGCGCCAGGACGAGTTCCCCTCCACGTTCCTCGAGGTCCCGGGCCAGCGAGATGAGGGCTCCCATCCCGCTCGAGTCGATGAAATCGAGGCCGCTGAGGTCCACAACCGCCCAGGTGCAAGCGCCCGCCTGCTCGCGGAGGGAGCTGAGGAACCTGTCCTTGTTGCCTGCATCGAGGAAGGCACCCTTCAATGTGATCAATTGTACCTTTTTCATGGAACCTTTCCCGGTCCGGCGAGGAGCCTCACCGCTATTGAGAGGAGCCGCGGTCCGAAGACCAGGGCTCCCGCGACCACTGAGGATAGGGCCGCCAGAAGGACGGCCCCGGAGGCGGAATCCTTCGATCCCTTGGCCCCGTAGCTGTAATGTTCGGTCGACAGGTCCACGGACAGCTCGAGGGAGGTGTTCTTCGCCTCGAGGGCGAGGACAAGGAAGCAGTTGGTCAGAATCAGGACCCATTCTACGCGATCGATGCCCAGGAGGAGCCCGAGGGCGACTGCCAGGACGAAGCAGGCGGACTCGAAGCGGAAGTTCCTCCCGGTGAGGAAGGCGAAGACCAGACCCTTGACCGCGTTGCGGAGGCTGGCTCCGAAGCTGCGGTTCTTGCCCACGCCTGAGCCGGCTGCGTCCTCGGCGATGAAGAGGATCAGGCGTTCGGCAAGGCCCTTCCGGAAGCCTCCTCTACCTACCTTCATGGCGCAGCTCCCGGGGGAGGGGCTTCGAAAATACTCACGTAGCTTGAGAGCGGCAGGCCAGAAGCGGTGATGGCAGCCACTGCTGCCAGGAAATACCCCGATTTTTCCCGCTTGAGCGCAGCATGGGCTTCAGCCAGGCTGGAGGAGGCGGTGAGGGAGTCGAGGAGGGTCGCAGTGCCTGCCTCGACGAGCTTGGCCCAGGCTTTGGCCCGTGTTTCGCGGTCTTTTTCGAGGCCTTGCAGGCGGGTAATCCTCGCGCTGCGGAGTTCCATCGCGCGCCGGGCTTCGGCGAAGCGCAGGGAGGCGGAGGCGCTAGCTGCCGCTACTGCTTCGTTCCTGAGGCTCGTGACCAGGGCGACCTTCTGGTCATGCGCCTCAGCAGAGGAACCCAGGGGAATGGAAAGGTTGAGCGTTCCTGATCCCGAGGGGGAGAGGGGCTGCGTAATCGTCGGCATCGCCTTTAGTTCCAGGGTCACGCTTAGAAGGGGGGCATTGCCGAGGGCCTCGACAGCGAGCTCGGCGGCACGGAGATCCCAGGGTTCTACGGCTTCAGCGACCGCGATTGTCACAGGATCGGCAGAACCTAGCAAGGCTTCGAGCTTGGCTGCGATGAAATAGAGGTCCTCGGCATCGAAGGAAGCCGAAGCCTCGGGGGGAGTGGCGAAGGATGCGGCTCGGGCTTGCCTGCCGAAGGATTCGGCGTTGTAGAGCAGATCCTCGACCTCGATCCTGGCCCGCGCCACGACATCCTGGCTTTGGGCGAGTTGCGAATAAGATTGGAGTCCCCTGCCGAAGTCGATCTCGACGCGCCGAGCTTCCTTTTCCAGGAAGGCGACCTTGGCACGGGAGAAGACAGCATCGGCACTCGCAGCTCCCGAAAGCGAGGCGAGGTTGGCGGCGCCAAGGATGCGATCCACTGCGCTCCTCTCGTTTCCGCGCAGCCTCCCAGAAAGTTCGAGGGCTCTCAGGCGATCCGAAGGACTGGTCTCGAAGCTTGTCGCGCCGGCAAAACGCACTGCGCTCGACATCGACAGGACGGGGCCTGCGCTGACGAAAAGGGGGGCTGTACCCGAGGCGCGGGAGACTGTGGCAGCGGCCCCGGCGCCGAGTGTCCAGGCGTAGGCGTCGATGCTCGTAGTGGGAGAGGCGAGCTGGAGGGTGGCTGCAGGATCGATCTGGATTGTTCCGAGGCGGGCATCGGCTGACCAGGGCGAGGCCAACTCCCCAGACCAGCGGGGACCGGAGGGCCCGCTAGCCAGGCGGCTCGAGTCGAGGGCGGAAGCCGAGGACCGGGCATGGTCCACGGACTCGATGACACCCTTGAACCAGACAACTTCCTCGGCGAAGGCGTGGCACCCGAACAGGTACAACACGATACACGAAACCAGGAGGTTTCCGCGGCTCTGAGACATCGTCCCAGCCTATTGCATCGTAGCATCGGCCCGCAAGCACTTGCCAAACCTCGACCAAGTCCCGATTATCGGAGTCATGGATGATAACAATAAAGAACTGGTGGAAACGGTCCTGATCGTCGATGACGATCCGGGTACCGTGCAATACCTCGCTCAACTCACGAAAGAGGCGGGCTATTCGGTGCTCGCGGTGAGGTCGGCGGAGAAAGTGCTTCCCATCCTCAGGGCCAAGCGCCCCGATATCGTGCTATTGGATGCGACTATTCCCGACATCGATGGCTACGAACTCTGCGCCCGCATCCTCGCGGAGCCCGGCCTTGGCCACACTCCCGTCATGTTCATCACGGGCAAGCAGGCAGTCGAGGATGTCGTCAAGGGATTCGAGGCAGGGGCGGTCGATTACATCATCAAGCCGGTCAGGAAGGTCGAGCTGTTGGCGCGCATGCGCAACCATCTCGACCGCAGGCATTATGAGCGATTGCTTTCCAGGGAGCGGGAACGCTTCCGGCTTCTCACGAACAACGTGGCCGAGGTCTATATCCTGTTCGACGCGAGTTTTTCGATGATCCGCTACGTCAATCCAGCCTTCGAGCGCATCTTCGGCGCTTCCCTGGGACGTTTGCCGGCCAATGCGAAGCGGTTTTTCGAGCTTTTCGACCCAGCCGAGGCAGAAGCCATCGTCGAGAAGATGGAACTCGCGATCACCTCGGACCGGAGTTTCAGCCGCGAGTCAAAGCTGCGCAGACCTGATGGCACGCTTCGCTGGGTCTGGTCCCGAGCCTATGCCATAGAGGGCGAAGAGGAGCATGGCTTTGTCTGCGTCATCGAGGACATAACCGACCGGAAGGTGGCGGAGCAGCAGTTGCTCGAGGCCCTCGAGAAGGAGGCCAGGACTGCTGGAGCCATCCAGCAGAGCCTCCTTATGAACGAGGCGGAACTCACTGCGCCCGGAGTAGAGTCCATCCTGTTTTCCCGCCCCTCCCGGAACATCGACGGTGATTTCTTTGACGTGTATCCCTTCGAAGGAGTCTACTCTTCGAATTTCGATGTGGTCGTCGGCGACGTCATGGGCAAGGGCATCCATGCGGCGCTCATTGGAGCAGGCGCCAAGTCACGATTCCTGCGCGCCCATGCGAGCGTTGGGGGCCGTTGCGGAGTCGACCAGCTTCCGGAAATCAGCGAAATCGTCGAGTCTGTCGATCGGGCAATGGCCAAGCAGCTGATCGGTCTCGACTCCTTTTTCACAGTGCAGTACATGCGCTTCATGCAGAGCCGCGGCTATCTCGAGTACGTCGATTGCGGGCACATGCCCATCGTGATCTGGGACGGCGAAGCCTGCTGGGCCTACAAGGGAATGAATCCCCCGATCGGGTTCATGGAGAATCAGATTTTCACCTCCTGCCGAGTCCCCCTCCGGCCAGGCAACACGGTCCTCGTGTACTCTGATGGCGTGACCGAATGTGCTGCCCCGGATGGCGAACTCTTTGGTGAGACGAGGCTTCTTGATTCGATACGTCGTAATGTGGAGCTCGGGCCCGCAGCACTGGCTGGGCAGCTCCAGATCGAGCTCGAGGCCTATTCGAAGGGCATGGCCTTCCACGACGACGTTACCCTTGCAGTTTTCAGGATCGGCTCCGAAGGCGCGCCCCCGCCAGCACGACTGGACTTGAGCATCGATTTTCCAGCCGATCTCGACACGCTGAAGGATATACGGGCAGCAGTCGCGAGGCTGCTTGAGGCCTACAGCATCACTGAGATCGGTGAGCGCGAACGCGACCTCGCGGTGCTCGCCGCGAGCGAGGCTGCCTCGAACGTCATCATTCACGGCCTGGGCAATGACCGCAGCCTGAGCTTGACGGTCAGGCTCGAGGCGCGGGATGACTGGTATTCCATCATCTTCCGCTATCAGGGCAGGGACTTCGACTGGACCCGAGACCGCAAACCCTCGGTGCTGGCCCTGGACGAAAGCGGCTATGGCCTTTTCATCATCAAGAGCACAATGCGGAGCTTTGTGGTTACACACAGCGACGCTGGCTCCATCGACATGATCCTCGCTGGGGATGTGAGGAGGGGAGCATGAACGCAGATAAATACAGGCGCCTCCTGCACGCCTCGGCACAGGCTGTCGATCTCCTTCTCCGGGAACGGGATCCCGGAGTTTCCATCCCAGAGAGCCTGAAGCTCATCGGCGAGGCCTCCAAGGCCGACAGGGCCTACCTTTTCCGTTGCAGCTATGACGAATCGGGCGCGGGTCGCGCCAGTCAGGCTTTCGAATGGCATTCAGCGGCCTGCACTGAACATACGGAAGATCCGAAGCTTCGGGACATCCCCTTCAGCCAGCTTGCGAGCCTCTTCGAGCGGCTCAAGGATGGACACTATTATGATGGTCACCTGAGCGAGCTTCCGGTGGACATGCAGGGCTATCTCCAGTCCCAGGGCATGCAGTCCTTCCTGGTACTCCCCATCATGATCGCCGGCATGCTCTGGGGCTTTGTCGGCTTCGATGTCTGTTCCAAAGAACGGGAATGGAATGACGATGACAAGTTCACCCTTCTTTCGTACGCAGCCTCCATCGGATCCGCGGTGGAGCGTTCGGAATCGGAGCGGGCCCTCAAGGCTGCCAAGGAGGCAGCCGAGGAGGCGAACAGCTCGAAGAGCTTTTTCATCGCCAATGTCTCCCACGAGATCAGGACACCGCTCAATGCCATCCTTGGCTTCTCGGAGCTCATCTCCGAACGCATGGCCGATCCCCAGACCCTCCACTACATCAGGGCGATCAAGACAGCCGGGGACAGCCTCCTTTCGCTCATCAACAACATCCTCGATCTGTCGAAGATGGAGGCGAGCCGTCTCGAGCTCCAGCCGGAGGCGATGGACCTCCGGGATTTCCTCCACGAGGTCGAGACGGTCTTCGGGACCCGGGTCAAGGAGAAGAGCCTCCTGTTCAGGCTCCGTGCCGAACCCGGCCTGCCTGCAACGGTCTGCCTTGATCAGACCAGATTGCGGCAGATCATCTACAACCTCCTGGGCAATGCCTATAAATTCACCGAGCGGGGCTCGGTCACGGTCGAGATCTCGGCGGGGCCGGAGCTAGGGGGGAGGGTAGAGCTGTCCTTCGCGACCGTCGATACCGGGGTGGGGATTTCCCGTGAGCTTTCGGAAGCGATCTTTGTACCCTTTACCCAGATCAGTGGTCTCGATTCTCGCCGGACGGGAGGCACTGGCCTCGGACTGACGATTTCACGACGTCTTGCCTCGCTTATGGGCGGACGGATCGAGCTTGCAAGCGAGCTGGGAAAGGGCAGCCGATTTACGCTTGTACTGCCCCAGGTTGAAGTCGTCTCCGCCTCGCGTCTCCCAGCACCCCTTGTCGCGAAGGGTCCCAAGGTCTTCATGCCAGCCGATATCCTTCTTATTGAGGACAACTTCCTCAACCGAATGGTCATCAAGGGAAATCTCAAGGACAGCGGCCTCGAGGTAATCGAGGCTGAGAATGGGCTGCAGGGCCTCGAGCTCGCCCGTGCCATCATGCCGGCGCTGATCCTCCTCGACATGCAGATGCCTGAAATGGATGGCAAGGAAGTCCTGATCCGGCTCCGGAACGATCCGATGACCTCTACGATTCCGGTCATCGTTCAGACAGCAGGCGTGATTTCCAGCGATGAGGAGATCGTAAGGAGCCTCTGCGATGGTTTCCTCAAGAAGCCCTTCATGAAGGCAGAGCTCATCCAGCTCCTGTCGCTCTATCTTCCCTCCTTCGAAGAGTCCTCCATCGAACGCTTTTCCGGAGAAGGGGTTTTGGAGAAGGACCGGGACAGCCATGAAGAGACCAATTCGGCGGATCTTTCTTCGGTTGCCGCGATAGGCCACTTCGAGGCAGATTTCAAACTGGCTGCTGAATTCATGAAGGAGTGGACCGAAATCTCTGTCCTCGAAAGCATCGACGACATCTTGGCCTTCGCCCTTCGTGTGAAGCGGGCGGCCGCCCGCTTTGACGACCGTTCCGCCCTCCTCTGGGCTGGAATCCTCGCCCAGGCCTGCGAATCCTTCGACCTGCCCCGGGCCGAGCAGTTTTTCCGGGACTTTCCCTCGCTTGCCGGTGCTGTCGATGCGGGGCTTCGATGAGCGAGGGAGCCTTTGTCCTTGTCGTCGATGACGAGCCTTCAGTCATCTTTCTGGTCAAGGGGCTTCTGAATCGCGAGCGTGTTCTGGGCGTTTCAGATGGGAAGGCGATGGAAGCTGCCCTTGCCCACGAGCGACCCGACCTCATCCTTTTGGATGTAGGCTTGCCCGACACCAGTGGATTCGTGCTGGCTGCCAGGCTGGCGGCGGATCCGAAGGCACCGCCCTTTGTTTTCCTGACCGCCGAGAACCAGGGGGAGGATGCCGCCCGGGGCCTGGCCCTTGGGGCCCTCGACTACATCCGGAAACCCTTTGCAGGGGCGGAGTTCGTTGCCCGCGTGCGGGGAATACTCGGGAGGACACTGGCAGCCCGGGCGAGACTGGGGGAACAACCAGCAGCAGAGCGCTCCCTCGGTTCCACGGTGCCGCGCGATCGCAGGGAGTCGGTATACAGGAAGATCCTCGGGAAGAGCCGGGCAATCGAGGCGGCTATTGCCCTGCTCGACCGTGCGGCGGGCTTTGACGCGGCAGTCCTTCTTCTCGGAGCCAGCGGTACGGGCAAGGAGCTTTTTGCCCGCGCCTTCCACGAGGCCAGTGGGCGCGGTACGAAGCCCTTTGTCGCGGTGAACTGTGCCGCCGTGCCAAGGGAACTCGCCGAGGGCCTGTTTTTCGGCCATGCGAAGGGAAGCTTTACTGGCGCCCAGGCTGACAAGCCTGGATGGTTCGAGGAGGCCAAGGCAGGCACCCTCTTCCTCGACGAGGTTGGGGAGTTGCCCCAGGAACTCCAGGGGGCCCTCCTTCGCGCAGTCGAAAGCCGGAAGATCCGGCGGCTCGGCGAGAGCGGCGAGCGGGATCTGGATATCCGCCTGGTGGCTGCTACAAACCGTGATCTCGGCGAGGCCGTAAAACGGGGCAGCTTCCGTACCGACCTCTACTACCGTCTCGAGGAAATACCTATCCACGTTCCCTCGCTGGCAGAGCGCCGCGAGGACATTCCCATTCTTGCCGAAGCCTTTCTTGCCGAGTTCTCCGAGCTCTCCCCCCTGGGCAGGATAGAACTCAGCCGTCCGGCCCTTGAAGAGCTTGCCCGCCGTCCATGGCCGGGCAACGTTCGTGAACTCCGCAATGCGATGCGCCGCATCGTCATTTCCGCACCCACGAATTTCATCGAGGAATTGCCTGAATCGCGGCCATCGGTGCAGGTGGCCCCGGCAGCAGCGCAGCAAGCCCCAGAGGCGTCGCTTTCCATCGAGTCCTGTGGCGATCCGAAGCCCGCTGAAAAAGAATCCGTCGTGCCGGACGATCCGCGCCTCTCCGACCTGGAAAAGGCCGCGATCGATCGTGCACTTGCTACCTCGGGAGGCGATGTCGGAGCTGCTGCAGTGCAGCTTGGAATCAGTCGCGCGACCCTCTATCGAAGGCTCAAAAGGTACCGAATCGGCCTTCCCCGGATCTTGGACTGATAAACCCCTGAATTGTCTCAGGGTTCGCTGGTTCCAAAATCCCTCTCATTCTCAAAGTGAGAATGAGAGGGGCTGATCCACAGCTCAACAAAGCAGGGAAAGGGCCAGCTTTGAGGTGCAGGACACACTTATTCCAACTCTGCGGCTTATGTTTTCAATTTTGTGATGGTTGGCATGGATATTGCTTATTATATTTTGAGGGCTGTCAGCCCTCGGGGAGTCTGGAATGAGCGAACTTTTCAAAGCGGCGAAGCACTCGCCTCTGCAGTACCTACCCAAGGCTGTTGCCTTTTCTCTTCTCACTGTGCTTGTCCTCGCAGGATGTACCTTCTCCTTCGGTGGCTCTGGTACCCCTTCGTCCGAGACACCTTGGAGCCAGGCTATACCGAGGAACTTCAGCTTCGACACCTCACGCAATGTCGATGTGAGCCTCAAGGTCAGTGTGCAGGTGGACGGAGCCGTCAAGCTCTACACGGGAGAAATCGGGGTGTACATCCCGAACGCCGACGGAAGCTACGAGCTTCTCGGCTCGGGCATCGTGACGGATGGATCTGCAGACTTCACTATTCCTGTGCTTACCTCGGTCACTACGGTGACTATCCGGCCCTCGACCTTCGGCCTTTTCGAGCGGGAAGTGACGATAGATCCCGTTGCGACAACCCTGGACGTGACGATCGATCCGACGATCGACACTCCAGCATCGGTCGGCGGTGCATCACGCTCCCTTATAGGAAGTGCCCGCACCCTTATCGGCAATGGTTTCAACGCTGTTTCGAGTTTCGATGCCAACGGCGTCCCATCGGCTCTCGATCCTGTACGTGAGGTGTTTTCCCAAGGCTTCCTCGACGATATCACCGTGACCCTGCCCGAGTACGGCTCCCTCCCTAAATATAGACCCGATTACATGGATGATGCCGGACGCTCCAACCTGGTCCTGACCGAGGATGCCGAAGTCACGGTCACCTTCGTCAACGAAGGTGCTGGCTATCGCAATGCCCTCGGCTACTTCGCCTACCCCACGGGCACGACTCCTGCGAACCCCCTCCCCGCCTCAGCCATCTGGGTTGCCTTTCCCAACACCTCCTATGTCGGAAGCGGTGGCGGCCTTGTGGCGGGCGACCGTCTCAAGCTGGTCAATCCGACCCCTGTCACCGGTCAGAGCAAGTACTTCTTCAAGGCTGGTACGACGATCTCCTGGGTCATCATGGCCAATGGTTACAATGGCGTGAACGTAGGCGAGGGAAATGCCCGGTACTATTCAATTCCCTCCATGAACCCCGACTCTGGAACAACCGCTGACAAGACCCACGTCGCCCTCTTCTACTATGACAAGCCCTCCAAGCATGAGGGAGCTGTGCTTCTCCTCGCCTTCGAGGATCTTGCCCGGGCCAGCGCCGACAATGACTTCAATGATGTCCTGTACAGTGTGAGCATTACGCCGACCAGCGCGATTGATACCATCGGCATCCCCGGTCCCTCCGAGATTCTGGATACCGATCGAGATGGAGTCCCGGACAACTTCGATGCATATCCCACAGATGCCCTCCGCTCGGCCATCGTCGGCTGGCCCTCGGTCAGCAGCTACGGCACTGCCCTCTTCGAGGACCTCTGGCCCTCCCTGGGTGACTATGACTTCAACGACCTTGTTACCAACATCAGAACCAAGACAGTAAAGAATGCCAAGGGAAAGGCAGTCGAGATGTATGTCGATGTCAAGCTTCGCGCAGCCGGTGGAGGGCTTCCCTCCGGCCTTGCCCTTACTCTTCCCGTTCCCTCTATGAGCATAGCCTCCGTCACCGGGCAGGGAACCCTTACCCCGGTCTTCGCTCCCTCAGCCAGCAACAAGGTCGAAGCTGACGGCCCCTTCTCCTCGGTCATCCCGATTTTTGCCGACAGCCACCTCGCCTTCAATCTGGCTTCGGCCGACGATCTCAAGGTCAATACGGTTGTTGGTGGTACCCCCAAGGCCGAGATCCAGTACAGTCTCCTGGTCACCTTCGTTACCGATGCGGTAGACGCCTCGACCCTCACGGTGACCCCCGACCTCTTTGCGGTCATAGGCGGAGACAGGGGCCACGAGATACACATAATTGGTAAGAAACCTGGATCGAAGGCCGATATCACCCAGTTCACCCTTGTTGATGACGCCTCGGTAAGCCCCAGCGGTCCCTATTACAAGAGCAAGGCCGGCGCACCCTGGGCCATGCTGATCCCCGCCGAGATGCCCTGGGCGATAGAGCGCTCGGATATCTCGGCCGCCTACCTCAAGTTCAGCGCCTGGGTAAAAAGCGGCGGAACCCAGTACGCCGACTGGTACCAGGACAAGACGGGGTATCGCGCCACGGGCTACCTGTACAACTGACCCCAGGTCAAGCTCCAGGGCTTCTTTGATGCGGCGGGTGTCGAGAGATCGACGCCAGCCGCTCTCTTTTGCTGTCTCCCTGATTCCCGTCCGGCTCCTAGAAAAACCGGTACTCCGCATATCCAGAGCTGTAGACCAGGTGCCGTGAGCAGCTGCGGCCCGGGTGGACGGGCAAAAGCTCGCCGATGTAGCGATCCGCCTGCGCGACGTCTTCCGGCCGTGCTTCGGTCCATGATGCGAGGCCTTCCTTGTTAGCTCTTTCGCGGGACAGGTGCTTGAACATAAAAAGAACTAATTGGGCCGCAAATATCTCACCTGTGCGACCGTAGGCCACCAGGTCAGCCCGTCCGGAAGGCAGGTTGAGTTCGGCATTGAAGACGAAGTAACGCTGCAGATAGCGGGAACAGAGGGCGAAGAAGGTGCTGCGATGAAAATTCTCGTTGGCTTTGTCGAAAGTTTGCGCAGGGATGCTGCGGATGTAATGTTCCCAGTAGCCTGCAAAGAGGGCAGCCCAGTCCCCGTTTTCCGTAAAGCGCTGGAACAGCGGTGCGAAGATATCGACTGAGTCGAGGCGGTGAAGTTCATCATAGTAGCCGATGAAGATCTTCTTGACGGTGAGATTGGGGAACCCAAGGGCGAACTCGTCCTTGTAGGTGAGCTGTCCAAGGTAGAAGAGGGCGACCGGAAGAAACTTGGGGTCGAGGAAGCGGCTCATGCTGAATTTGGAGGCAAGCTGCTCGACGCTCGCCGGCAAGGAGCCCTCCAGCACAAGCCGATCCACCGCTTCCAAGGCTGATTCTGAACTGCCGGCCAGTCGCTCAAGCCAGGCACTATCCATGCGCAGGTTTTCGTCCACCAGCTCGCGGGGTTGCCGGCCATTTCCCAAGGTAAGCTTTTGCAAATAGTAATTGAGGCTGGTCGAGTTGTAGAGGGTTTCCTCGGCGTCCGATCGGAAGCGATAGCCATTGTAGTGGGAGCGAAGCGTTTCACCCAATTCCCTTCTCCGATCGGAGGGATAGGCGTAGTCCTCGAATATGGCGTCCAGGTAACGATCCACTTCCGTCTGGGTAAAACCCATCATGTTCTCGAACTCGGGGTCCAGGGTGAGAATTTGCGCGATATTGAAACCGCTGGTCAGGTCGTCTATCGTGACAGGGAGCACCCCCGTGATGAAAACGCGGCGAATTGCATCATTGCAGCCGGATTTGATCACTTTGAAGAAGGTACGCAAGAAGGAGTCTCCCGTCGTCAGATCGTGGTAGAGCGCGTCCTGGCGGGCAGTGATGAGCTGGTTGGTGAAGTTGTCGTACTCGTCAATTATGATAAACAGGCGCGGAGCGCCAGAATCCCGTAGGGAACTGCCTTGGGCGGGTTTCTGGTGATCGGCATGCGAGGAGGATAGCATGAATGCGGCGGCTGGCGAAAGGCGCGGCCGAGGCCTTCCCTTCGATGCCATGCGAGCTTATCTGCCTTGAGCGACGCGAGAAGGTTTGAGTGAGAAACGCTGCTTTCGCTTCGTCGCTCCGCAATGGCAGCGAGATCGGAAAGATCCTCTAACAATTAAGCATAGGTATCGATGGGCAGAATGACGGCGGTCTTGTGGCATTGCTCATCGGAGACCTCCTTGCCTGGTCTCAAGACTTCGCAGTGTGCGTCTCAAGCTGAGACTCTCCCCTTAAGCGAAATGGCCGATCCCCTAGCGCGCGGGCAACTCAGGGCCAGCGATAGGCTCTGCGCCTGGTTTTCAGCACCATTCCTGGCTCTCTCCTGACTTGGCACGCTTCTTGCATCTTTCTAGGTGAGGACGCTGTCCTCCTAAAGGAGTTACCCATGAAGGATCAGATAGCAGGAACAGGAAATGCGGAGATCAGGAGGATGCGGGGCCTGGTTGCGACAGGCGTGGCGGCACTCATTCTGACCCTGTCTGGATGCAGCTACGTGTTCAACCCTCCCCAAGCTGCCGACACGGTCTGGACAGACGCCATCCCTCAAAGCTTTGACTTTGCGACTGTTCGCTCCGTGGATTTCAAGCTCAATGTTTCGGTGCGAGTGGCCGCTGCGATCGAGCGCTATTCAGGAGAGCTCGGCGTCTACTCAGTCAATCAGGATGGTGACTACGTTCTTCTGGGATCGGGCCTGGCAGCAGATGGTGCGGCTGACTTCCCCGTGTCCGTACCTGTGGCGGTGACTCAGGTCACGATCCGCCCGGTTTCAGTTGGCCTCTTCGAAAGGGAAGTCAGACTTGCAAACGCGGATACCTTCTCCCTGAACATCTCCCCGAACGACATTCCACAACCCACTGCCCGCCAGGTCGCGAGCCGTTCGCTTGCCAGGGACACTGCCGAGACTCCATTGCAGAGCATCTCCACCTACGATTCCGAAGGAGTGCCGACAGACATCCTCCAGGAGCGACCCTACATGCCCCTGTCCGGTGACTTCCTGGCCACAGTCGGCCAGGCCCTCTCGGAAATAAATGGTCCCAACAGGGCCGATTACATCGACGAGCATGCTCATTCCAACATCAACATCACCGCCCCATCGAAAATCACGGTCAGCTTCCTCCACGAAAAAGCAGCAAACGCCAATGCCCTCGCCTACTACGTATACACGACCGGAAGCGCGCCAGCCAAACCCGCCAATGCCTCCCTGATGGTCGCCTTCCCCAATGTTTCCCTGGAGTTCAGCGGCGGCGGTCTCAAGCCCGGAGACAGCATCACCCTCGTCTACCACGATCCTGAGACCAACACTGACTCGACTACCTTCCCCGCAGGCAGCACGATAGGCTGGGTCCTTGTACCGAACAGCTTCAGGAACGGTCAGCCCCATTCCGCTGCAGACAACTTCTACAGCACTCCCGGGTTCAACCCCGAGCCGGAATCCAGCTTCAGGGGCCACACTGCCTTTGTGCTCTATCGTAGCAGTGCTGAAAAAGATACGGCCTTTGTCCTGGGCTTCGAGGACAGCCAGCGCACAGAAAAGAAACCTGGCGACTTCACTGATGCCGTCTTTGCCATCAGTTCCAGCCCGATTTCGGCTGTCGAAACCAAGGATGTCACAGAGGCTCCCGCACCGAGGGACAGCGACAGCGACGGTGTTCTCGATGCCAACGACGCGGATCCCTACGACGGGAGCTACTCCTCAACGGTTTCCTGGCCTTCGGCCACGACCTTAGGTACTGCCCTCTTCGAAGACCGCTGGCCCTCACTCGGCGATTACGATTTCAACGACCTTGTTGCCAGCCTCCGCGTGACAACCAGAAAAAACGCAGCAGACAAGGCTGTCAGCATGATTGTCGATCTCACGCTCAGGGCTGCTGGCGGTGGACTCCCCTCCGGGATTGCACTGAGCCTGCCTGTCCAAGCCTCGAACATCGCTTCCGTCACTGGCCAGCACCTCACTTCTGGACTCTTCTCAACCGATGCAAGCGGAGTGGAAGCCGATTCCCCGAACTCCTCCTCGGTCGTGCCGATATTCTCAGACAGCCACACCGAGTTCGGAGTCGCAGGCAGCCTGGAACTCAGGGTAAACACGCTGCTTTCAACCGCCTCACTGGCTGCCAGGACCTACCACCTCGTCATCACCTTCAACTCTCCCCTTGCAGCAGCTCCCCTGGCCGCCACTCCCGACCTGTTCATCGTCGTCGACAACAACCGCGGCAAGGAAGTTCATGCAATAGGCAAGCTACCGGGAAGCAAGGCCGACTTGAGCTTCTTCAACACCGCCGACGATGGATCGAGTCCCTCGCCGGGGATTCATTACCGCAGCAAGAAGGGCGCTCCCTGGGCGCTTCTGGTTCCCGCCGAGATTCCCTGGACTGTCGAGGGCATCGAGATCTCCAGGGCCTATCTGAAGTTCAGCGACTGGGTGAAGAGCGGCGGAAGCCAGTACTCCGACTGGTACCTCGACAATGCCGGCTACCGGAACACGAGCCTTCTCTATAGCCCGACCCTCGCAAAATGAATTAACTATAAAGGTCTACGCGCAGACGCCAGCCTGATGGCCGGCGCCTGCGGGGAAAGCGGTTCCGGATCATGGCGGAGCCGCTTTTTCATTTGGCGAAGGGCAGGGCAATGGCAGCCATCGCGGCCGCCGTGTGGGAGCTGGCCTCGTTGATGACGAGCCAGCCGTCCACGTGGCGATGGAAGAGCGGCGTGGCTCCGAGGGAGGGTTCCATCCGCTTCGTGCGCGGCGCATTGTAGGCGCTGTCGAACCAGCCCGGGAAGTCGCCGTGCTGGATGTCCCCCACCACGAGGCCGGGGGGCGCTTCGAGCCAGCCCTTGCCGCCTCCGGCCTGGGCCCGCCATTGGTAGTCCCAGATCTCGTTGACCAGCCAGCGGACACGGTTCTGTGGGTCGCCGAGTCCGCTGATGTGGGACTTGGACAGGGGATTGGCGCCCAGCAGGTAGTTCCAGACAGCCACGACCCTGTCGCGGTAGCTGTTCCCAAGTGCTTCGTTCTTGGTCAGCCCCCAGGCCACCAGGTTGGGGAAGCCTGTCCGCTGGCCCGAGAACAGCCAGCCTACAGCTCCTTCGACCGCAGCCTGGTAGATGACGCCGAACACGGGCGACCCGCGCGGCAGGGCATTCATGCTGTCCACGACCTTGAACACGAATTTCCGTGCCTCGTCCTTCAGGGCCTGCGGGAGTTCGCTGCGTGTGGACAGGGCCACCGACAGATAGTCCTGGAGGGGCAAGCCGAAGGCATCCGAGCCATAGAGGACGAGGTCCATGGGATTGGAGGGCCACTCGGCTTTCAGGTGCTCGAGGTAGTCCTGGCTTCCGGTAGCTTCATAGAGGTTGGCTGCCGCGAAGATGAGCTGGCTCGAATAGGGATGCTTTCCGAGGCGCCATGCCCCGCCGTTCAGCGCAACGTCATCATACCACCAGCTGTTGTCATATTCGTGCGTGGCGTAGGCAGTCCAGGCGAGCACGGCGGCCTTCAGGTAGTTGCCGGCGCGGTCGGGATGCCGAGCCTTGCTATACTTGATGACCAATGGATCGGTGGCAGCCATCGCAAGGGCGCCGGCCACGGCGAGGGTAGCGCTCTTGAAGTGACCGTACTGCCCGTCGTACCAGATCCTTCCGCTCTGACCCTCGAGGGGGATCCCCTTTTCGAAATTGCCCTTCGCGGGCTTGATCCAGGCTGTCATCGCGCCTTCACCGTGGGTGTTGGCCACCATCCTGTAGAGCTCGTCGAGCTCATAGAAGGCCTCGTCGAGGTAGTCCGGGATGCCGTTGCCCGATTCGGGTATTTGGAGGGATTCGCCAAGGGCCTCGACCTTTTCGGGAAAGAGACGCGATGCAACGAGATAGTACGAAGAGGCCAGAGCCATGTTGAGAGGGATCTTTTCGCGGTCGCCTGCGTCCATGTGCCCGCCTGCGAGGTCAATCTTCAGGCCAGTGGACTGCTCGATCGCGTCATCGAGGTGGGCCGGCGGCCGGTTCCAGCGCGTCACTTCCGGGGCGCTGAGCCCGTGGTTTCCGTCACGGAGATGCATCATGCCCCTGAGTACGGTGTAGGCCACGAAATTGAAACCCTCGGCTCCGATCGCAAAGGGGGAGGAGAGACCCACCCCCGGCACGCTGATCCGGTAGCGCCCTGCCTTTGAAAAGGCCGAAAAATCAAGGACATAGACCTCCGAACCGGAGTAATAGTCCTCGGCGGCATTCGTCGTCCGTGCGATCGGACCCGTCCAGACGGCGGCTCCCCCCGCTTCCGGGACCACTGAAAAATTCCCCGTCCAGGAGGGAAGCTCTCCCGCAAAATCGATCCAGCCCTTGTTCCCGATGCCATCGACGCCAAGCCAGAGCGAAAGGTAGGCGAGCTTGGGCCCCACCGGCGGCAGGGCTTCCTGGTTGGCGTGGATGAGCTCCTTGGCGTCCTTGCCGGTGTAGGTGACCGACAGGCTGCCCGGTCTCGCGGGTCCGGGCCCGGTGGCTGCGGGCAGTACGGCGCCATCGATGCTTATCCGGTAGTTCTTGCCGATCACCAGCGGTCTGTCGGCGGGAGCCTTTAAAAAGATCCGGTAGACCACCATGACATAGCCTGCCTGCCCGTCCTTGGTGGCCGCGCCCTGGGCGGCTGCCTCGGCGGGGGGGGTGAAGGGAGCGCGCTCAGGAAAGCTCCGACGCTGGACGCGCACGGGTCTTCGGGCAGAAATGTCGACACTCTCGTAATAGTTGGGATCATCGACGCTGGAGATCGAATAGCGGCCGACCTCGTTGACGGTATTCCGGTCATAGGGGAGTTCGGGGAGCCAGAGTTCGATCCATCGCTCCGCCAGGACGCGGGCAGAGGCAGCCTCGGAGGGCGGGGGGCTGGCCGGCCGCTCACGGAGGGCGGCCGGCAACCAGGAGTGCGTCAGGGCCGGCGCAGCGGGGAGGGCCGGGAGCGAGACCGGTGTCGAGGGCTGCACCGCGAGCACCACCATGTCGGAGCTGCCCCCGCCGCTTACGCTGATCAGGGCGGAACCGGGAGCCAGGGCTGTCGCCAGCCCCTCGGGCCCCACCGACACGATGGTCGGTGCGGAACTTAACCATGCGAGTCCTGTCAGGGAAGCTGTGGAAGCTGAGCCGATCGCGTGCAATTGAAGCTTGTCGCCGACGCGGAGTCTCGTATTGCCCTCTCGAATCTCGAGGATGCCTGCTGGGGCAGCCTGTGACTGGGGCCAGAGCATGCCGCCGCATAACGCGAGCGCTGCCAGGCATGACTGTCTCCTGCCGCGTTTTCCCGCCTTCCAGAACCCGCCCGAGATGGTCTCAGCCATGTGTGCCTCCCCGCAGGGAGGCATCTTCCGGCTCCCCGACGGCCGCCAGTATACACGGCGACCGGGGAGCGGGAACTCAGATCCTGAAGCCGAAGAAGACCTTGGAATGGAGATCGAGGGAAAGGGAACCGAGGCTGAGCGAGCCGGCCAGGCCGGTGTGCATCCTGGCCGGCATGCCTTCCCAGCCGACGATGTTCCCATCGACACGCACTCCGACAATCCCGTGGAGGCGCCAGATGAAGGGAATGCCGACACTCAGCTGCGTGCTTGGCCACAGGCGCTTGGGGCGTGCTGCCCACACTACGGCGGCAGGGGCTCTGAATGGGCCATTTCGCGCGAGGAAGGCCTCGGAAAGGGAACCGAAGTCGGCGTTCAGGTCGAGGTCGATATCGACGTAGGTCGTCCTCTCGCTGGCCTTTCCGAAGTAGACGCGGCTGCCGAGTCCGAAGGACAGGGGCAGGGCATCGTAGACCGAGGCTGGACTCCCCCAAGGGTCCTTGGTTTCGGAGAATTCCTCCCAGGAAAGAATCATATACAGGGCCGGCGACCCGGACTGCCAATAGTACCAGCGGGAATTGTCGGGGATATCGTAGAGTACGCCGAAGCCCCCGATGCCGTTCCGGGCAACGTTGACGAGCCCGATCTGAAGGCCCTCGATCGAGTCGGCGACGTTGATGAGGCCAGCCTGCACTCCGGTTACCCTGCCCGCGACGTTGACGATCGGAGAAATCTGGGCTCCTCGGACGCGGTCGGCGACCGTGAAAAGGCCCGCGATCTGGATTCCGTACAGGTCCCCTGCGATCGTGAAGAGACCAGCGAGCTGGAGGGGGCCGTTGTAGCGCTCTGCGATGTCGAAAAGACCAGCGGCCTGCATCCCGTCGACGGAACCGCCGGCGATGTTGAAGACCCCGCTGAGCTGGAGCCCGCTGACCTTGCCGCCTGCGATGTTGAAGACGCTGGCGAGTTGCATGCCCCCGACGTCACCGGTCGCTACGTTGAAGACCCCTGCGGATTGCAGACCCTGGACATCCCTGGCAATGTTGAAGACGCCCGAGCCCTGAATTCCGTCAACGTCTCGGGCCAGGGAGAAGACGCTTGCGACGCTTGCCCCGCGCACGTCCCTCGACAGGTTGCCGATAACGCCGAGCGCGAGTCCCGTATCCCCATAGCCGAAGGGGATGCCGACCCCGGGGACGAAGGAAATCTGGAGGGGGATGAAGTCTGATTCTTCGCTGCGATCCGCCGAAAGCGACCAGCCGAGTGAAAGCGTGCAGATGATCAAAAAAAGGCGTTTCATTACCTTCTCCCTTTCAGGCGAGAATTGGCCGAACCCCAGGCGGTACCGCATTCACGGAACCGCTGCGAATGGATCGGCATGCCCTCGTGATCGAGGCGCACGCCAAGGAAGATAGCGCTCGAAAAGTAAGAAAACAATCACTCGGAGAGGAGACGGGTACCTCCGCAATACACGATTGCCTCGTGCGATCCGATCCGGCCTATGAGGGTCAGGTCGTAGTCGCGGGCAAGCGCGTAAGCCGAGGAGGTCGGAATGCTGCGGGAGGCGAGGACCGGCACGCCCGCCCTGATGGCCTTGACGACCATGTCCGCTGCGATGCGTCCGCTCGTGAGGATAGCCATCGAAGGGAGGTCCTCTCCGTCGAGGAAGCCCCGGCCGACCACCTTGTCGACAGCATTATGACGACCTACGTCCTCGCGCACGGTTTCGCGGCGCTCCCCGTCGGGGGGGGCCAGGGCGGCGCAATGCATCCCGCCTGAGTCGCGGTACAGTTCCGCTGCGGCGAACATTTCGCGCGAACGCCCGGCCAGGGCTTCCAGGGAGAAGCGCGCCGGACCCGGGGGCAGGGGCCTTCCATCAAGCCCGAAGAGCTCCCCGGGAGTTGCACCGGCTCCGCAGGCCGAGGCGATGAGGGCGACTGGACCGAGGGGAAGGGAGGGGCCGCCATGCCGGCCAAGATCGACGCGCCCGCCATCTGGACAGATGAACAGGGAAGCCAGGCTGTCCCGGTCGGACAGGAGCCCTCGCCCCACGAGGTGGCCGACTGCAAGTTCGTCGAGATTGAGGGGCGTGCAGAACAGCACACAGAGATCCTTCCCATCCACGCGGATGAGGACAGGGGCTTCGGGTGCCAGCGGGAAGGGATGACGGGACATCAGGGGAGCCTAGCCAGGGGGAGGGGAAGGGTCAACGGGCTGCGGCTGGCCAAGCGCTGCCGGCGGGCAGATATCCACGATTGACAAGCGCAAGGGGAGCCCCTAGAGTTTCATGGTTTCCAGCGTGAGGAGCATGAAATGAAGAAGATCATGGTTCTGGGCACAGGAGCACAGGGCAGCATCAGAGCCCGCCGTCTGCTGGAAGAGGCCACCGTCGAGGCCTGAGAAACGGAATCCTGGAGGAAGCGAAATGCCCAAGGGCTACTCTGGCGTCATCCTGCGCGTGAACCTCACGACGGGCAGCATCGGGAGGGAATCCCCGCCTGAGTCGTTATATCGGAGCTGTCTGGGTGGCTCCGCATTGGGGCTTCACTACATCCTGGCGGAGGTCCCCAAGGGGGCTGATCCACTCGGCCCCGAGAATGTCCTGACGCTCATGACGGGTGTGACGACAGGCGCGCCGATCAGCGGGCAGAGCCGCATCAACGCCAATGCGAAGTCCCCGATCTCGGGTGGGATCGGCGACTCCCAGGGTGGCGGCTACTTCCCTGCCGAACTCAAGCTCGCGGGCTTCGATGGAATAATCATAACTGGTGCTTCGGCGACGCCGGTCTACCTCTGGATCAAGGACGGCAAGGCCGAGCTGCGGGACGCGGCCGGTCTGGTCGGGCTCGACACGGCAGCGGCGGAGGATCGCATCCGTGCGGAACTTGCCGAGGGAAAAACACAGATTCTCCAGCATGGTCCGGCCGCGGAGAAGGGTGTGCTCTTTTCCGCCCTGCTTTCAAACTCCAACCGAGCGAACGGTCGCACGGGCATGGGCGCGGTCATGGCATCCAAGAAGCTCAGGGCAGTCGCTGTTCGCGGGACAGGGAAAGTTGCCATTGCGGATCAGGCGGCTCTGACCGAGCTTGCCCGCGAAGGAGCGAAGAACCTGCCCGACAACCCCGATGTCGCAGGGCTCGGAAAATACGGGACGGCGAGCGTCCTCATGGGCCAGAACACCATGGGTACACTGCCTACACGCAATTACAACGAAGGCCAGTTCGAGGAGGCGGAGTCACTCTCGGGCGAAAAGATATGGGACACTATCCTCCGCGGGCGGGAGACTGGCGACCAGGACAGGCTGGGCCGCGAGACCTGCCACGCCTGCATCGTGCGCTGCAAGCGCGTCGCGGAGGTGAAAGAAGGCAAGTACCGGGTCGATCCGCGCTACGGTGGGGCCGAGTACGAGACCCTCGCGGTCTTCGGCTCCTACTGCGGGATCTCCGACCTCGCGGCGATCAACCTTGCCAATCAGCTCTGCAATGCCGCTGGCATTGATACGATAGCCTGCGGGGCGACAATCGCCTTCGCCATCGAGTGCTTCGAAAAGGGCATACTTACCACAAGGGATACCGGCGGACTCGAACTTGCCTTTGGCGACCCGGATGCCATGCTCGAACTTCTCAGGCAGATCGCTTCGGCCTCGACGCCCCTCGGACGGCTCCTCGGCAAGGGCTCCGCAAAGGCTGCCGCGGAAATCGGCAGGGGCGCCCAGGACTGCCTGGTCACCTTCAAGGGCGGCGAGGCTCCTGCGCATATGCCCCAGGCCAAGCGCTCGCTGTCCCTTATATATATGGTCAATCCCTTTGGCGCCGACCACCAGTCAAGCGAGCACGACTGGATTATCGAGGAGGGCATCGCGAGCGACCTCTACATGCAGAAGCTCTCGGAGATAGGCCTCGACACGCGGATAGCAGCCTCCAGCCTCGAAGCCGACAAGATCCGCTTCGCCTGGCTCACCGAGGTTTTCTACTCCATGCTCGATTCCTTGGAATTATGTCAATTCGTATGGGGGCCGGGCTGGACCCTCTACGGACCGAAGGACGTGGTGCGATTGGTCAAGGCCGTGACTGGCTGGGATGTCACGGTGGCCGAGCTCATGGCCGTGGGCGAGCGCCGCCTGAACCTCCTGCGCGCCTTCAACGCGCGGGAGGGCTTCGACCGTTCGCAGGACAGCATACCCACGAAATTCCTCAGGCCCCTCCTCGGCGCGGGTCCGACAGCGGGCTACGCCTTCGATGCGGTCGAGCTTCAGAAAAACCTCGATGAATACTACCGGCTCGCCGGATGGGACGAACAAGGCATTCCGACGCCTGCGACCCTCCGGCGCCTCGGCATCGAAACAGTCGCCGAATTATAGGGAGCAGCAGTATGTCCAGGCTCTTTGATGACAACTTTCCGAACATGTCACCGGTCTGGTCGAGGCTCTTCACCCTGGAAGTGGAAAGCGCCTCGGGCTCCTGGATCACAGCCACGGACGGTCGCCGCTTCCTCGACTTCACCTGTGGCATTGGCGTGACCAATACCGGCCACTGCCACCCCAGGGTGGTTGCGGCCATCGCGGCCCAGGCGGGGCTGTTCATCCATGCCCAGGCCAACATTGTCATACATAGGCCCATGCTCGAGCTCATAGGAGAGCTTAAGGGGATCCTGCCTTCCTCGCTGGACGGCTTTTTCTTCTCGAACTCAGGAGCCGAAGCCGTGGAGGGGGCTGTCAAGCTTGCGAGGGCCGTCACCGGGCGTCAGTCGCTGGTCGTATTCACCGGCTCTTTCCATGGACGCACAGGCCAGGCCATGGCCCTGACCACCTCCAAGGCGGGGTACAGGGGAAGGTCACAACTCATGCCATCCGGAGTCTTCGTCTCGCCCTATCCCTATCCGCTCCGTCTGGGAATGAGTTCAGAGGCCTCGGTACGCTTCGCCCTCGAAAGCCTCGAGGAACTCTTCGCAAGTCAGGTGGCGCCGGGCGATGTGGCAGCCATCCTCATCGAACCCGTCCTTGGCGAGGGCGGCTACGTCGAGGCTCCAACAGCCTTCCTCGCGGCCCTCCGCGAGCTCTGCGACAGGCATGGCATCATGCTCGTCTTTGACGAGATCCAGAGCGGCTTCGGCCGGACGGGAGCCTGGTTTTCCTTCGAGCGTGCCGGCGTAGTTCCGGATATCCTGATAGTTGCGAAGGGAATTGCGAGTGGACTCCCCTTGTCGGCCGTTATCTCGAGGCTCGAGCATATGAAAAAGTGGCCCACAGGCTCGCATGGGGGAACCTATGGCGGCAATGCCGTGGCGATGGCTGCCGGAGTGGCGACCCTTCGCGCGATGCGTGATGAGGGTATGCCCGCCAATGCCGCCGCGATGGGGCAGCGCCTCCGCTCGGGGCTCCGCGACCTGGCGAGCCGCCATGGCAGCCTGGCCGAGGTGCGCGGACCGGGTCTCATGGTCGGGACGGAGTTCGCCGTGGATGGCAGCTCCCGCGGCTCAAAAACCTTAGTCAAGGCAATCATTGCGGAATGCGAGTCCAGGGGCCTCCTCCTCCTCAACTGTGGCACCTGGGACTCCACCATACGCTGGATTCCTCCCCTCAACGTGAGCGCCCAGGAGATAGACCGGGGCCTGGAAGTCTTCGCCGAAGCCCTCGTGGCTGCGAAGGCCTAGGGCAGGGCCCCGGGCTCAGCAGGGCTCGGCTGGGCTCAGCCACCGCCGAGCGGGTCCCGGCGGAAAAAAAGAAGCAATTGTGAATATACCTCGGGATACTCCGAGCGGAGCAGGGCTGGTCGCTCGAAGAAATACTCGCACATGACGGCAAAGAACTCGTCGGGTCCCTCGGCGGCGTAGTCGTCGATGCGTGGCGCTCCGCTTTTTTTCAGCTTGCCACGGCGGGGCTTGCGCGAGGCCGGTGACTTGAGGCGTGCGCGGAAGTCTACAAAGGCGGCCGCGAAGACCCGTCTCCAGGCTTCGGGATCCATCTCCTTGTGGAGGGGGGGGCAGCCATCGTAGCCCCCATCCCGGCCGTCGAGCTTGTGGGCCATCTCGTGGATGACGACGTTGTAGCCATCCCCCCAGCCGGACTGCTCGATGTCCACCTTCGAAAGCGCGACCGGACCGAGGTCGAAGGCCTCCCCGGAAAACTCGTCGTCATACTCGTGCACCACGCCGGAGTCGTCGTAGTCCTTCGTGTGTACGCCGTATTCTCGGGGAGTGATCATGAGGGTTGACCAGTCGTCATACCAGTCGATCCCGAGTCCGAGTATGGGAAGGCAGGCCTGGGCGGCAACCGAGACCCTGAGTTCATCGTCGAGCTCAACGTCACCGATCGGGTCGAAGATCTTCTCCCCGAGGAAGATCGTGGAAAGCTCCCGGAGCTTTTCCCTCTCGGCCTCCTCGAGTCCCGCGAAGATCCTGTGCTCCTTCATGGCCCAGGCCCAGAGTTCGTCGGGAATGGGCTGCTTCGCGAGGATGCGACGGCGGCGCGAACGACGGAAAAAGGACAGGAGACCCATGGAAGGGCAGGATAGCTGCGCGAAGGCTGCCTGCTCAAGGTGGCTTTCGCGCTGCAGAATCAGGCAAGAGGAGGAGCCACGCCCCGGCCTTTGCCCTGGAATTCGAGGCACAAGCCTTGAATCCGAAGGTTTTCCACCTCTAATGACCTTATTCCACAATAATCCGCAGTCCGAAGGCCTGGAGAACCGGATCTTTTCTGCAGGTCTGTGATAGCATGCCGTTGACTTAAGCGTGGGTATGTCAATATCCATGGTTCAGCCAGATCCACGCTAATCGTGGGTACATGTTAAGGGAAGCCCGGGGCAAGGCCTTGGGCGAAGGAAATGTTCATGGGCAGGAAAATCTATGTGGGCAATCTCAGCTTCAGCTCGAACGAGGATAGCCTCCGTAGGCTCTTTCAGTCGCACGGCACCGTAGCCTCGGCAAAGATCATCACCGATCGCGACTCCGGCGCTTCCAAGGGCTTTGCCTTTGTGGAGATGGGTACGGACGACGAGGCTCGCGCCGCAATCTCCGCATGCAACGGTATCGACCTCGATGGCCGCCAGATCAAGGTGAACGAAGCCATGGACAAGCCCCGCCGCGATAACGATCGCTACTGAGCTTGCTCTAGGTGAAAAGGGCCGCTCCTTCGGGGGCGGCCTTTCTATTAATTTGCCCAGAAAGACTTAGCATTCCATTCAGGCAGCACGCCAATTATCGAAGGCATTAAAAAAAGCCCCGGAATCAGCCGGCTATGCCAGGACTCCGAGGCTTCATCGATTCGCCGACCCTCACTCCTGGACAACTTCCTTGACCTCGGGAATGGTCTTCTTAAGATAGTTCTCGACACCCTGCTTGAGGGTGAAGGTGGACATGGGGCAGGTTCCGCAGGCTCCGGTGAGGCGGACAGTTACGAGACCATCGTCGCCGACCGATACGAGTTCAATGTCCCCGCCGTCAGCCTGAAGGGAAGGACGGACATCTTCAATGGCCTGGGCAACTTTTTCTTTGAGCATGGCAAACTCCTCCCGCACAATGTAGCTGTCTGAAGCCCTCGGGGTCAACGTCCGCAGTCCAGCCTCATGGCGGAGCTGCATCGCTTCGTGATAGATTCTTCGGAGTACCCGCTTATTTCACGACAAGCAAAGGACTCATCCCGGGTTTCACCCCTGGATTCGCGGGGTCGGTTGGAGAAGGAAATGGCTCGCACGATAGTGTTCGTCAACCAGAAAGGCGGCGTCGGGAAGACGACCACCGCGATAAACCTCGGGGCCTACCTGGCCATTCTTGGCAAACGCACACTCCTGGTTGACTTCGACCCCCAGGCCAACCTCACAAGCGGCGTCGGCGGCAACGGCGAAGGTCGGGGAGTGTACGAAGTGCTCAGTGGTTCGCTCCCGGTGCGGGAAGCCATCATCCGTACAAAGATCGACCGCCTCGCGCTCCTCCCCTCGTCAATCGACCTGTCTGGTGCCACGGTCGAGCTGGTCGATCGTGACGACCGCAACCTCTACCTGAAGCGCGCCCTCGCCGAAGTCGTGCCTGACTATGACTACATCCTGATTGACTGCCCGCCCTCGCTCGGTGTCCTCACGCTCAACGGCCTGATGGCTGCGGACGAGGTGCTGATCCCCCTGCAGTGCGAGTATTTCGCGCTCGAGGGCCTGTCCCTCATCCTGAAGACCATCGAGCTTGTGCAGAAGAGCATGAACCAGAGACTCAAGATCGGCGGCATCGTGTTCACCATGTACGATTCGCGCACCAAGCTCGCGCAGGATGTCGTGCAGCAGGTGAGCGAATACTTCAAGGACCGCGTTTTCAGGACCATCATTCCCCGCAACGTGAGGCTTTCCGAGGCGCCATCCCACGGGCTGCCCGTCGCGTTGTACGATCCAAACTGCATCGGGGCACGGAGCTACGAGTCCCTCGCAAAGGAACTCGTGGCCCGCGTCGAGGGCGGGCCTGCCGTGCAGGCACCCGCTGCAAAGGCGAAGAAGCCCTCGGGGCAGGGAAGCCTGTTCGCGAAGGCGAGCCGTATCGATCAAGACGTTCGGACGGCGGAGGGCAAATAGGAATGGCAAACAGGCAATTCGGTCTCGGCAAGGGACTCGCGGCTCTTATCCCCGAGCCCGGGCCGGTTCCCATCGAGGAGCCGATCGAGTGGTCCGAGGACTCCGCCGATGGCCGGGGCGACCAGCGGCGCGGGGGCCAGGCCTTCCAGGCTCCAGGCGAAGGCGGCATCCTCCGCGTCGGGCTTTCGCGCATCGAGCCGAACCCCGACCAGCCGCGCAAGAATTTCTCCGAGGAGTCGATCGCCGAACTGGCCGCATCGATCCGCCTCCACGGGCTCATCCAGCCCATCATAGTCGAGACCATCGAGTCCGAGGGGACCGCGGTTCGCTACCGTATCGTCGCGGGCGAGCGCCGCTGGCGCGCCGCCGGAGTAGCTGCGCTCAAGGAAATACCAGTCATAGTACGTTCCTTTTCGAAGGAACGCCGTCTTGAGGTGGCCCTCATCGAGAACGTCCAGCGCGAGGATCTCAATCCCATAGAGGAGGCGGAGGCCTACCGCGGCATCATGGAGCTGACCGGTTGTACCCAGGAGGACGTCGCAGACAAGGTCGGAAAGTCGAGGCCTGCCATCGCCAACGCGCTGCGCCTCCTCAGGCTCACGCCGACGATGCTGGCAGCCATCCGCGGCGGGAATCTTTCGCCCGGGCACGCGCGCGCTCTTCTGGCCGTAGCCGATCCCACGGACCGCGAGCTGTTGTTCGCGCGCGTCATCGCGGAGGAGCTTTCCGTGCGGCAGGCCGAGGCAGCCGCCGGGGAATTCGGCCGCGGCAAACGGGTGAAGACCGCTGGTAACGGGGAGGGCGGCGGCGGCGGCGAAGGACCGCGCCCGGGCCAGCGCCAGGAACGGCGCGACCCGGACCTGGTGGCCGCCGAGCAGCGCCTGATCGAGGCTTTTGGTACCAAGGTGAGCGTCCGGGGCGACTTCGAAAAAGGGACAATTACCATAGAATACTACAGCATGGAAGATCTCGAGCGCATCCTGGAGAAGGCCCGGGGCGGCTGATCAGAGGCCGCTCACGCTGTTTCCCTGACTTCGATGGTACTCAATTGTCCTTGCAGTCCGGGCAACGCGGATAATTGTCCCGGCACGCTTCGAGGCACGGCAAGGATGCCCGGATACGAAGGAGGCTCTACTTCCGTCCCAGTTCCTCCCGCATGAAAGCGAAGCTGCGATCGCCTTCCTCGGGCAGGCTTTCATGGCTGAAATCGGGATAGACGACCATGCGTTTTGGCGAGGTGATCCGATTGTAGGCGGCGAACTGGCTTGAGGGGGGGCAGATCGTGTCCATCAGGCCAGTGAAAAAGAGGACCGAGCCCCGGATGCGCGGGGCCAGATGCTGGACATCGATGTAGCCTAACCTTTCGAAGATCTCGTTCTCCCTGGCGTGTGTTGGATCGAAGCGCCTGAAGTGCTCGCGGAGTTCCTTGTATGCGTCCCCTCCAAGGTCCATTTCCCAGACGCGCTGGTAGTCCGAGAGGAAGGGATAGACGGGCGCAAGGCAGGCTATGCGCGGCTCGAGGGCGGCGCAGGCGAGGGTGAGTGCACCTCCCTGGGACAGGCCCATGGCCCCGACACGGGTGGAGTCGACTTCGGGGAAAGCCATTACAATTGAGGCTAACTGCGCGGTGTCGAGGAAGATCTGCCTGTAGAGGAGATTTTCCTTCGAGTCGTCGAGCCCGCGGACAATGTGTCCATTCAGGCTGTTGCCCCGGGTGCCTCCCCGGTCCTCGGACAAGCCGCCCTGTCCCCGGCAATCCATGGCAATGACGGAGAACCCGGCTGCGACATAGCCGAGCTTCGAGGACCATTCACCTGAGTTGCCTGAGTAGCCATGGAACTGGAGGAGGGCCGGATGCGGGGTAACCGCCGTGGAGGGGCGGAGATACTTGGCGTGGATGCGCGCGCTGCGGACGCCAGTGAAAAAGAGGTCGAAGCACTCGGCAAAACCGCATTCAAAGGATGAGGGCCTGAGCTCGACCTGGGGATCGACACTCCGCATTTCGCCAAGGGCATCTTCCCAATACTCATCAAAATCTGACGGGCAGGGGTTCCTTCCCCTGTAGGTCTTCAGTTCCGCAAGGGGCAAATCGACGACAGGCATTGGCTGACTCCTCGGGTGTACGGTATGGCGACTATTCTGTGGGCATTGTCATTTCGGGATGGAAGGGCGTAAAGACCTGCCGGTGCTGCAGCCCCGAGTGTCAGCTCAGATCCGCGAAGAGCCTCTCGGGGTCGACGGCAAATCCTTCCAATACCCTCGATTCAATCTTTGTCCTGTCCTTGAAGGGCTCCCGGAACTCACCGTGACCAAAGTGGCCTCGCCGTCGATCAGCTCCCAGCGCTCTTCTTCTGGCCACTCCTTGTACTGTCCGTAAGTGAATGTGTCATCAAGCTTCAAGGCTGGTTCTCCATGGTCTAGGTACCTCCATAGTACCAGTACGCCTATCAAACCAGCAATCCCAGCTTGGTGATCGCTGCGGCTAGTTCTTCCTTGGAGTAAGGTTTGACAAGAAAACCATCGCAGCCTTGCTTGAAGGACTCGAGGACGAAATGCGGGTCGCTCAGGCCTGTGGTCACGAGTATCTTGCAGGCATCCCGATCGGGAACTCCGTAGCTCTTCTCGTAGTCCCTGATTCTTCCGAGCGCTTCCAGTCCGTTGAGGCCGCTGAGCTTGATATCCATGAACACCAGATCAAAGGGGCGGCCTTCTTCGTAGGCTCTCTCGATGTCTCCTGTTGCCTGGTTGCCGTCATTCGCTGTCTCGGCTTTCCCATATTCGGCGACCCCGGCCTTGAGAATCTGCTGGGCAAGATAGTCGTCTTCGACGATGAGCATCCTGAGATTCCTCATCGCCGTCTCTCCCTCGTGCGTCCATCCTTGCCCAAGGTCATTTCAATTCCCAGCAGCATTCTGCAAATGTACTCCAGTCGGGATTGCTCCGCATCCGGAGCTCGGCTGAAGCATTCGTAGGATGACTTCCCGCCGGCAAGTAGTCCTATGGCTTGCCTGAGAGATTGGCTTCTACGACATATTTGACAAGCTGGGCCGTGTTTTGCATGCCCATCTTTTCCAGGATCCGGGCCTTGTAGGTGCTCACCGTCTTGGGGCTGAGGCTGAGTTTTCCGGCGATCTCGATGATGCCGAGACCCGCCCCGATGCCGAGGAGGACCTGAAGCTCGCGATCGGTAAGTCGTTCGTGGGGAACCCTCGTATCCGGATCAAGGAGGAGCCCGGCCATGCGCTCACCGATGCTGGGGGTGATATAGCGGCGTCCGCTGGCAACTGTGTTGATGGCATGGATCAGTTCCGATGGAGGGCTTTCCTTTGTGACAAAGGCGCTTGCTCCATCGCGGAAGCAGCGGATCGCGTACTGTTCCTCCGGGTACATGCTGAAAATGACGATGTGCAGTGCTGGCTTGTTGGCCTTGAGACCGGCGAGGGCTTCCAGCCCGCCCCTCCCCGGGAGTCCTATGTCGAGGATGACTACGTCGAGATCCATCCTGGACGAAATATCGAGGGCTTCTTGTACAGAGGCCGCTTCGGCCAGGACCCTGATTCCCGGACTCTCGCCAAGTACCTTGCGGAGACCCTGCCGCACGATGGCATGGTCGTCGACGAGCATGACCCTGATCATGATTTCCTGTCCTCCCTGGCCGAGAGGGGGATGGCAACGGAGACGACCGTGCCCCCGGTCGGGGAGGCGAGGACTGAAAAGCTTCCGCCGTGAAGCTGGACGCGCTCTTTCATCCCGATTATCCCGAAGGAACCGGGGTTGCTCCTTTGCATGTCGCTGATGCCGACGCCGTCATCCGTGATACTGAGGGAGAGCAGCTCTCCAGTACTCAGGATCCTCACTGTCGCCTCCTTTGCACTCGCATGCCTGAGCACATTGCCGAGCGATTCCTGGACAATACGGAACAGGGTGATGGCAATGTCGGGGTCGAGGCCTCGTTCGCCGAGCTCGCAGGAAACCGAGATCCGCGTTCCTCCCCGTTTGCCGATGTCGCCGACAAGCCAGTCGAGGGCGGCTCCGATTCCGAGGTCGTCGAGCAGATGGGGCCTGAGCTGCGCAGCCAGGCCTTGGACGGCCGAAATGGTATCTCGGTTGGTTTCGATGAGTTCCTCGATCTCGGAGCGAAGGGTTTCGGGATCCGCTGCTACTCGATCGGCGATCCAGTGAAGGCCAAGGCTCATGGCAGTGAGTCGCTGGCCAAGGTCGTCGTGGATGTCACGGGCCACGCGCCGCCTCTCCTCTTCCCGCACCCCAATGAGGTGGGAAGCGAGGTTCCGGAGTTCATTGTTGGCGGCTGCGAGCTCGGCCTCGCGGCGGGCAAGGGTGGTTTCGATCTCGACACGGTCGGTGATGTCGCGGCTTATGCCGAGCATCCCGATGATTGTGCCCTCGGCGTCACGAAGGGGTTGCTTGACGGTGTCAAAGCTGCGGAGCTTCCCGGCCAGGAGGATGGTCTCGGTGGGGGCATGGATAGTCCTGCCTGCAAGGGCGTTGAGGTCGTCCTCTTCGTAGCCCCGGATGCCCTTCGAAGGATCGCCCAGGACTTTGGCAGGATCCCAGCCGTTTTCGATGTCTGTCTTGCCAACGAGGTCCTCAGGCTGTTTCCCGAGCGCAGCAGCACAGGCCTTGTTGCAGACGAGGGTCCGGAGCTCGAGATCCTTTACGAAAAGAAAATCCGAGGAAGTATCGAGGATGCTCGAAAGCAACTGGTAATCCGCCTGGGCCAAAGATTGTCCTCTAGGAAGCCTCGCTGGGGGCTCCTGTTCCAAGTATAGGCAGCAGATGCGAGTGCACTAGCCCAAACCTGCTACTTTTCGTCGGCATGTCTAGGCGGTGGACTACAGCCAGAATAGGCAAAGGCCTATTTCCAAATCAGCCCGTCCCCTCTTTAACGGGTTCTCCGCAGGCAGCATCCTTTGGCTAACGGGAGTGCTTTCCAAGCCGCTATGCGGCAGCTTCGCTGCAGGTGGATCCACCTGCTTTCGAGTTGGATCTGCTCCCGAGCTGAACCCTTGCACCCCGCTTTAGCAGATGGAGGCAACATGAAAATCCTGGCCAAGCTTCTTGTCGGATTCATCGCGGTAGCTGTGCTCTGCGGCGTTGTCGGTATCGTCGGCGTCATGCAATTGGGAACGATGAACAAAAACCTGGAGACCATCCAGGTGGAGGTGATTCCGTCGATCAGCAATATTCTGGAGATTGCTACCAACTTCCAGAAGATCAAGGTTGCCATCCGTACCCTGGCCAATCCCGCCTTTGTAGACGATGCCGTCACCATCCAGAGGCAAAGGGCGAACATCGAGACTGCCAGGGCTGATTACGCCAAGAACATCGCCGACTACGATGCCATCGCTCGCACCCCGGAGGAGGACAAGCTCTGGACGGCCACCCAGGATGCGATGGTCATCGCCAAGGCCTACAACAACGAGCTGCTGGCCATCATCGACAAGGCGTTGGCAGCGGGACCGGGGGCGCTCCGCGATTCCCTCTTCGCCTCCCTTGTCCCGCTCATAGCTGGCGAAAGGCGTAGCGAATTCGACAATGCCATCGCCGACATCAAGAAGCAGTCGGACTATGTGAAAGACTATTATGGCGTCAAGGAGATCACTCGGGCTCAGGATACCGGCACCGTGGGTACAAGCATCCTTCTCGCTGTGACCATCCTCGCCTTCCTCGTCGCAATCGTCCTCGGCATATTCCTGGGAACTTCGATCTCCGGCTCGCTCAAGAAAAGCGTCTCTGTCCTCGACAAGATGGCAGCAGGTGACCTCTCGGAGCGTCTTGTGGTCAAGTCCAAGGATGAGTTCGCCCTCGTCGCGGCTTCCCTTGGCAAGGTGGGCGATTCGGTCAACCTGCTGGTGACCGACGCGGGCCTTCTCGCCAAGGCAGCCGTCGAGGGCAAGCTGGCGACACGGGCGGATGCCACAAAGCACCAGGGCGATTTCCGCAAGGTCGTAGAAGGCGTCAACAAGACCCTGGACTCGGTCATTGGCCCGCTCAATGTCGCAGCCAATTATGTTGATCGCATCTCAAAGGGAGACATACCCCCGAAGATCACCGACGCTTACCAGGGCGACTTCAACGAGATCAAGAACAACCTGAACCAGGCCATCGACGCGGTGAACGCGCTGGTCGCCGATTCTGGAATCCTCGTCAACGCTGCTGTTGACGGCAAGCTTGCCACGCGGGCTGACGCCACCAGGCACCAGGGGGACTACCGCAGGATCGTCGAAGGCGTCAACAAGACCCTCGATTCCGTCATCGGCCCGCTCAACGTCGCAGCCAACTACGTCGACCGGATCAGCAAGGGCGACATCCCCCCGAAGATCACCGATGCCTACAAGGGTGACTTCAACGAGATCAAGAACAACCTCAACCAGGCCATCGACGCGGTAAATGCCCTCGTCGCCGACGCCGGCATCCTTTCCAAGGCAGCCGTCGAGGGCAAGCTGGCGACCCGTGCCGATGCCAGCAAGCATCAGGGCGACTTCCGCAAGATCGTCGATGGAGTCAACAAGACCCTGGACTCGGTCATCGGACCGCTCAATGTCGCAGCCAATTATGTTGATCGTATCTCCAAGGGAGACATACCCCCGAAGATCACCGATGCCTATCATGGCGACTTCAACGAGATCAAGAACAACCTGAACCAGGCCATCGACGCGGTCAACGCCCTGGTGGCGGACGCGGGAGTGCTGGCCCAGGCTGCGGTCGATGGCAAGCTCGCCACCCGGGCCGATCCCACCAGGCACCAGGGCGACTACCGCAAGATCGTCGATGGAGTCAACCGGACCCTGGACTCGGTCATAGGACCCCTCAATGTTGCCGCCAATTATGTGGACCGGATCTCAAAGGGCGACATCCCCCCGAAGATCACCGACACCTACAACGGCGACTTCAACGAGATAAAGAACAACCTGAACCAGGCCATCGATGCAGTCAACGCCCTCGCCGCCGATGCCGGCATGCTTGCCAGGGCAGCCGTGGACGGCAAGCTTGCCACGCGCGCCGATGCCACGAAACACCAGGGCGACTTCCGCAAGATCGTCGATGGCGTCAACAAGACCCTCGACGCCGTCATTGGCCCCCTCAACGTCGCGGCCGCCTACGTCGACAAGATATCAGGCGGCAATATTCCATCAAAGATCACAGATACCTATAACGGCGACTTCAACGAGATCAAGAACAACCTCAACAAGGCCATCGATGCGGTCAATGGCCTCGTGGCTGACGCAGGGATGCTCGTGCAGGCTGCAATCGACGGAAAGCTGGCCACGCGCGCGGACGTTAGCAAACATCAGGGCGACTACCGAAAGATCGTCGATGGCGTCAACAAGACCCTCGACGCTGTCATCGGTCCCCTCAACGTGGCAGCAGAGTACGTGGACAAGATCTCCGCAGGAGATATTCCGCCCAAGATCACGGACAGTTACAACGGCGACTTCAACACGATCAAGAACAACCTCAACAAGGCCATCGACGCGGTCAATTCCCTCGTCGCCGATGCTGGCATGCTCGTGCAGGCAGCCATCGACGGAAAGCTCCAGACCCGCGCAGACGCCACGAAGCACCGGGGCGATTACCGGAAGATCGTGGATGGCGTCAACAAGACCCTCGACGC